>CAZXCQ010000150.1:0-15587 GCA_964639275.1 uncultured Desulfobacteraceae bacterium | reverse complement strand
ACAGAGTTCCACTCAATTGCAACAAATATTTTAATCGCCGAAGGTCATGTAATACTATTTCGAGGATCTTGCGATTGAGGTGCGGCCGAAGATGACCCGAAGATGGGATGCGAAAATGTGAAGTTATTTCTGCGCAAGCCCTAAGTAGGGCACGGATTTTTTCATTTTCGATATATGATGAATTCGAGCTTATTTTTCTACATCTCACGCCTTTCACCTTGAGGATACCTTTGATTTTTTCATCACGCCAAATGACGGTTTCGCAATACCAAACAACTCAACATCAGAAAACTTGTGATATCCTTCGGGCTGGAGTCACCCCGGAGCTTTGCGATACTGATTCCAGATGTCAACTATCAGAAATGGAAAGATATTTCTTGGAAACCTCAAGGATTTCGGTTCACCGGAACGTTGACATATGGTTCCAAATCTACGCTAGCTGATCCAAATCGGCTCCGACAATTTTTCGCCCTGAAATTTTGACCTTCGTGGCTATCATAACTATATGTCAGGTTGAGAAATCAGTGTTATATCAATTGGATCTCTTTCCCTTTAAAGCACGGGGGAAACGTTAACCGACCATGCCGCTCCGGCTCGCTGGCAGGGCTTTCGCGCTTCGCCCGCTTCAGCCCTTTGCCTGCGACCTCCGCTTTGTGCAAAATGAAAAAAAGTAAAAAACCAAAAACTACTGTGTCCTGGCAAAGCAAAAGCCCATGAAGTAGTCCCGGTAGCCGGGCTCGAGCTTGAAGCGAAAGGCTGAACGGCATTGGCTGGCAATGAATCCCCCAGCGGCCGCCCGTGAATCACCCGTTCCACCTACGTGTGCTTCAACCGAAGATCTTCGCTGATGTCCAATACCGCCGGCTCGAAGAGATCGCTCTTGTCCCTCCAGTGGTAATGCAGGGTGGAAATATCAGTGAACTGGGGTCTGCTGTTGACTGTTGCACAATCTCTTTTCCAAGTTTTCGACGCATACCCTTATCCGGCGGTCCACGGATATCTCTCTTTTGGTTTTTTCAATGGCGCTCCCCATAAAACCCCATCACCAAAGAGCAGACTAACGGTCAACAGGAGACCCCATTTGACCCCATTTCACGCAGGGATATTTTGCCCGGATCGGGGGACTTGTTATTGGATTTCCAGCCGTCAGGGGAGCCAGCGCCCATTCACCGGTTCCCCGATGCCATGCGTGTGGCTTCCGGCATGAGGCGGAGCTTAAGCATGCTCCAGATCCCAAACACGGGCCCAGGTGCAAGGACTGCAAAGACCCATTCCCAGCCGATGATCTCAACCAGTGGCGGTATGATGCGGATTGACAGCAAGGTCAGCAGAAATCCGAGGGTGGTTTGAACAGTGAGTGCCGTGCCTACATAACGAGGGTCGGTGAGCTCGCTGACGGCTGCGCTGAACTGAGCGCTGTCGGCGACGACAGTGAATCCCCACAGAAGGCAGAGAGCCGTCAAAAGTCCTGGACGAGAGAAGAAAATCCCTGCACACAGGGCGCACGTCCCCGATAGGATCAGGCTGGCGACCGTCACCCGTGATCGGCCGAAACGATCGGCCAAGAGACCGGCTACCAGGCTGCCGAGAGCACCTGCGGCAATGGCTGAAAATCCGGCCAGACGCGCTGACAGAGTGCTCCAACCGGCCGCACCATAACTGACAATTAAGAAGACAGGGACCCACGTCCACATACCGTACAGTTCCCACATGTGACCCAAATAACCAAAATTTGCAAACCGCGTGGGCCTGTGGCTCAGCACCTTTCCCGCAAAACGCCAATTGAAGGGGGCCACTCCTGTCAGAAAAGGCCCTTCATACACCCCGGCTCCCACCACAATGGCACCAAGGGCAGCCAAAGCTGAGGTTGCCAGAAGTACCATGCGCCAGGGAGGCATGCCATCTCCACCCAAAACCGGAAGGGCATTGAGCAAGTGGGGAATGGATTTCCCCAGAACAATCCCCCCCACCAGCAAACCGATACCCAGTCCCCGGTTTTCCTTGCACCATGTTGCAGCGAGTTTCATGCCGGGTGGATAGCTGCCGGCGAGCCCCATTCCAGTAGCAAAGCGTAACAGGAGGGCAAGGGCAGGGGCATGGTCAAGGAGTACAATACCCGCGTTGGCTGCTGCACCCCCAAAGGCACAAGCTGCGATCAGGCGACTGGAAGGAATGCGGTCGGCTAGGTTCAACAGGGCAATAATGAGAGCACCAACCACAAAGCCGACCTGGACACTCATGGTCATCCAGGATTGGTCGGCTCCGCTCAGCTGCCATTCTTCCGTCATTTGGGGCAGGGTCGCAGAGGCGGAGAACCAGAGGCCAAAAATAAGTATCTCCGCCGTCACCAAGAGGATAAGATTACGCCATTTCTCAATGGCAGAGATAGTCATTTGATGAAGTCGCTTGAAAAAGAGAAAGGCACCCGTCTTCCTCCAAAATCTGCCAGGAAAAAATGTCTTCCCAAAGATTCCTTTTAACCCGTATTCCGCAAAATTGCCTTCTGACCTTGTAAGTGTCTGGAATCATCGTGTGCTGTTTGCTCATATTTATGGGCTACAATTTCCAGTAGATTGGAAACATATTGCTATTTCAATATGTTACAAATCTCCTTTCCGGAATACGGGTTGTAAATCAAACAAAGTGTGGCGCTGGACCAAAAATGTATCCGCTCCGATGTAGAAAGGTCAAGCGCTTTGCGTCAACATCAAGTAACAAGATAGGTCAATAGCTGACTGCTATGACATGATCGTCAGGTTCCTTAACTCCGTCTTTTTTGACATGAGTCAAGGACTTTGTTCGCGGTAATGCCCCATCAAGGCGTGGTGCTGGTGTGGGGGATTGTCCCCACCAATTTTGAACCGTTCGAAAATGAAAGCCTTCATTCCCTGGAAACACTCCTGCATGAACTCTGGACCGCTCTGGGCAAAAAAGGCGTGGACCGGGACTTTCTTCTTTCCCGCAGTTTGCTCTCCCCGGCCACCTGCTGCCTGGTGAACCCTGATGGGGAAAAGACCGTGGAAAAGGCCTTTGAAACCGTTCAAGCACTCTCCATCAGGCTTCGGGAAAAGCACAGACTCATGGAAGACCTTGCCCCATAAATTATCCAGGCCTATCCGGATGTCGCACAATGCTCAGGACTTCGGCAAAGATCTTATGGGCAAGGTTTTCTGAGCGTTCAGCAATTGCTATCTCTTGATTTCTCTGCGTCATGCCCCTGTGAACCAGATGTTTTCCGTCCCAATCTTCGACATGGAGTATTGAAATTGATGTCCATTTTCCCCGTTGCAGGATGGGATGGAAATGTTATATGTATTTCTTGTTTCATCAAGGTCTCTCTCAAATTCATAACTTCAAGGTCAAAGCCCTTTGTCTCTGGGTTTTGCGCGGCGCGGAGAATCAGGTTTTTTTGCTACTCCAGAGGGGGGAGGAGGATAGAAAATGCTTATTGAAAAAGTGGAAGTCGATACATTCCGCATTCCATTGCCAGTTGTCATGGAAGCGTCCGCGGCCGGTGTTATGCGGGCCTTTGATATGGTGATGGTTCGTGTTACCACCAAAAGCGGCGCCACCGGGGTTGGCTATACGGTCATGCATGAAGGCCAAGGACCGGCCATTGCAACAATCATAGACGATGTCTTTCGCAACAGCCTCATGGCGCAGGATTCTCGCAACATAGAATTTCTCTGGCATAGCATGTGGCATCGGCACCATTATGCCGGCCGCGGCGGGCCGGTCAGTTTTGCCATCGCCGCCGTGGACACTGCCTTGTGGGACCTAAAAGGCCGCGCTCTGGGCCAACCATTGTGGCAATTGCTCGGTGGTTTCGACCCGCGGGTGAAGGTTTATGCCGGCAACATCGATCTGAATCTTCCCCTGCAGGAACTATTGGAAGGCGCCAGCAAGAGCATCGATGAAGGGCATTGCTCGGTCAAAATGCGTCTCGGCAGGCCCGCCCTGGCCGAGGATCTGTCGCGCGTCAGGGAGATGCGAAAACACATTGGTGATGACATCGAATTGATGGCCGATGCCAATGAAGCCTGGACCATTGACAAGGCAATCCGGGCAACCCGCCGGCTGGCGGAATTTGACCTCTTATGGCTGGAAGAACCTTTAAAACCGGATGACTTTGCCGGCTACGCCCATCTTCGACAAAAAAGTCCAGTACCATTGGCAGCTGGAGAAAATCTACATACCGTCGCGGAATTCAGACAACTGATCACTGCTGGCGGCATTGATTTTCCCGAACCAGACCTGACCACTTGCGGCGGCATTACCCCCTTTATGAAAGTGGCCGGCCTGGCAGAGGCCCATAACCTGCCGCTGATTTCCCATGGCGCCCATCAGCTGCATATTCACCTCCTGGCCGCCATACCCAATGCCGCCTATCTGGAGATCCATGCCTTTGGCCTGGAGCGTTTTATGGCCCATGCCTTTGAAATTGATCAGGGTTACGCCGTGGCACCGGACCGGCACGGTCACGGCATCGAATTTGATTTTGATGCCCTGATAAAATTTCGGGTGGCATAGAAGAGCGCTGTCCACACTTTCCTTGACTCACAAGGGGAATTTCTTTATTGTCCTTCCCGGAAAACAAGTTTCTATCGCTTCACTAACCCGCAGGAAGGTGAGAGGGTATGGGATCGTTTATAACCATCAGCGAGGCACTGGGGATAGCCGCCTACCTTTATCCTGAAAAGGTGGGAGCAAAAGACCTGAACCGCGCCATGACATACGAGGAATTGAATGAGCGGTGTTGTAGACTGGCAAACGGTCTTCTGGCTTTGGGGCTCAAGAAAGGCGACAGGTTCGCGGTGCTCGCATACAATTGTGTGGAGTGGATGGAGATCTATGGTGCCGCTGCCAAGGCGGGCCTGGTGGCGGTTCCCATAATGTTCAGGCTTACCCCCAATGAGTACAAATACATCCTCGAAGACTCCGGGGCCAGCGCATTTATTGTGGCTCAGGATTTTGTGGAGGGGGCAGAGTCCATCAGAGAAGACCTCCCGAAAGATCTTTCATCCAACTATATTTTCCTGGGAGAAGAGAAAGCCCCATCCGATTGCTGCAATTTCGAAGAATTGATTAAAGCCGGGTCCTCAGATGAGCCTGACATAGAGGTTGACCCCCAGGATATGTGGGTCATCATATATACCTCCGGTACGACCGGCAAGCCAAAGGGTGCTGTTCGGACCCATGAGAGCTGTGTTCATCATTACCTCATGTATAATACCGAGATGGGATTCAACAGAAACGACATAGGTCTTCTCGTCATGCCGATGTGTCACGCCAACTCCTTTATATTCGCCTTTAACTTCATTTATGTATACGGCTGTGCCTGTATATACAACAGACAGAGCTTTGACCCCGAAGAGATCATAAGGGTGTTTGACGAGGAACAGATCACCTTTACATCCCTGGTGCCCACCCAGTACATCATGATCCTGTCTCTGCCCGAAGAGATTAAGAATAGATATGATGTGAGCAGCGTCCGCAACCTTTTGTGTTCATCAGCGCCGGTCAGACGGTCCACAAAAAAGGAGATCATGGACTTTTTTTTGAACTCCAATTTCTTTGAAGCCTATGGATCTACCGAGGCGGGGGTTCCCGTCCTACTTCGCCCCGAAGATCAGATGCGAAAGCTGGGCTCGATCGGCCGTGAGATGATAGGGGTTGGGCGTATAAAGCTGCTGGATGAAAATGGAGATGAAGTCCCGGTAGGACAAGTGGGCGAAATCTACACAACCCAGCCGAGCACCTTTAAGGAATATTGGAATTCCCCTGAAAAGACAAGAGAGGCATTCAGGGGGAAATACTTCAGTGCTGGGGACATGGCCTACAAAGACGAGGATGGTTTTTACTACCTTGTCGATCGCAAACAAAATATGATCATTACCGGAGGGGAGAATGTTTACCCCTCAGAAGTCGAAAACATCGTGATAACGCATCCATCCGTAAAGGAGGTGTGCGTGATCGGGGTGCCGGACAAGAAGTGGGGAGAAACCATAAAGGCGGTGGTGGTGCTAAAAGACGGTATCAAGGGAACGGACGACCTCAGAGAGGAAATTATGGCCTTTTGCAAGGAAAAGATCGCGGCATACAAAAGACCACGGTCCGTGGACTTTATAGCCTTCGAGGACATCCCGCGAACAGCCACGGGCAAGGTGGTCTATGGTGCCCTCAGGGATAAATACGGGCACTGGAGCGATGATTTGTCCTAAAAGGCTCAATTCGGTCCTTTAGATCCATTTTGTGATGTTGTTCATACAGCTCAGGGGTAGAGATGATTTCAAATCAAGGCAGAAACGAGAACCAAAATCTGAACGCGCTCAGAAAGGATTTCACAAGAAGCTACTATGAGCGCATTCATGGGGCAAGGGCAGAAGGGAGACCCATCGCCTACACGACCGCACTCGGTCCCACAGAGATCCTGTACGCAATGGGGATTGAAGTCTGCATGCCCGAGAACTATGTGACTATCTGCTGCGCCAAACAGCTGGCAAAGGGCTTCTGCGAGGAGGCTGAAAAAAGGGGTTGGAGCCAGGATCTGTGCTCTTATGTCCGGTGTGGTCTCGGGATGATGTACAAGACCGACGGACCCATGGGGGCTCTGCCAAAACCGGATTTTATTATTGCCGTGGCATCGGCCTGTGACCCCCATGCAAAATGGTGGGAGATCGAGGCCCGGTTTTTTGATGTCCCGATGTTCACGATTGATGCACCATATAATTTTCTGGGCAAGACCGAAGACCATCATAAGGAGTGGATGGTTTCTGAATTCAAACGGCTGGCAAATTTCATTGAAGAGCAAACCGGGACCCGTTTTGATGATGACCGCTTTGCTCGGTGCATGAGCCTCTCCGGCGAGGCACACGAGGCCTTTACCAAAGTCCAGCTCCTCAGAAAGGCCCTTCCCACCCCGCGGGGCATGCGTGAACTGGTGGGCGACCTCTTCTATCTGATCACCCAGACCGGCAGGCAGGAGGCGGTTGATTATTATGATATGCTCTTGAAAGAGACACAGAAAAGCGTTGCAGACCGAGAAGGGATCATATCGGATGAGCGTTTCAGGCTCTATTTTCACAACATCCCGCTGTGGTTTAATCTCCAGACGCTGGATTGGCTGGCCTCACGCGGTGCGGTCGTGGCCATGGATTTCTACACCAACCATGTATGGAACGGATATTTCTTTGATGGGGGCCACTTTGACGCAGAAGGCCCATTTGAGAATTTGGCCGCAAAATGGCTTTCGATTGATAATCACGTTGGCTTGCCTGTCAAGGTTGCCCGGTCCCTTCGCTCTGCTCGCGACTGGAGATGTGATGGGGCAATCTTTTTTTCCAACCGCAGCTGCAAGGTATATTCCATAGGACAGCCCGAACATATCCGGGCCCTCGATAAAGAACTGGGGATACGCAGCTTCACCTTTGAGGCCGAGATGGCAGACCCCAGGTCTTTTTCAATGGATAGATGGAAGGCGCATATGGACATTTTTTTGGACATTCTCTCCGAAAAAGAAGGTAAGAAATGGGAATAGACTTTACCGAAGCCCTGGGAGAAAGGCACAAATGGGCGCTTGAATATAAAAAATCGGGGAGGCAGGTCGTGGGTTGCTATTCCGCCCTGGTCCCCGAGGAGGTCGTGTGGGCGTGTGGGTTTCTTCCGATCCAGCTGACCATGTCCGGGAGTAAGTATGTAAAGGCCCATGATTACCTGCCTCCTTATGTTTGTGATTGTTCAAAAGACATAATGGAGCAAGTACTGGATGGGGGGTACGGGTATCTGGATGGACTTCTGGTGGCTCACGTGTGTGAGACAATCAGAGGATTGGCAGGCATCTGGAGACTACGTTGGCCCGAGAGGTTTGTTCATGTCTTTACCCCCCCGGTCAACAACGATGCGGGTGCCAGGAGGTATCTGAAGGCTGAAATTTTGAGCCTGGCAGAGAGATTATCCGATAGGGGGGGAGAAGAATTTACTGAAGGTAATCTCGCGAAGGCAATCTCCGTCTACAATACAAACCGTCAACTTCTTAAACAGATCTATCAGTATCGGGGCACCCATCCAGGAGCTATTCGGCCCGAACAGGTTGTATCTGCCGTATTAACCAGCATGATAATGCCAAAGTCGCTTCACAATGACATGCTGAAGGCATTTTTAGAAACACTTGAGCTTGAGACGCCAAAGACGGGCATACGAATCATCCTCTCCGGTTTGATGTTTGAAAACGAGTTGGTGAATCAAAGCGCCCTACCGTATATACTGGAAGATGCGGGAGCCGTCGTCGTCTGGGACGACCTGGCATCGGGAATGCGTTATCGGTTGCGTGAAACCAAGATAGACAAAACGGGCTCACCGCTTGACATATTGGTAGAAAGCCTGCTGGGGCTACGGACAGCACCAACGAGAAGGCCTGTTGAGCACAAGGTCGACGAGATGCTGGGAATGGCCAAAAGATACCGAGCCCAGGGAGTCATCTTCTTGATCCCCAAGTATTGTGATCCCTTATCCCTGGAAATATCGGAGCTCACCCATATGCTAAAGCAGAATGATTGCCCGTCACTGGTATTAGAGATATCAGGGAGTTTATCCGAGGGCCAAATCAGAACAAGGGTGGAGGCATTTTTGGAAATGATATCAGACCCATCTGACGCCGGCCCTGAGGAACGAATTTAGGAAACATAGTTAAGTCGGCCACATAAAACATATGGACATTATGTTCCAAAAGCGTTATCCTTCAAACCTAAGTAACACTTTAGTTTTTCAAGATCGGCACTTGGAGAGGGCAATGGGGGTTCGGAATCCCCATTGCCCGGCTTTCACAAAGCTGAGGTGTTACAAACCTGAAATGAATTCGGGAAGATAACAACAACATAACTCTAACCTTCTGGAGAAAAAATGAGAAAAATTGCCAGAAGGTGGCTTGAAGAAGGCCTTCAAGGGATTTTTGTGCCCCTCTGGAGGCTTTTGTATTTTGGGAAGTGATCTGATGGCTGAAGAAAGGTTTACACGCAAGCTGACGGCTATCCTGAGCGCCGATGTAGCAGGTTACAGTCGCCTCATGGCAGAAGATGAGGCTGCCACTGTAAAAACCCTGGAGACGTATAGGGGAATTATGTCCACATTGATCATCCAGCATCGGGGGCGGGTGATAGATTCTCCTGGAGATAACCTGCTTGCCGAGTTCATGAGTGTGGTGGATGCTGTCCAGTGCGCCGTGGCCGTGCAGAAGGAGTTTCAGGCACGAAACGCAGAGTTACCCGAGAACCGACGAATGGAGTTCCGCATCGGGATCAATCTTGGAGACGTTATTGAGGAGGGGGACCGGATCTACGGGGACGGCGTCAACATTGCGGCCAGGCTGGAGGCACTGGCAAACCCGGGGGGCATATGTGTATCCAAAACGGCCTTCGATCACATAGAAAGCAAACTGCCTCTTGGGTATGAGTACCTGGGCGAACAAGAGGTCAAGAACATACCCAAGTCGGTGGGTGTCTATCGTGTCGTGATGGAGCCCAGGGTAACGGATGTAAGGAAGACCGTAGAAGAAAAATCAGCACCGGCCAGGCGAAAGGCGATTCTTGCCGCGGCTGTTGTGGTGCTGATATTGGCTCTTGCCATGTGGGTCTGGCGATTTCATATGCGGCCTGCCCCACCCCCGATAGAAACCGCCATTGTAGAAAAGATGGCGTATCCTCTGCCTGACAAGCCCTCCATTGCGGTGCTGCCCTTTGTCAACATGAGCGAAGATCGCGGGCAGGAATATTTCAGCGATGGTATCACTGAAGAGATTATCACAGCCCTCTCCAAGGTCCCGGGGCTGTTCGTAATCGCCCGCAACTCTACATTTGCCTATAAAGGGAAGCCGGTTAAGGTCCAAGATGCGGCGAGAGAATTGGGAGTGCGCTATATCCTGGAAGGTAGCGTCCGCAAGAGTGGTGACAGAATTCGGATAACGGCACAGCTTGTCGATGCCATAACCGGTAAACATTTGTGGGCAGAACGATACGACCGGGATCTAAAAGACATATTTGCAGTGCAGGACGACATCGCCAAGAGGATCATTATCGCCCTTCAGGTCAAGTTGACCGACGGAGAGCAAGCCCGTTTTTCTGGAAAAGGCACCGATAACCTCGATACCTATCTGAAGACGTTGCAGGCGCGAGAGGAATTCTATCGCATGAACAGGCAAGGCAGCATGCGAGCCAGGGAGTTGGCTAAAGAGGCAATTGAGCTAGACCCGGCGTATGCGACCCCCTATGTGATCTTGGCCCTCACCCACATGATGGATTTTTGGTTTAAATTCACCGAGTCTCCGAACGAATCCATCAGATTGGCCGATGAGGCCGTTCAAAAGGCCCTTGTCCTTGATCGCTCCGATCCTGGCGTCTATGTTGGATTATGCATGCTGTATATCATGCAGAGGAAGCATGATAAGGCCATTGAGGCAGGCGAGCGTGCCGTGGCGCTAAGCCCAAGCGGCGCCTCGGCCTATAGCTCCTTGGGAACGGCTCTGCATTATGCAGGTAGGCATAAGGATGCGATAGTATTTCTCAAGAAGGCCGTGAGCCTCAATCCTTTTCCTCCAAGTATTTATCTCCGTAATCTCGGAACGGCCTACCGCATGTCAGGGCAGTATGAAAAAGCCATCGCGGAGTATAGAAAATCCCTCCAGAAGAACCCGGATGATTTATTCACCCACTTGGGCTTGGCCATCTGCTATGCGTCACTGGGCCACGAGGAGGAGGCCCGGGCTGAGGGTGCGGAAGTGCTCAGAATACATCCTGGGTTTTCACTGGAGCATTTTGCAAAAACACTTCCTTATAAAAATCAATCGGATATCGACTACGCCGTTGCGAGCCTGCGCAAGGCAGGATTGAAGTGAGAAGGGCCAGCCGGGATATGGCTTAGGGTCAAGTCACGCGAGCCCTTAGTCCCTCGATTCATAAATTCGATCACGTATTTATTTACTCGGGACTAAGTGCTGCCTGCGACGAGCTCAGCCGAGGCGAGTGAGCAACTGCACAGGTTATAGTTATCAAAATACGTTATGGTATTTGCGAATCGAAGCACTTAGCAAGGAGGACCATAACTACTGATAGCTGCCCAGGGATATATGATTGGCCTTGAGAAGTTTCGCCTGACATCACTCAATTTTTCCCCTCTTATTTCAATCCCATCCAAACTAACGGGAGTCATTCCAGCCTTCCAGGCCCAGGTAAACGTCGAGATTTCTTCAGGTTGAAAACCCATTATATAGGCCGCTGCCATATCCGTTGCCAAAGGATTCGTACCGGCAATGATAAGGCCCATTTTGACCAGTTGCCCTCCTTGATAGACAGATGGTCCTTGTCCCTCCATTGCCATGGAGGCATCAACAACAACCAATCCCAGCTTGTTTGCCTGTACCATGTCTACGATGGCAGAAGCCGTGCCAGATCTTTCCACTTTTGCCGCCTTACTGTGTACCTCCGACCTTACGGTTCCGTAAATTTGACCCGGATAAACACCGATCAGGTTTTTCATTCCCAGGGTCACGGTAGCCAGGCCATGGGTTTTCATCATCGGTACTGAACAGAGCAGGTCAGTTTCCGTTAATGAACGATGAAGACTGATCTCTTTGAATACAAATCCATTGGGTATTTTCACTTTTGATATTTCCCCGGTATGCAGGTTGATTAGGGGGATCCTTAATGACTTTGCGAGATCAGAATAACCAAGCCTGTCAAAAACGATTTGCTGTATACTATTCAGTGTTTCTCTATCCTTTGTTCTGCAAACACCTCCAAAAATACCCGGACGTATGTTAGGACCCGCAACGGCTGAGCCTTCGCCTATTGACACATCTTTCCCCGCTCCCATCATTACCTGCGCCAGCGCCTTTATGACTTCTGGTTTTGTCACATCAGTGGGTGTAGGACCTGCGAGATTGGGTTTGAGTATTATCCGCTCCTTATCTCTCGTTATCGATTTGACGCCACCAATAAGGTCGATACTTTTCTCTACTGCATAACCAATCTTGTCATTTTCTATTTTGACAACGCTGACAACAGGTTTCTCCTCACAGAATAATGGTCTAAGTGTACTAAAACCAGCCACAGCACCCACAGCGACCCCCATACTGGTCCGCAAAAACTCTCTTCGAGAAAACCCTTTTCCTTTCACTTTAGTCTCCTCCCGGTATGTCTATATACAGCTTTGGGCGTTTTCATGAAAACAATTGTTTGTGAAGCGGGTTGGTGTTTTTTTCTTTGTTTGCAAATAGATAACGATCAGAGAAGCCCAGTGGCTTCTGACGTGGTCCTTATGCAAACCCATATTGCATGTCAACTATTTTTTTGTCATTCTAGATGAGCAAAGACAAATCAATCGAGAAACGACTCATGATGAAAAGATATGAAGCAAATAAGAGCGGTTCTCTTTTACGGCCCAATAACAAATCCGACAACGGTTTATTCTTTAGGCATGACTTTCGATTCTGACAAAACAAGCCCATGGCTCGCCTTTTTTGGGTATTTACCTCTAATATCAGTATAGAAATTCCGTATCTTTTTCATATCCGTTTCGATATTCCCGGTTGGATTGACTATCGGCCCAATTCCCCCGACCTTGCGTCTGTAATCCAGATACCCCAGGACAATTGGGACACCGGCACCTTTGGCAATATAATAAAACCCGGTCTTCCAGTACAAGACTTCCTTGCGGGTACCGGAAGGGGAAACCACCATAACCAAGTGGGTTTGTGTATGAAAGGCCTCAATCGACTGTGCAACAACATTACTTGATTTGGAGCGGTCGATCGGAAGCGCGCCTAACCATCTGAAGAAAGTTCCCAACGGCCAACGGAACCAGGTATGCTTCATCATGATCAGAGGTTTAATCCGAAAAATGAATGCCAAACACATGGTGTAAAGAAAATCCCAGTTAGACGTATGCGGTGCCGCGATTATCAGGTATTTGGAGATATCCGGTCTTTGCCCCTCTGCTTTCCATCCCGCAAGTCCAAAAATCATCAAGGCCAGCCAGCGCATCAAGGTCTTGGCGATGGGTGTGTCATAAACGGTAGTATACATGATCAGATTCCTCCTGAGATACGGGACTTCTCTACCCCAGTTCTTCATTCTCCAGTTCTTGTCTATCATCTAACTCGTAAGCAAAGCTAATTTCTTTTTTGCTGGATGCGATTTCGAATTCCCGTATACAGAAGTAAAAGCGCCCCTATATACATAGAAATCCGCCCCAAATAATCTCCATGTTTGGCAAAAAAAGTCTGCCCCTGGCGAAGATGAATCTTTCCTTTGAGTGTGGCCTTTTTCCACCATGGTGTCCTAGCGATAACCGAGCCTTTTGCATCAATAAGAGCAGAAATACCGGTATTGGCCACCCGAATCATGTCACGCCGGCATTCGATGGCACGAACCGGGGCAAAATTGTAGTGGTGTCGATAACCGGGGGTGTTTTTCCACCATCCGTCGTTTGTGATCATGCAGATAAAGCCCTTTTTTTGTGGGAGGTTTTGTGCACAGTAGGCGCCGAATACAGATTCAAAACAGACAATTGGTAGTATGCTGATCGAAGCGTCAGGTAATACAAAGGTAGAACGCTCCTGACGAAGACTGTAAGTGCCGCTGTACCCGCCAAGCTCCATGGAGTATTTCCCCAAAAATCCCAGATATTGCACAAAGGGCATGCGCTCGAAGATGGGTACCAGCTTGGTTTTGTGATAGAATTGGGGTGGAGATCCTGGCGATAGAAAAAGCGCTGTATTAAAAGCCTCGTAGTAAAATCCCTTCTCCTGATCAAAACGACTCCCCGGGGGAATGTCTTTATCACCCAGTTTTTGGAAGCTGTGTACTCCCAAAAGACAATTCAGCTTCGGGTATTTTTTTAGGAAATCCAGTAACTGACGATAATAGGGCGATGCCAAAGGATCTCTCTCGTCAATCTGCTGTATGATTAGGGTTTCAGGGCCAAATAGGTATTGGGTTTTGTTATCGCAAATGCTATCCGCTATTCCAAGAAACTGTTCCAGGTGTTGAGCTTGTTTTTCCGGCACAAATTTTTCCGTGTAGGGATCTAGGTTGGGTTGAATCAGGGCTACAGTAACTGTCTCTCCTTTCTCTTCAAAGTTCTTTAGGATTTGATAGGATAAGAAAACGGGGATAAGAAAGAACAGTAGCGTTCCTGCTCCAACCGGAGCTATTGAACCCAATCCTCTTTTCCGATAAGTATCGTACACCTTCCAGGCTGAAAAGTTTATCAGTATTATCCAGAGGGTCCCACCACGAACGCCGGTAAACTCGTACCACTGGATGAGCTTTGGTGCTGTGGCCAGTGCGTTACCGAGGTTGAGCCAAGGCCAGGCCAAATCCCAGGATTGATGAAAATGCTCGTACCCCATCCAAATAAGCAGAAAAGGGAATAACAATGGAATTCTCAAGCTAACCCGGGTACGGCTTATCGACCAAAATACCAGGGCCTGCAGAAGGGAATTTACAACAATAATGAGGATGGCTCCAACCAATTGTGCTTGTGAAACCCACCAGGTCCCCAAGATATTCCACAGCAGAAAACCCACAAGAGAGTAGTTAAATATGATGTAGGGGTTTTCGTGGTGTCGGGTTTCCTCTTCCAGCTCGAATAGGGGCACCCAGGCAACAAAGATCAGAAAGAACAAAGATGGAATACTCCAGGGGAGTCCCAATAAAAGGCCACTCGTCAGAGCCAAGAGGATGTTTTTTCTGATCTTGATATCCATTTATTTTTGGTTGACCCGCTTCACCCGGATAGGGATGACGGGCAGTGAAATGTCTCGGCTATTGTTTGCCAAAAAGGCTAACTGCAATGCCGCAAAGAGTGTTTCCATATGACCTGAAAAGACTAAGACCTCAGTATATTGGCGGATGCTGAGACGATTAGCGATAGCTTCCCTGACACACATGGGATTATCCTCCAGTTTGGCTCATGTATGCATATAGTATCACCGACGGTCGGGTTTTAGTCGGTGTTACTTATATCAGAAACAAGATTTTTTGGCTGGCACTATTTTTTTGCAAAGCCGCAACATCTTCTGGGAAAGACCAGTGACCTGAAAGCCATGAGGTGGGATGAAAATTTGCACGGGTAACCTGACGGAAAACCGGGCTGAGAGCCTCAACGCCTCAACCCGGAAAGGTGAAGGGAAGAAATGGGGTCAGGGTGGTCTTGATCAGAGTTTTTTCATTGCGTGGTCTGGAAATTGGAATGGTTCAAGCGGCTCCAGAGTCGTGGCCGCAGCTGGAATCAGGTTCGCATCATTCCCACCCCTTCGCACCTACTTGTCAACAAAAAAACGCCTTTTTCTTAACCACCTAGCCACTATGAACCTATGGTAGCATTCGTTTATGATGCATCAGTGATGGAAAAAAATGAATAAGAGAAAATAAAAGCTTGACTTATTTTATTTAGTAATTTAAACTATACTAAAATTACTAGATTAGTAAAAAAATCAGACAGTTATAATATTGTTTATAATTTACATTTTACATTTTTAGGTAGTGTCACCTAATCATTGTTAGTTTTTTCTTGCCAACCGGTCTTCTCTTCTG
>CAZXCQ010000149.1:0-15622 GCA_964639275.1 uncultured Desulfobacteraceae bacterium | reverse complement strand
GGCGTGGGGGTACTGATCGATCATGTCCCGGGGGGAGTTCAGAAAGTTGTGCTCCCGGCAGGTATCCTCGGGATTCAACCGCGAGAGTTTTGTGTTGAGCGATACGGCTCTGAGGATCAGATGGAGCCGAAACCGGTCTTTTCGCACAAGATATACCCGGTTGGTGGCCACGGGTGGAATTTCGGTCTTTCGCGAAAAGGCATAACAGCGGGCCATCTGGTAGCCGGGAGACATCTCCACAAAAAGATCCTCAATGGAGTCTCGTCTGAGGGTCTTTAGGAGCCTGAAATCGTCGGAGAAGATGATAAGCCCCTGGCGCCTTTCCCTGAGTGCCCGGGTCAGATCAAAACCCTGATGGCAGTGGCAGGCCGAGACAAGGTGGGAGAGATTGGCGTATCCCTCCCGGTCTCTGGCCAGGAGGACGGCCCGCTGCCCGTCGGATAGAAGTTCACTCCCTATAATGGGGTCAATCCCCATTTCCATGGCGGTCCGGACAAAAAAGACCAGTCCATAGAGCCCGTTGGTGTCGGTCAGGGCGAGTCTCTTTATACCCAGGGCCCGGGCGGTCTGGCAGATCTCCGGGATGGTGCCGGTCCCCCAGCCCGCCGAGTAATGGGAGTGGACGTTAAGATGGATCATGATATATGGGCTTTAGGCGCTAGGCGTTAGGCACAAGGGGATCTTTAACCTTGCGCCTGCCTTCCATATCTGATCGCCTCCTCACCGTGTCGCCCTCTGATCCGATCCAGGGCCTGTGTGAGTCTGGCTGTCTTCTCCGCGCCAGGTGATGGGGTATGGAAAAGGGAAAGCTGGGGGGTTGGGCGAAAAAACTCCCAGAACCAAATCCTCATAAACCGGACACAGACCCGGCGGTTACAGGTCTTAAAAAACAGTTTTTCCAGAGGCGCGTATAGATCAAGGTCCGAGGGGGTTATCCTGTCTGCGCCTGCCTGTGCCAACACGGCAGACAGGTGCACCGCACGGGCCGGCGCAGACAGGGACAGCCTGGTCTGTGCCCTGGCCTCCACCTGGTCGCAATATCTGATCAGAAGGGCGGCCTTTCGGGGAAAGAGGCCCCTGGTCCGCAGCCGGTAGGCGCATTTTTCCACCAGGGTATAGAGCGCCCCCAGGAGTTTGTGGTCATCATTCTCATCCAGGGGAAGGGTGATCTCTTCGGCCACCATAGGTTTTATGGGAGAGGGGCAGACCGGCGTGGGGTCGATACCGATGGCCCTTTGATGGATCAGATAGGCCTGACGGCCAAAGATGAGCCTGAGGTTCCCCATATCCAGGGCGGCCAGTTCGCGGACCCGAATGATGTTCAACTCCTCCAGAAGGATTTTTTGACGCGCACGCCCGATGCCGGGTAGCAAATTCACCCTGAGGGGGGCCATAAATGGGGCCTCCTGACCATGGTCCACATCCAGTACCCTTGCAGAGGGCATGATCCGCGAGGCGATGTTCGAGACCATCTTGTTTCCTGCCACCCCCACTGTCCCGGAAAGCTGTAGATGGTCCTTGATTTCCTCTCCCAGATGATAGGCCACATCCTTGGCCTTGCCCCATAGACGCTCGGTCCCGGTGATATCCAGATAGATATGCCCTGGCCAGTATGGCTCCCAGACGGGCGTATATCGGGAGGCCAGTTTCGCCAGGGAGTGGGAGGCCTTTTCCATGAGCCCGGGATTGGGGGGCAAGACAGCCAGGCCCGGGCATAATTTCATGCCCTTTAAGAGCGGTATCCCCTTAAAGATCCCCTCTTTTCGGGCCTCAGGAGAGACAGAGAGGATAAGCGACCGATCCGATTGAGGTGGGGCCACCACGGCCACGGGCCGGTCCCTGAGCCCGGGTTCTGAGACCCGTGCCACCGTGATGGGAAAGGCCGGTATGTGAAGATGAATGATATGGCGATGCATAGGTTTTGGGCGTTGGGTGTTAGGCGTTAGGCTTTAGGTGTTAGGCGTTAGGCGTTAGGTGTTAGGCTTTAGGTGTTTTAGGGTTTACGGACATCTTTAACCTTGCGCCTAATGCCTTGCGCCTTGCACCTAACTTAAATACCTCATGACCCCCACGACCTTTCCCTGGATCTGGAGGTCTCCTTTTTGGACGTGGATGGGCGCCATCCCCGTATGAGCGGGCTGGAGCTTCACATAACCCTTTCCTTTATAATACCTTTTGACGGTTGCCTCGTTGTTGATCAGTGCAACCACGGTCTCGCCATTTTCGGCCGTGGGCTGTTTTCTCACCACCACAAAATCGCCGTCCAAGATCCCGTCTTCCTGCATGGAATCGCCTTTGACCTGTAGCACAAAGTAATCCCCCGACCCGATCATGGAGGGCGGGACCTCGATGGCGCTCGCATCTTCTATCGCCTCAATCGGTTCCCCGGCCGCCACCCTTCCCAGGAGGGGGAACTCGAATCGCCTGGTCTCTATGGGGCTGATTACCTCGATGGCACGTTTGCGGTTCTTTTTCCGGGGCCGCCGGATATAGCCTTTTTGCTCAAGGGCCTTGAGGTATGTGGTTACGGTGTTGTAGGAGTTAAACCCGAAATGGGAGCAGATCTCCTCAAAACTGGGGGATCTCCCCCACTCCTCCATGTAGCGGGAGATATAGGCCAGAACCCCCTTTTGTTTGTCAGTTAATTTCATGCCTCCCTCCTGATTTAATATCTGACGTTTATGCCTGATGCCTTCGCCCGAACTTATACTGTAAATTTTGCTGAAGGTCAATAAAAAAAGCCGTCTCTTGCCAGGCACGTCACCGACCCCCGCTAGATTTTGAAGAAAACGTATCAATTTAGCTTTCATCAAAATTGGAACTGAGACAGGGCAATGGGGGTTCCGAGCCCGAGACCTGATGAGGCGGTGATAAGGGTCGATGCAGCCGGGCTTTGCGGGACGGATGTGGCGATCAGAAACAACAGCTTTATGGGAAGACATGGTGAAGTCAAGTTGCCCATAATCCCGGGGCACGAGTTTTGCGGAGAGGTGGTTGAGGTCGGCTCTCGTACCCGGCGGGTCAATATTGGGAATCGGGTCACCACCAGTGGCATCAAAGGGTGCGGAAGGTGTTACGCCTGCAAGACAGGCATATACAACAGATGTCATGCCTGGGATCATGTGGGGATTGATACGGCGGGTTGTTTTGCCGAATATGTTGCTGTCTCCGAAGACATCCTCTTTGAGGTGCCCGACGCGATCCCCCCGGAAGAGGCCGCGGTCTTAGAGCCTCTCAGCACTGCCGTTCGGGCGTTCAGGACAAACGACATCAAGCCCGGCAGTTTTATTGTGATCTTGGGCCCCGGGTCGTTCGGCCTGTTTATCTTGCAGGCCGCACTGGCATCGGGACCGGCCCACGTGGTGATGGTGGGATTGAGCAGCGATGAGGCACGTCTGGAACTCGCCAGGAACTTGGGGGCAAATGACAAAGGCCGGAATAAAACTAAAAACATAGATAATTAACACATTGACAAAAATCTGAATCTCTTCTAACGTTTACAGCAGCAAACCCCCAACCAGCCGTCGCCTGAAAGACTCCTCACTGAAACAAAAAGGGGAGTAACCACACAGCCAGGGAGGGAAATGACTCATGGTCAAGATCATGATTGCCCCAAACCGATATATCCAGGGTCCCCGGGTCCTGAAAGATACAGGCAAATATATCGCTCACTTAGGGTCAAAGGTCTTCCTCATTGGCGGCCCTACGGCCTTGTCTATAGTAAAGGGTCAAGTTTCGGCAGGCCTGAGTGAGAATTCGATGGAATATCAATTTGAGGCATTCTCGGGGGAATGCACCCGACCGAGCGCCGCCCAGCTTTCAGAAAAGGCGCGCAAGTTTGCAGCAGATGTGGTTGCAGGGGTCGGTGGTGGCAGGGCAATCGATACGGCAAAGGCCGTATCCCATGAATTGGGTTCAGCGCTTGTCATAATCCCCAAAGAAAAACACATGCTTGACCGGTTCTTGATACTCAATAGGAGCCCGGATGTGGTTCTGGTGGACTCAAAGGTTGTCGCCGAGGCACCAACCCGGTATTTTGTTGCGGGCATGGGAGATGCCCTGGCAATCTGGTTTGAGGCCTTTACCTGCACCAAGTCAAGCGCAAAAAATCTCCCCGGTGGTGTAACAACCGCTGCGGCCCTCAACATCGCAAGGCTCTGCTATGATACGCTCATGGAATACGGGGTCAGCGCAAAACTGGCTGTTGACCAAAATGCCGTGACCCCGGCGGTTGAAAAGGTCATCGAAGCCAATATCCTGTTGAGCGGGCTGGGGTTTGAAAGCTCGGGGCTGGCCGCCGCCCACGGAATTCATGAAGGTGTGCATGCCCTTGGGGGTTTTGGCAGAGGTTGCCTGCATTGAAGGACTGACAACCCACAATTCCTTTTTTGAAATAAACCCCGACCTGGTTCTGGGGGCCATCATTGGCGCAAATGCCCTGGGCATGGCCAGGCTGAAGAGGGAAAGATAGGGCCGTGGCGAATAAAGAAAAACAAAAGATCCAGGAATTGATGGACAATCTGAGGGCCGATAAGTATCCCCTCAAGGAATACGATCACATTGGAAAACGAGGGGTCCGCCGCTTGGATGGATATGAAAAGACGACCGGCAAGGCCCTCTATACCATGGACGTCCAGTTGCCCGGGATGCTCCACATGCGTTTTCTGACGTCCCCTTACCCCCACGCAGAGATCAAGGACATGGATACAGGCAGGGCCAGCGCCTTGCCGGGGGTTCGCGCCATATTGAGATATGATGACCCGGAACTACCCCCTGAAGCAGACCTGGGCGGTCATGCCCCTTCGTCTGCTCCGGTCCTGCCAAGGGTGGCCCACTTTGAGGGCGAGGAAGTTGGCGCCGCTGTTGCGGCCGATACCGAGGCCATCGCCGAGGAGGCCCTTGGCCTCATTGACGTTGAATGGGAGCAAAGGCCATTCGTACTGGATGTTGAAGAGGCCTCAAGGCCTGAAGCCCCTCTGGCAAACCCCGAGGAGTATCCTGGTGGCAATTATTACAACCAGGGGTTTCTGGATGTTGAGCAACTCGGCGATGTGGAGAAGGGTTTTGCCGAATCAGACCTTATCCTTGAATTTGCTTCAAGGAGGCGCCTTCATACCTGGGTGGGTCCGGAGAGGCCTTGCGGCGTGTTTAAGTGGAACGGTGAATATCCCGAGGTCTGGGTCAAACAGCAGCGCCCCCTGATATGCAAACGCGTCATATCGTCCTGGTTTGGCGGAATCCCCATGAACAGGATCACCATCCATTGTCTCTACCAGGGGGCCAGCTTTGGCGGATGGAGCCAGGTCCCCTGGAACATGGGGGGGCATTACTGTGCGGGGCTTGTCGCAAAGAGAACCAGCCGGCCTGTGAAATGGGTATTCACCCGCAGGGAAGACTTCTATGGGGGTGAGATGGATGAGGGTGTCTACGAGTACAAGGTGGGGGTAAAGAAAGACGGGACAATCACGGCCGTAAAGGTGCGGGCCGTGCTGTCAAACCTCCTCTTCCCGGTCTTTGGCGTGGCGAGGCACTTTATTGAAAATACTCGGATACCCAATGTCTACGGGAAGATAGAGGCCATTCAGGTCAACAGGGGAATCGGTGTCCCGACGCGGTGTGAACAAAACCCCAACACCCACAGCCTTACCCTGGTATTCGACCATGTGGCCGATGCCCTGGGTCTTGACCCGATCGATGTTGCCCTGAAGAACGACGGTGCAGACGGCCATGATATGGACTGGCTTAACAAACAGAAGGCTGACATGGGTTTTCAGGTGAGAGATAGCCTGAGAGAATGTATCGAGAAGGGTAAACCTACCATAGAATGGGACAAGAAATGGCATTCCCCCGGAGCCCTGAGACTCCAGAATGGAAGGATGCACGGTCTGGGTTTTACCTGGACGCATGAATGGGAGGACTCAGCGGGTTCGAGTGAAATCGCCATACGGATCGAACGGAATGATGGCACGGCGACCATTCTTGGGATGCGGTGCGATAATGGTGTCAACGCCGAGACGGCCTACTGCCAGATCGCGGCTGATGAACTGGGTATGCGTCTGGAAGATGTCTTCTATAGACCGCAGTTTGATCCAGGGTTTTTCACCATGACACCTGATTCCTCCACCAACATGTCTGTCAACGGATTCGCCATTCGAAATGCGGCAAGGCTTTTGAGACAAAAAATCCTGGTGGCGGCGACCCGTCCAAGTGGGCAGACCCAGAGGGGTAGTTTCCCCCCTGCCTTTCCAGGATACAGACCGGAGGATCTGGACATCAAGGACAGCGTCGTCTTTGTCAAGGCTGACCCCTCCAGGAGGATGTCACTGGCAGAACTTGTTCAGCCCTCCGGGGCCGAGGGACCGATGTGCCACACCCCTGAGATGGGAAAGGGGGCAGAGCGAAGCAATTTTTCAGCACCGCTTTTTTCTCACAGCTGGCAGGTCCAGCAGGGGGCGTATTCAAGCTATCGTCCCCGCCTCTGCAGGCAGGCCCACTTTATGGAGGTGGAAGTGGACACAGAAACCGGCGAGGTCTTTGTCACCAGGGTGATCAATGTCAATGATGTTGGAAAGGTGATCAGCTGGGAAGGGTGTGAAGGACAACAATATGGCGGTACGTACATGGGCGTCGGGAGGGGACTTTTTGAAGAAATCGTCCATGATCCGGTGACCGGGGTCATGCTCAGCGGCAATCTCCTGGATTACAAAATCGCCACGATAAATGACGTGGGGCCGATCGAAACACTGCTTGTTGAGACGGGTATGGGCTACGGACCCTATGGGGTCGTCGGTATTGGTGAAGACATCGCTACCGTCGTCCCTGCCTTGCTCGGACCTGCCGTGCATAACGCGACCGGTCTCTGGATCGACGATTTTCCCATCACCCCCGCCGTAGTCCTGAAGGCCCTGGGTAAGGCATAGGGGAGAGTTGTAAGGCAAATTTGAGGCAACCCAAATTGTGAAGATCAAGGTAACCGGATATCTCAAATTTAGGAGCCTCATAGGCGATGCGGCCTTGCTGGAATTGCAGACCCAAGAGGCAACCTTGCGGGATGCATTAACGCTGTTATGCAATAAACATGGCGAGGGGTTTGAGAGTACCCTGTTCGATCCTCTTACCCGCGAGATAAAAAGGGCCAACCTTATTCTGTTAAACGGCCACCCTTACACAAATCTTGTAAAACGGCTTGACAGTGAATTAAGAGATGGCGACGAGATTACATTTTGTCCTGTACTGGCAGGAGGATAGTAGACTTTCAGAAAATGCAGGTACTCGCATTAGGAGGTGAAAAACAAAGAAACAGAGAAAGAAGGGATCTGGAGGTTTAGAAAGGAGGGATAAAATGAAACACAGGGTATTATTTTCACTATTCGTGTTTGCGGTAGTTGGGGTGTTCTTATTGGGTGCAGGGCCCACAATATCACCCGCCAAAGATAAAATCATTATTGGCCAGGCAGTTTCTCTCTCAGGTCCACTTGGTCCCAGTAACGCGTTTGTAAGTGCTCCGTACTATGATTTATGGGTCAAAGATGTCAATGCTGAAGGTGGTATATACGTAAAGGAGTATGGCAAAAAACTGCCCGTGGAGCTGCTCATATATGATGACAAATCTGATATAGGCACGATGACAAGACTGCTTGAAAAATTGATCATGGTGGATAAGGTTGACTTTCTATTACCCCCCTGGGGCACCGCGATGCACTTTGCTGCCGCCCCTGTCGCCAATAAACACGGGTATATCCTGATCGGCGGTGCGGCAGGCGCGATGAAGCTCAAGGATTTTAGTGCTGACCTGCCCTACTACTTTCAGACTTTGAATTTTGCCGAAACCCAGGTCCCGGCCCTGGTTGACATCCTTGACGAACTCAAAGTGAAGCGGGTGGCAGTAATCTGCCATGATGACCTCCACGGCGCTGAGAATACTGAGGCGGCGGTTCCGGCATTGACCAAAAGGGGGATTGAGGTTGTTTTGAAAAAGAGCTACCCGATGGGGGTTAAGGATTTGTCATCTCTGCTCAAGCAAGCCAAGTCGCTTAAAGCCGATGCATTTATCGGTTTTAGTTACCCGGATGAGGTGATGCTGGCTACCGGCCAGGCGATTGCCCTTGGCATTAATTTCAAAGTCTTTGGATTCAGTGTAGGCCCGGCCTTCACATTTTACAGAGACGCCTTTGGTCCGGCTGCAGAGGGAGTTATCGGTGGTGGTGCCTGGAACGAGAAAAGTTCTCCTGGAGCCAAAAAATTTGCTGAGCATTACAAAGAAGTCACGGGAAAAGATATCGGTAATTACTGGGGCGCGTTATACTGGTACTCCGCGATGCAACACTTTAAGCAGGCCATAGAGAAGGCTGGAACCCTGAACCAGAAAAAGATCCGCGATATAATGGCCAAAGAGAAGTTTGATACGGCTTTGGGGCCGTTCTGGTACGATGAAAGGCAAATCTTTATAAATCATCCCGGGAATTGGGGTCAATGGCAAAAAGGGGTATTTGAGGTCATAGATCCTGGCGAGAAGCGTACGGCGCCCCCCAAACTAAAGCCTGACTGGCCAAAGAAGTAGATATCGAGTTTGGAAGCGGTAATATTGATTGAAAAGACCACAAGGTATGGCAGGAGAGATCTCGAGAGGTAAACCAAGGGTACCGGGTCACACGCAAATTTAGTAATTGCTGGTGGCTTTTTTGCAGTGTCCGTTGAAAGCGAGGGGGATTGATGAATCAAGGCCAATAACCCCTTTAAGAAAGGAGGTGCAAAAACCGATTTGGTGCAGGACAGGGGAAAAGAGTAAGATTCTAGAAAGGAGGGATAAAATGAAAAACAGGGTATTGCTTGGGTTACTCGTATTTGCGGTAACTGTGGGGTTCGTGGTTGGTGTTTGTGCCACAAATTCGCTCGCCAAGGACAAAATCGTTATTGGTGCGGCAAGACCTCTTTCCGGGCCATTGGCTTTTTTTGAGGCAAATGCCTTCGGACCACTCTACAAGATGTGGGTTGATGAGGTCAATGCCCAAGGCGGGATATACGTAAAGGAATATGGCAAGAAATTACCTGTAGAAATGCTCGTCTATGATGATAAGAGCGATATGGGAACCATGACAAGACTGCTGGATAAATTGATCTTACAGGACAAGGTCGATTTTGTGTTCCCGCCGGCGAGCACTGCCTTCCTCTTTGCTGCTGGCGCAGTCACCAACAGACACGGGTATATACTCATAGGCGCAGAGGGTGGCGCCACGACGATCAAGGACCTGCTTCCGGGTATGCCCTACTTCTTCATGGTCCTGCAATTTTCCGACCACTTCCAGATGCCGGCCCTGGCTGCAACTTTTAAGGAAGTGGGCGTAAAGACGTGCGCAATAGTATTCATTGAGGACCTTCACGGCATAGAGTATTCCGGTGTGGCAACCAAAGAATTTAACAGAGCGGGAATTGAGATAAAAATGATTAAGAGCACTCCGATGGACATCAAGGATGTATCGCCCATACTCAAGGAGGCCCAGAGACTTAATGTGGATGCCTATGTCTCTTTTACCTATCCTGACACCTGCTTCCTTACGACCGGAACGGCACAGGCGATTGGCTATAATCCAAAGGCCTTTCTGCTGGGCCCCGGGGGAAATTTTGAAATTTATAAAAAGATATTCGGGCCGGATGTGATAGAGGGCGTGATGGGTGAAGGCGCCTGGAATGCCAAATCTTCGCCGGCCCACAAAGATTTCGTCAGGAGATACAGCGCGCGCTATGATCCAAACACACTGGATTGGTGGGGTCATGATGTCTATTGGGCCGGGCTGCAGGCCTTTAAGCAGGCTATCGAGAAGGCCGGCTCCCTTGACCACAAAAAGATAAGACAGGTCCTGGCAAACGAGAAGTTCAATACGATCCTGGGGGAAACATGGTTTGAAAATCAGATGCTGGCTGAGGAATGTTATGCGGGTCAGATCGGCCAGTGGCAAAACGGGATATTTGAGGTCATCAATCCCGGGCCGAAACGCACCGCTGCTCCCATATATCCGAAGCCGCCGTGGCCGCCCCCAAAACCAAAGAAGCAATAGGAATGGACCTGTGGGTCAAACCTAACGCGTCGTTAACGATCAGCAGGCTGTGTCAGAGGGTGCAAACGCAACAGCCCTTATTCCCCCACCCTCTGGACAGCCTGCAAATAGAGTTGCCGAAATTAAGGAAACTTTCCGTATGATCGTAAAGATCCTCGACGTCGTGATCGCCGGTTTGCTGATGGGCGGCATTTATGCCCTGATCGCCGTGGGGCTCAGCCTGCAATACGGTGTCGCCAGGGTGCTGAACATTTCCCATGGCGAGTTTATCATGCTGGGGGCATTTGCAACCTGGATTCTCTTCTCAATAGTTGACATTAATCCATTGATCTCTCTTGTTATCTGTGCCCCTTTCCTTTTTTTGATTGGGTTTTTCCTCCATAAGACCTTCTTCAAGAGCCTTCTGAACTCATCGCCATCCATGGATATCTTTGAGAGCAAATCCATGCTGGCCACCTTTGGCATTCTTTTTATTATTCAAAATATTGCGATCCTATCATGGGGTGCCGATACAAAGGGGTATTCCTATCTCAATTATGGGGTCAGTATATGGGGCGCCGTATTCGCGGCCAATCGTATTGTAACCCTTCTGTGCGCCCTTATAATCGGTACGGCATTTTATCTCTTTTTATCACGTACCCGTCTGGGGAAGGCGATCCGAGCGGCCGCACAGGACCCGAAGACCGCCGGGCTCATGGGCGTAAACATCAACCAGGTCCTGGCCTTATGCTTTGGTTTTGGAGCGGTAATGGCCGGCTTTGCCGGAGTGCTTTTAAGCATGTGCTACCCCATTAAGGCGACCATGGGTATGGAATATACGATATATGCCATAATAGTGGTCGTCCTTGGCGGACTGGGGAGTATTGTCGGCAGCTTTATCGGCGGATTTATCCTGGGTCTTATTGGGAGTATAGTAACGTATTTTGAGCCGAGCCTTGTCATGGTCGCCTTCTATGCCATCTTCATACTCCTGCTCCTGGCAAAACCGACAGGCATTCTGGGAAAATAGAGAAATGGATATTGCCGCGTTAAAAACAAAAAAATCCGTTGTAACAGGGGCAATTCTTCTCATCATATTGATCCTGTTGGCCACCTTGCCCCTATATGCGCCGGGGTATCCCGTGGTGCTCCTGAGCAGCATCCTCATGTATGTTATCCTGACGGTAAGCTGGGTCTTCTTTTCCGGACCAACCGGTTACATCTCGCTGGCGCCGGCCGCGTTTTTCGGGGTCGGTGTCTATGCTACCGCCGTCATCGGGAAGGCAATACCCTTCACTGTGGTCGTCATCATCGGTGGTGCGGCCAGTTTCTGTCTCGCCATTCTTGTTGGCGCGCTGACCCTGAGGCTGAAGGGCATCTATTTCGCCGTATTCACGTTCGGACTCGTTATGCTCATGATGCATTCTCTCTCGTTCTATGAGCTTCACTGGACAGGCACTCGCGGCAGATTCGTTATGCCTATGGGTTACAACACGATCTATTTTTACATGCTGGGTGTCTTTGTGTTATTGCTCATAACCGCCCTCCTTATCAGACACTCGAAATATGGCCTGGCCTTGATGAGTATTGGTCAGGAAGAGGATGCAGCGGCCCACACCGGGGTCAACGTGACCATGGTAAAGGTGACTACCTTCGCCGTCAGCGCCTTTTTCATGGGAGCGGCCGGCTCCATCATGGCGACAAAGTGGACCTACATTGACCCGGGCATCGCCTTTTTCCTGTTTTATTCTTTTATGCCGGTCCTAATGGCCATATTCGGCGGTATGGGCCAGCTCTATGGTCCTATAATAGGATCGGTCATCTTTACTTACCTGGAAGAATTCCTGATAACCCGGTTTGCCGAATTATATATGCTCATCTTTGGCGCCGTATTGGTGATCGCCATACTATATCTACCCGAGGGATTGGTCGGACTGATACAGAACTCATGGAATCGATTTTCAGAGAGGAAACATGCCGATACTTGAAGGTAAAGGAGTAACCAAGTATTTTGGAGGTCTGGCCGCGGTCTCCAATGTGGACTTTCATGTGGAACAGGGTGAAGCCCTCGGCCTGATTGGCCCCAACGGAGCCGGTAAGACCACGCTGTTCAATCTAATATCGGCTGCTCTTGTTCCCAAATCAGGGACAATAAGATTTAAAGGGGAAGACATTACCGGCCTAAAGCCATATAAAATCTGCAGGATGGGAGTGGCGAGAACCTTTCAGACAGTAAAGATCTTCCCGGATATGCCGGTTCTCAAAAATGTCGTATTGGGCTTGCATTTTGGGATGTCACCTGCAATGTCATCAACGGATGCCGTAAAAAAAGCTGCGAAGATATTGGAGTTTGTGGGATTGCCGGCAGTGAGTGGGACTCCTGCCAGAGACCTGACCCTGGCGAATCAGAAGAGACTCGAAGTGGCCCGAGCCTTGGCCACCCATCCCGACCTATTGTTGCTCGATGAAATAATGGCGGGTTTAAACCCTACCGAGGTGGCCCAGGCCATGGAACTGGTTGGCAGGATTCAGGATAGAGGGATTACCATCATCATGATCGAACACGTCATGAAGGCAATTATGAGCGTATGCGACCGGATTATGGTGCTCCATCATGGTGAAAAGATTGCCGAAGGGAAACCGCAGGAGATTGCCACCAGCGAAAGAGTCATCAAAATATACTTGGGAGACAAGGCCCATGCTGGAAGTTCGCGACATTGATACTTTTTATGGCAAGATTCAGGCACTGTGGGGCGTCTCTTTAGATGTCCATGAGGCCGAAATTGTGGCCCTGGTCGGCGCCAATGGGGCCGGTAAAACAACACTTCTTAATACCATATCCGGTTGGCTGCATCCGATTTCGGGAAGTATTGAGTTCCTTGGTAAGAGAATAGATGGGCTAAGATCTCACGCCATTGTGGAACGGGGAATTTCTCACATACCCGAAGGGAGAAAACTCTTCCCCGATATGTCGGTGCGCGAGAATTTAGAGATGGGCGCATATCTTCAGCGGGCATGGAAACAGAAGGAAGAAACCCTTGATAAGGTCTATCAACTTTTTCCCACACTGAAGGCAAGACAAGGGCAACTCGCCAGAACACTAAGCGGTGGCGAGCAGCAAATGGTGGCTATGGGACGGGGCATAATGTCAAGGCCGAGGCTTTGTATGATTGATGAGCCGTCATCTGGCCTGGCACCGGTATTGGTAGACGAACTCTTCCCCATCATACAGGGTCTGCGTGACCAGGGCATTGCCATCTTCCTGATTGAACAGAATGTCCAGCAGACCCTGGAGATAGCTGATCGGGCGTATGTGGTGGAAAACGGGCGTATAATCCTGGTGGGAGAAAGCAAAGCGCTTCTCGAAAATGAAATGATCAGAAAGGCCTATCTGGGTCTCTAATCGCGGATAAACCCGAATTTGATATAATTTCTACGAAAATTGCATATTATTCTCAATTACCTGCTTTACCTTTTCGAGAAGCTCGTTTTTGTCTTTCAGCGAAAAACCCTTCAAGATGCCTTCGATGCTCCGGTCTTTTTCCTGTTCGATGTTCTTAAGGGTTCTCCTGCCCTTGGGTGTGATTTCAAGGATGGTAACACGCTCATCACTCGGATCTGATTTTCTGATCAAGAATCCGTCTCTTTCCAGTCTCTTTGCAATACCCGTCATATTTGCATTTGGAACAAGCATGATTTTGCTGACACTACTTATGCTGTTCCGTCCGTTCCTCGAGGCTTCAAGAACCCTGAGGACATTATACTGAGGGAATGAGAGACCGTAGTTC
This sequence comes from uncultured Desulfobacteraceae bacterium, assembly GCA_964639275.1. Taxonomy (GTDB): domain Bacteria; phylum Desulfobacterota; class DSM-4660; order Desulfatiglandales; family Desulfatiglandaceae; genus CAZXCQ01. The sequence continues at coordinate 1,800 of CAZXCQ010000149.1, read as the reverse complement.
CTGAAAATGGCAGTGTGGGACCTTTTAAAGATTTCTGCTGCCCTGACGATCCCCATCAATACTTTTTCGTTGATGTTCAAATCACTCACGTATCTTCCTGTATTCACAGCACACACCCAATCCCCATCAAAATGTTTTCTCTCGGTTCTGTGCACAAACCTGTTGTGACTTCTGTATCAGTTTACGCTTCTTAACACTTTTACTAAACTTCTATTATATCAAGGTATTGTATATTTTTTGGAAAATCCTTTTCAGGTTGTGGCAGATTCTTTTGTAAATGATAACATGCTTCTTTTTCAGTGGCAACACCATTTCTGGCTTGTCTATTGGATTCCGGTTCGCCATATCCCTCAGGTATCTCAGCTTTTTCCCGGTTTTCGACAGAAACCTCTTACCTCAAAGAATCAATTTTATGCAATAATTACATGAAGTTGACAATAATGGGTGTTCATGGCCATTGACCTGGGGGCAAAGAAAAAAGGCAAAATATAACTAAAAATATAGATAATATATATATTGACAAAGACCTGAATCTACCCTACCGTTGCCCATGGTAGACTTTTCAAAACGTGTCAATTTAGCTTTTTTCAAAATCGGCACTACTAAAATATTTTCTTGGCGTTCTTTGCATCTTTGCGAGAGAATATCATTTTTACGAGATAATCGAAGTCTGGTTTGGCTTTTACTGGGAAACCCCGCGGAGGGTGTTGGCAGGGAGCAGACGGCCTTATGTCAGACCAGCAGTTCCGCACCTTTTACTGGCCGACCCTCAGAAAACTCATCATAGGCCTTGTCAATGAAGGACTGGTTCCCCTGCTGTTTGCAGAGGGGGGTTATAACAAACGCCTTGAGGTGATTTGCGATGTTCCAAAAGGCAAGACCGTCTGGTGGTTTGACCTGACGGACATGGCCCGGGCCAAAGAAACCGTGGGCCAGGTGGCCTGCATCGCGGGCAACGTGCCCCTTTCTCTGTTGTGTACCGCCACACCCGATGACGTGAAGGCTTGTTGTAAAAGGCTCGTGCATGATGCTGGAAAGGGCGGTGGATTCATCCTCTCGACCGGCGCAGGCATGCAGGGATCCAAACCCCAAAATGTAAAGGCCATGATCGACTTTTCAAGACAGTACGCCGTGTATGGGTTATCCAGGGCGAGCAGGGTCTAACCGAACGGGTGTGTAAGACCGGGTCTGCGGACCACCCCGTGGGAGTCCCGATGCTACTGAAAAACGTAATATCCTTAAGGAAGAAGGCCTGGAGTTGATCGCGGTCAAAGTCCGTACAATTCTGACCCTTAAGAAGATCCTGGGCAAAGGGGAAGTGGAAATTTCTGTTCCGGACAAGAGCACCCTCGGGGAGCTTCTTGCGATGATGGTGGATAGATGGGGAGAGGAACTTGGATCCCACTTGTTCGAACCAAAAAGCACCAATATCCTTCCCCATATTCGATTAATGGTTAACGGCCGGGACATCGCCTTTCTCAATAGAATCGAAACAGTGCTTGAGAATGGAGACGAGGTCTTGATACTGCCCCCGGTTTCAGGGGGCTAAGGGCTCGCTCAAAAATGACTTCACATTTTGCCATCTCAGCTTCGGGCCATCTTCGGTCGCCGCTCAATCGCGAAGTCATCGAAATAGTTCACTATTCCTGTGGCTTCACTCAATCGCGGCAACCAAATCTGACCCAAATCTGAGCGTCAATTCTGCGAAGTTATTTCTGAGCGAGCCCTAAAGGACATCTTGTTACATGACTAACCTTAAAGATGGAGGTGGAAGATGTACACGGGTGGATATACTGGAAA
>CAZXCQ010000148.1:0-15728 GCA_964639275.1 uncultured Desulfobacteraceae bacterium | reverse complement strand
GAAGACCACTGGCCCCCTCGGCTTTCGCATCTTTGGCCAGTTCTGCCGCCTCCAGTGTGCTGTCCGTATAGATGCCCGCAATCAAGGGGAGGCGGGAGCCCACCTCGTCCAAGGCAATTGCCAGGGCCAGCCGACGCTCTTCTCTCGTGAGGGAAGATACCTCTGCGGCATGACCATTTAGTACGATACCAGTGACACCGGCGACATCTGCCAGCCAGGTCAGATGTCGGCGGTAGTCTTTTTCATGGATTGAATAGTCTTCTTTAAAAGGGAGAAGATTGGCAGGAATAACTCCGCTGAACTTTAATGTCTCTGTCATTTGACTCTCCGTAACAGTTTGAAGATCCCGCGCCGCGGCCAACCTTTGAACCGCTAAAGAGCTACCCAATTCCTTCTCAAAAAGCAAGGCCAAAACTAGACGCCTTGCCTCGCGCCGGGTGGTGAGCCAGCCCTGGATCGGTGACCGGGCAGAAATAATGGCTTGATTTTTGTGCCAAATAGTTGGAGAAAAGATGATCATTTCCAGGAGAAGAAAAATACTCGAGGAGGATGCAGTTATGGCTGAATTTGTCACATTTTCACCCTCTGGTTCGCTATTTGGTTTCGGGGCCTTGAAAAGGCTTCCGGACGAACTGGAGTCGAGAGGTTTTAAACGCGTATTGATTATCACCGACCGTCAGATCGCGGATATTGGTATTCTTGAGAGGGTGCTCGATTTACTGAAGGCTTCGGTTGATGTGGAAATATTTGATGGGGCCCCGACCGAGCCCCACAGCAGTGACGTTGACAAACAGAAACAACGTTTCGGGTCTGATTTTGATGCCCTTTTGGGTCTGGGAGGAGGCAGCTCAATGGATTTCGCCAAGGCCCTGACCATCATCATGACCCACGGGGGTTCACTGGGTGACTATGTCGGTGAGGGTCTTGTTCCGGGTCCTGTCATACCGGTGGTCTGTGTCCCGACAACTTCAGGAACGGGCTCACAAAACACGCAGACAACGGTCTTCACCATCGAAGGGGTCAAGCGCGGGGCCTCTTCCGAACATATCCGGCCGGTGGTCTCAGTGGTAGACCCGGAACTAACCATGGGTCTGCCCCCAAAGGTTACCCGGGATTCTGGATACGATGCCCTGATGCATGCCTGCGAGAGTTTTCTTGCGCGTCCTTCTTCTAAAGTTCCGGAGCGCCCGATCCTCTATCAGGGAAGCAACCCCTTTAGCCAGGGGTTGTCCCTTGAGGCCTTTCGTTCCATTTGGGGCTCCTACCGAACTGCCATATCGGAGGGAAGCAACCGGCAGGCCAGAATAGACATGTCCATTGGTTCACATCTGGCAGGTCTCGCATTCAGCCATAGCGGGCTGGGTCTGGTCCATGCCCTGGCCTCTTCGGTGGGAGGCATGGTGGATGCACCCCATGGGATGTGTCTTGCGGCCTGTACGGGTATCGGCTTGAACTATAACCTTAAGGCATGTAAAGAAAAATACGCCATCCTGGCCGGTCATATGGACCCCGGTGATAGGTCAGCCCCTTCTCCTGAAGGTCTTGTTGACAATATGATGGATCTCATCAGTGAGCTCGATTTTCCTTCCAGGCCATCGGAACTGGGGCTAAAAAAGGAGGATGCCAAGACACTGCTAAAGAATACACTGGTCCAGACCCGGCGGATCAAGACAAACCCGCGTCCCCTTGACGACGAGCTACTTTCTTACATTGAAAAGGGGATCTAGAAGTGTCTCAACGAGGAGACCGCCATGAAGTTGTTTGAACCCTGTAACATCGGGAATGTAGCCCTGAAAAACCGGCTGGTGATGGCGCCCATGTCAACCAATTTTGCAAAGGATGGCCATATCACCGATGAAATGATTGCCTATTATGAAGAAAGGGCCAGAGGGGGTGTGGGTCTTGTCGTGATCGAAGACGGCATCGTCGATGTGCCCCGGGGCAATCATGTAAAAAACATCGTGGCCGTTGATGATGATCGTTATATCCCTGGCCTAAAGAGACTGTCAAGGGCCGTCCATGCCCATGGCGCCAGGGTATCGATCCAGCTATCCCACAGCGGGCGACGGGGCGGGAGGGTTTCGAAACAGAGCGGTTGTATGGAGGTCACGCGTGGCCTGTTGCCGGTTGCCCCCACGGCCATGGCCCATCCCGTTACCGGACAGGTCGTTCCCAAGGAGCTCACTGTCGAGGAAATTGAAGTGATCATCAAAAAATTCACGCGTGCCGCCCAGCGGGTCGTGGAAGGGGAATTTGATGTCATAGGGCTTCACTGTGCCCACATGTATTTGTGCGGCGAGTTTCTTTCCCCATGGGCCAACCAGAGAAAGGACCTCTACGGCGGCGACGTCGCTGGAAGAACGCGATTTGTGACTGAGATTGTTGAGAAGATCAAGGGGGCCGTGGGTGAGGAGGTCCCGATCATTTGCCGGATGAACGGCAGGGAGCCGGAGGGGGGAAACACTCTGGAGGAGGTCCAGGAGATCGCCAGGAGATTTGAACAAATTGGTGTGAGCGCCCTGCATATCTCTGTCGGTTTTGGGGCGTCCATCAAGGACCCCGATTTTATCCCCTCCATTACGCCAATGAGGGCGCCCGACAACTGTATTGTTGATCTGGCCGCCAATATCAAAGAGGTGGTTTCCATACCGGTTATCGCCGTGAATAAGATAAAGGACGCCCGGGCTGCCGAGCAGATCCTTCAGGATCAGAGGGCGGACCTGATCGCCATGGGAAGACCCTTTATCGCTGATCCCCACTTTCCCCAAAAGGCCCTTGAAGGGAGGTTCGAGGAGATCCGGCCGTGTATATATTGCTGCCAGGGCTGTGCCCAAAACATCCTTGAAAGGGATGCCCCCCTGGCCTGCACCACCAATCCGACGGTTGGGGAGGAGTGGAAAGGGCCTGTCACAATGGCTGAAAAACGGAAAAAGGTCCTGATTGTGGGCGCGGGTCCGGCCGGGATCCAGGCAGCCGAAACAGCCGCCCTGAGAGGGCACCAGGTCTTTGTCGTAGATAAGGCCGGTCAGGTGGGGGGACAGCTCTCCCTCGCCTCCAGACCCCCGGGGAAACAGGAGATCGATCGATTTATCTCATATCTGAAACATCTGGTGGAAAGACCTCAAATCCAACTGGAACTGGGCAAGGAGATCGACAGACAATGGCTCCAGGAGGTCAAACCGGATGTGGCAATACTCGCAACCGGCAGCGATCCTGCAATCCCCGCCATAGACGGTCTAACAGACAAAGACATCCTCAACGCCAGAGAGGTCCTTGCCGGGAAGGAAGTGCCGGGGAACAGGATAATCGTTGTTGGAGGGGGGCAGGTGGGATGCGAGGTGGGGGAGTTCTTGAGCGCGCAGGGCAAAGAGATTACCATCATCGAAATCCTGGATGACATAGCCGGTGGGATGCCTCATATCTCGAGGCTCCCCCTTGAAATGGCCCTTGAAAATAACGGCGTTCGGGTCATGACAAAGACGCAGGTCCTCTATGGCAGCGAAAAGGGTGTTGTGGTGAGGCGCAAGGGCGTCGAAGAGACCCTGCCAGCTGACCTCATCGTTGTCGCGGCCGGAGCAAAACCACACTCCGATGATTTAGAGCGTGTTATAAGAGAAGAGGTCTCTGAGGTCTACGAGATCGGCGATAAGGCAAAACCCCGGGGTATCCTGGAGGCGGTCAGAGAAGGGTATGAGACAGCCAGAGGGATTTGAGAGGGCTTTGGATGGTCTTGATGGAGGATAAGGTGGAGATTACAAGGCAATTGGCTCGGTTTGTGGTGAATCGAACTTTTTCGGACATTCCCGGCACCATAAGGGGGCTGGCAAAATATACCATCATTGATACGCTTGGATGTTGTATCGCGGGTTACACGGAAGCCAGAGAGGAATGTGAATGGATCATCAATTTGATCAAGGATCTCGGCGGAAACCCCGAATCGAGCGTGTTTATGACCGGGCTCAGGTCATCCGCACCCCTCGCGGCCCTGGCAAATGGCACCATGATCCACTCAATAGACTTTGACGACACGCACATGGGCTCCATCTCTCATTTTAGCGCCTCATTGGTCCCCACCGTCTTTTCGCTGGGAGAAAGACTCCACGCCGATGGCCCCGGCTTGCTGGAGGCGTTTGTCATTGGATTTGAAGTGGGTGCAAAGGTGGGTAGAGCCATGATGCCGTCCCATTATAAATACTGGCATCCCACCAGTACCTTTGGATCGCTCGCATCGGTTGCGGCCGCCTCCAAATTACTGAAACTGGATGAGGCAGAGACAGAGTACGCGTTGGGTCTTGCCGCGGATCAGGCGGCCGGCTTCAGATATTGTATCGATAAAGGGGATTATTCAAAAAGCCTTCATCCCGGCTTTGCGGCCATGAAGGGGGTGATGCTCGCCCTGCTGGTCAAAAAGGGGGCCAATGGTCCAAAGGGAATTCTGGAATACCCCACGGGTTTTTGCCATGCATTTTCCGAAGGACCAGAGATTGAGAAAATAGCCTCCGGGCTTGGGGACCCATACGAACTGACCTCAAATGGCCTAAAGGCATATCCCACCATATTGATCAGCCATACCCCTATCCAGGCCGTGCTCGAGTTAATGGCAAAGCACGATGTGCGAGATACGGACATTCTGAGGATTGGCCTTAGAATCCCCCGGACAGCCAAGGGACAAGGCCAGAACTATCATCCTGAGACACCCCTGGCCGCCAGGCTCAGCATTCCTTTTTGCGTGGCACTGGCCGTTGCCGACAGGGAGATCTCATTGACGCAATTCACCAGGGAGAGATTGAATGATCCCCGGATCAATGATCTGATGAGCCGGATAGAGATCGAGGAAGATGCATCACTAAATACCCGGTACCCGGAGACCCTGGCCTGTGTTGTTGAAATGGAGACCAAAGACAAGGGTATCCTGAGCCATCAGGTGATCTATCCCAGAGGCAACATGAAGAATCCAATGACAGAAGATGATATTACCGAGAAATTTAGAAGATTATGCGCTTTAACAATTGCCGGAGATCGATGCGAAGAGATCCTCGGAAGGCTGCTCTGTTTGGACCAGCCGGGTCCGGTGCAGGGCTTGTTTGATGCGCTTCGCTAAACAACTGTCCATGAACGCTGAACCCGGAACCTGTGAACGCTTGCCGTTTTTCTTACAGGTGGGTATCAATTTAGCTTTCATCAAAATTGGAACTGAGACAGGGGAATGGGGGTTCCGAATCCCCATTCCCCGGGTTTCAAGAAGCTAATGCCGCGTCTCAAAAGTTTTGTTCGAAAAAATGGCAACATGGTATTGGAAGAAGATATCCCCTATTTAGTGGCTGACCGAAAACCGCAGAATATCGAACAAGGAATATCGAATGTCGAAGTTATCCCTTGGTTATTCTGCGGTTCCTTGTTCAGTAAATGACCAAACAGGAAGGATTAAGAGGTATGAGGTCTCTTTATCAAGGTTGTGCTTCGAATCCTTTGGGCGTTTTGTTTTGGATTTGGAACATTGGAATTTGGATATTGTTTGTGATTTGGAAACCGGGGACCCACCGATAGGTGGGGAGTCCGAAGGACAAACTGGGGACCCACCGATAGGTGGGGAGTCCGAAGGACAAACTGGGGACCCACCGATAAGTGGGGAGTCCGAAGGACAAACTGGGGACCCACCGATAGGTGGGGAGTCCGAAGGACAATTTGAATATTGTGATTTCGTTTAACTCACCGTTGACGGTGCTATCAAATTGCCAAAATTAAGGACAGGATTTATGAGACAGCGTACTAAAATGTTGCCAGGAGGTATGTTTAATGGAAAAAGCAAGAGCCATATCGGCAGAAGATAACAGGCATTATGGAAGACTAAAGAACTACATCAATGGCAGATGGGAAGAATCAAAATCACCCCGGACAAAAGAGGTAATCAACCCTGCCACCGCGAAGGTCATTGCAGAGGTGCCGCTCTCCACCCCCGACGAAGTTCAAGAGGCGGTAGAGATAGCAAAAGATGCCTTTCAGGGATGGAGGGAAACATCCCCGACCCGGCGGGCAAGGTATTTTTTTGAGTTAAAGAGATTGATGGAGGAAGACTTTGAGGACTTATCGACGACTGTCGTCCTGGAAGTCGGTAAGACCATCGATGAGGCGAGAGGTGAGCTCAGACGATCCATTGAAGAAGTCGAATGCGCCTGCGGAATCCCATCCTTGATGCTGGGGTATATTGCGGAAGATATCGCACCCACAATAGATCTCCAGGCCATCAACGAGCCTCTCGGGGTCTTTTGTATGGTCCCAGCATTTAACTTTCCAGCCCTTGTCCCCCTGGAATACATGCCTTATGCCGTGGCATGCGGAAATACCTATATCGTAAAACCCAGCACCAAGGTCCCCATCACGCAAACAAAGATATTTGAACTCATCGACCAGATAGGTCTTCCTCCCGGTGTTGTAAACATGGTTCACGGAAGCAGGGACGTCGTAGACGGGCTCCTGGAACACCCCGATGTAAAAGGCCTTTCCTTTGTGGGTTCATCGCCGGTGGGAAAGCTTCTCTATGAGAAGGCTGCAAAATACGGTAAGAGGGCCCAGTGTGCGGGTGGCGCCAAAAATCACTTTGTGGTGATGCCGGATGCCGATCTCGACCTAACGGTAAATGCCATGTTGAGCTCTTTTTTTGGCTGTTCAGGGCAGCGGTGTCTGGCCGGGGCAGTGGCCGTGCCCGTTGGAGACATCTACGAACCCCTGAGGGAAAAACTTGTCAAATCCGCTTCAAAGATCAAAGTAGGATACGGCCTCGAAGAAGGCGTCCAGATGGGGGCGCTGGTATCAAAAGAACATATGGAAACCGTACTTGGCTTTGTTGATAAGGGTATTGAAGAAGGGGCCAAACTTCTCCTCGATGGCCGTAATGTCAAGGTTGATGGCTATCCTGACGGCGCGTTCATCGGGCCGACCATTTTTGATGAGGTAACGCCGGATATGACGATTGCACAGGAAGAGATATTTGGCCCTGTTGCCTGCATCATAAGGTCTGAAGACTTTGATGAGGCCCTGAAATTGATAGAGGGCAGCCGGTTTGGGCACTCCGCCCTGATCTTCACCTCCAGCGGTTACTGGGCGAGGGAGTTCCGATATCGGGCCCCATGCGGTAATATCGGCATCAATGTCGGGATTGCGGCCACCCAGGCCTTTTCAACCCTGGGGAGCTATAAGGAGTCGTTCTATGGGGATCTCCATGGGCGCGCAGAATCGATCAAGTTCTTTACGGACCGAAAGATCGTAATCACAAGGTGGTTTTGAGATGGAACTCAATAGCATTGGCGCAGCGCTAAAATTTGCCATGGCTCTGGAGACGCGTGCCCTGGAGGCAGTTCAGGAGGTCTATCAGGTTACGGGCGACCCAGAAAATCAGAAGCTCCTGCTTGCCTTTGCAGATGAAAACAGGATGCGTACAGGTCGTCGATCACGTCAATTACTTCAGCAAACGGACAATTGACAAGAGGAGAACAATGAAGATCTTACCACCACCGATCGGTTGGTTGTATGGGGTGATGCTGCTAGTTTTCCTGAGCGGTTGCACCATGGTTGGGCCGGATTTTGTTCCACCGAAAGCTGACGTTTCTAAGGAATGGGTTGAAGCCAAAGAGGAGCGTGTCAAAACGGGGCCTCCGGATTACAAAAACTGGTGGCAGGTCTTTGATGACCCCGCCCTCGACAACCTGATCCAGACGGCATACGAGCAGAACCTGCCGCTCCGCATTGCGGGGGTGAGGGTGTTTGAAGCGCGCGCCTTGCTCGGTATCACCATCGGCGAATTCTACCCCCAGGTGCAGCACGGTTTCGGCTCGGTGACCTACAACCGTGTCAGTGAAAATGCATACCCGGGCTCCCAGGCTGGCTCTACCGCCGGGAATACTGACTTCAGCTCCTGGCAAGCCGAGATCGGGGTCGGTGCCAGTTGGGAACTCGATTTCTGGGGAAAATTTCGGCGTGCCATCCAGTCTGCGGATGCCAACTTCCTGAGTTCCATTGCGGTTTATGACGACGCGTTGGTCACCCTGACAGCGGATGTGGCCCGCAGCTATGTAATGATTCGCACATTTGAAGAACGTCTCAAAATCGCCCGCGAGAACCTTTTGACCCAGAAGGAAAGCCTGAGGATCGCACAGGCGCGCTTTGAAGCCGGGGCAACCAGCGAACGTGACGTACAGCAGGCCCTTACCCAATTGAAGAGCACCGAGGCCCAAATCCCCTCCTTGGAAACCAGCATACGCCGGACCCAATATGCCCTGAGTATCCTGCTGGGCATGCCGCCGGGTAAGTTGAATGATCTGCTGGCAGGCTCCGGCGGAATCCCAAAGGCCCCCCTTGAAGTTGCCGTCGGGATCCCTGCGGAATTGTTGCGCCGGCGACCGGATATTCGCAACGCCGAACTGCAGGCGGCAGCGCAGAGTGCCCTTATTGGCTACGCCAAGGCAGACCTGTATCCATCGTTTTCATTGACAGGCGTCTTCGGATTTCTCTCAAGTAACGCGGGTAAATCCAATCTCTCCGATCTCTTTTCGTGGAGCAGCAGGGTGGCCACTTTCGGTCCCTCGTTCCAGTGGAACATTTTGAACTACGGTCGAATCACTAACAACGTGAGGGTTCAGGATGCCCGGCTCCAAAAGCTTCTGTTGAACTACCAGGAGACGGTACTCCGTGCGCAAAAGGAGGTTGAAGACGGGCTGATCGAGTTTCTCAAGGCGCAGGAGCGGGTGAGCCTGCTATCAAAGAGCGTTGGGGCGGCCCAGCGCTCAGCCGAGCTGGCACTCACCCAGTATCGTGAAGGCGCTACCGATTACACCACCGTGCTCACCGCCCAACAGTCCCTGTTGAACGAGCAGGACCGCCTGGCAGGCAGCCAGGGTGACGTTCCCCAAGGATTGATTTCGGTGTACAGGGCCCTCGGAGGCGGATGGGAAATCCGTGAGGGCAAAGAATTCATCCCGCTTCAAGTCAAGGAAGCGATGGAGAGTCGTACCAACTGGGGTAAATTGCTGACGCCTCAGGCGGTCCAGACATGGGTTCCGGACAAGGAAAGATCCGTGATCCGAAACCCCGACTGGTGAGAGAGGCGAGAGGATGCGGGAAAATCCTGAAAGTTCCCGGAAAGAAAAAGGAAGCGAAGGAGAAACCCTATGAAAAATCCCTCGAGAATTACCCGCGGGAAGAGATGGGTTCACCTTGCGGTGATCCTTTTGATGGTCTGGATCACCGCGGCGTGCGAGCAAAAGAACCAATATGTGGAGCCCCCCCCGCCCGTGGTCACGGTTGCACAGCCCTTAGAGCAGGAGGTCACCGACTATCTGGAATTTACCGGCACCACCCAGGCATTTGAAGAGGTGGAGGTGCGCGCCAGGGTATCGGGGTTTCTTCAAAGCATGCATTTCACGCCCGGTACAATGGTTGAGAAAGGTGCCCTGCTTTTTGTTATTGATCCCAGGGAATATCAGGCAGTGGTGCATGCCGCCAAGGCAGATCTTGAGAGCGCAAGGGCCAGGCTCGAAAGAGCTCAGATCGAGCTTGCCCGTGCAGAAAGGTTATTCAAGCAGAAGGCAGGTGCGGAGAGCAACGTGGTCAAATGGCGCGGGGAGCGCGACATCGCCAAGGCAAACGTGGCCCGTGCCAAGGCCAAGCTTGAGCGGGCCCGTTTGGATTTGAGCTATACAAGGATCAAGGCCCCGATCAGCGGTCGTATCAGCCGCAATTATGTGGATTTGGGAAATCTGGTCGGTGAAATTGAGCCAACTCTGCTGACAACGGTCAGCAGATACGATCCAATGTATGTCTATTTTAACCTCAATGAGCGTGACCTCCTCAGGGTGATGGCCATGTATCGTCAAGAAATCAAGGAAAAGGGTATTGATCCCGATACCGAATCGAGCCGCAAGGTGGAAATCCCGGCCTTTGTCGGACTGGCAAATGAAAAGGGGTATCCCCACGAGGGCATCGTGGATTTTGCCGAATCCAGCGTGGACCCGGGGACCGGAACCCTGCAACTGCGGGGGGTCTTTCCTAATCCAGGCAGCGCCCCAATGCTTGTTCCGGGCCTGTTTACCCGCATCAGAATACCTATCAATAAACGGGAGAACGCCCTGCTCGTGACCGAACGGGCCATTGGCGCCGATCAGTCCGGGCGCTATCTGCTGGTGGTCAACAGCAAAAAGGTGGTGGAGAAACACCCGATTCAAACAGGCCGGTTGGTGGACGGCCTCCGGGTAATCCAAGAAGGGTTACGGCCCGGTGAATGGGTGATCGTCAATGGCATTCAGCGCGCCCGCACGGGGGCGAAGGTCGATCCGGAGCGCACTGACATGGCTTCATTCACCACTTCGGCCCTCGAAGCCGCTGCCGAATCAGACGAGGCCAAAGGAGAATTTACTGCGGATACACCGGGGCGCGCCGAAAGTGAGCATAAAGAACAAAATGAGGTTGTCAAGGGGACCATAAAGGGATCAGCAACCCCTGTAAAAGCTGCTGAACGGGATCATTGAAGACTCGCCCAACCGGCGAGAAAACCCTAGCCATGACAAGCCGGAGCCCGAATCCCGCCACTCCAATACTCCAGGCTGTACATATCGTTCAGGCTCTAACGGAGATCGACATCGACTGAAACCATAAGGCTTTCCCGGAAATACTGCGCCCTATTTTTTCCTATGACACGTGATTCCTTTACGCTCTCTTACGGGCGAGTTATACACCCGAAAAACGGAATCCCCATTGCCCGGGTTTCAAAAAGCTAAAATGTTGCAAGGCAGTAAAGTGTTACGGCTAAGGGTTGTTTTGGATACTATTGAACCTTTAAGACTCTAAGGCGAGGCCGAACATGTTTTCAAAGTTTTTTATTGAGCGCCCCATTTTTGCCAGTGTCATATCCATCATAATCGTCATTGCCGGAGTTGTCTCTTTTGGCGCCCTGCCCGTGGCCCAGTACCCCGAAATCACCCCCCCCACTGTCGAAGTCAAGGCGTTCTATCCCGGGGCCAACGCGCAGGTGCTAGCTGAAACGGTGGCCGCCCCCATCGAGCAGCAGGTTAACGGTGTGGAGAATATGATCTACATGTCCTCCACTAGTGCCAGCGACGGTTCTTACACGTTGACGGTCACTTTCGAGATCGGCACGGACTTGGACATGGCCCAGGTACTTGTGCAAAACCGGGTCAAGCTGGCCGAACCCAACCTGCCCGAGGAAGTCAAACGCCAGGGGGTCAACACCAAAAAGAAATCCCCCAACATCATCTTGATGATCTCCCTCTTCTCCAAGGACGGTCGGTACGACGAACTCTTCCTCAGTAACTATGCCACCCTGCGCATCCGAGATGTGCTCAGCCGTATACCCGGCGTGGGTGACGTGATGATCTTTCCAGCCAGCGACTATAGCATGCGCATCTGGCTCAACCCCAGGCAGCTCAAGTCCCGAGGCCTCACCACTGAGGACGTAGTTGCAGCCATCCGTGAACAAAATGTGCAGGTGGCTGCGGGGCAGATCGGCCAGCCACCAGCACCCAGAGGGCAAAACTTCCAGTACACGGTCAACGTATTAGGGCGTCTTTCTGATATCGAACAGTTCCAGGAAATCATCGTCAAGACCGCAGAAGGAGGCCGCATCACCCGCCTCAAGGATATCGCACGAATCGAATTGGGCGGAAAAAGTTATGACATAACTTCCAGTTTAAGCGGCGCGCCTTCGGCCAGCATCGCAATCTACCAGCTGCCCGGTGCCAATGCCCTTACGGTAGCCCAGCAGGTGCGCGCTGTCATGAAAAAACTAAACCGCTTTTTTCCCGAGGGCATGGAATACAAGATTCCTTACGACACCACCATCTTTGTGGAGAAATCCATCAAAGAAGTCTACGTCACCCTGTTGGAGGCGGCGCTCCTCGTCTTCCTGGTCCTGTTCCTCTTTCTACAAGACTGGCGGGCAACTGTGGTCCCGGCGGTGACCATACCGGTATCGCTTATTGGAACCCTGGCGGTTATGTTGGGAATGGGTTTTTCGCTCAATATGCTGACGCTTTTTGGCCTGGTCCTGGCCATTGGTATTGTGGTGGATGATGCCATCGTGGTGGTAGAGGCCACCGTGGTTCACATTGAGCGGGGCCTATCAGCCAAGGAGGCTGCCATCAAGGCCATGGAGGAGGTCTCTGGCCCGGTAGTGGCCACCACCCTGGTACTGTTGGCCGTGTTTGTGCCCGCAGCTTTTTTGCCCGGCATAACCGGCCAGATGTATCGCCAGTTCGCCTTGACCATCGCCATATCCACCATCTTCAGCTCCATCAACGCACTGACAATGAGCCCGGCCCTTTCAGCGCTCATACTGCGACCCCCAAAGCCGCGCAAGAACTTCTTTTTTCGGGGATTTGACGCGGTGTTTCACGCGGGTCAAAGGGGTTATGCAGGCATGACCCGTGCCCTGGTGCGCCGCACGGCCATAATGATGCTGCTGTTTCTGGGGCTACTGGGGCTAACCGGGTGGCAGTTTATGCGGCTGCCAACGGGTTTTTTGCCCATTGAGGATCAGGGATATCTCATGGCCAATATCCAGCTACCCGACGCAGCCTCTCTAGAGCGGAACGAGGAGGTGTTAAAGAAACTCGATATCATCTTCAAGAACACCCCCGGAATCGCGGATTGGGTCTCCCTCGGCGGTTTTTCACTGATTGACGGAACCAATGCATCCAATGCGGCAACCGTTTTTATCATCATGAAGCCATGGGAGGAGAGAACCGACCCCAGCCTCAGCCAGGAGGCGATCCTCTTTAACCTGCAACGACAATTTTTTGAGATCCAGGAGGCCATCGTATTTGCATTCCCGCCCCCCGCAATCAACGGTCTGGGCGTGGCCGGCGGATTTCAGATGCAGATCCAAGATCGCGCGGACGTGGGTCTAAAAGAACTGCAGAAAGTGGTTCAGGAGATCATCCAGGATGGGGAAGCCCAGTCAGGACTTACGAATCTTAACAGCACTTTCCGCGTCAACGTGCCCCAGCTCTTTGCCGAAGTGGACCGTACCAAGGCCAAGACCCTGGATATTCCCCTGGACAGGGTTTTCGGGACACTTCAGGCCTATCTCGGTTCGGCCTACGTAAATGACTTTAACAAATTCGGCCGCACCTGGCAGGTCAAGGTCCAGGCGGACCATCAGTTCCGCATCGAGGCCAACGACATCCGCATGCTGGATGTTCGCAACACCAAAGGCGAGATGGTTCCTATTGGCACCCTGGTGAAGGTCAAGGAAATGCTGGGGCCCCAGACCATCCTAAGATACAATCTCTACCCTGCCGCGTCCATCACCGGAGAGGCGGCGCCCGGTTTTAGCTCGGGTCAGGCCCTTAATTTGATGGAGCAGATTGCCAACGCCAAACTTCCCCCGTCCATGGGCTACGAGTGGACCGGGATGTCCTTTCAGGAAAAAAAGGTGGGCTCCGAGGCGGTGATCATCTTCGGGCTGGCCATCATCCTGGTATTCCTCGTGTTGGCGGCCCAGTACGAAAGCTGGACCAATCCGGCGGCGGTGATCCTGGTGGTGCCTTTGGCGGTGTTTGGAACCGTTGTTGCCCTGGTCATGCGCCATTTCGACAACAACGTCTACACCCAGATTGGCGTTGTGCTGCTCATCGGGCTGGCCAGCAAGAACGCCATCCTCATCGTGGAGTTTGCCCGTGATCAGCAGGCCAAGGGAAAAGGCATACTGGAGGCAGCTGCCATGGCGGCGCAACTGCGGTTTCGGCCCATCCTCATGACGGCCATCTCCTCCATTGCCGGTTTTATGCCGCTGGTGATCGCTGCTGGCGCCGGGGCCGCGAGCCGTCAGGCGATCGGTACAGCCGTGGTGGGTGGGATGATTGCCGCGACCATCATGTCCCTTATCTTTACGCCGGTCTTCTATGTGGTCATGCAACGCCTTAGTCAACTAAGGCGTGAAAGGAAAGAACGGCTGACTGAGCCTGCGCTTCAGGATGCTCCCCCATGACCTGCAACCGGTTCATGCGCCCGAACAGGCCCTTGCCCTTTGACAAGACGCCTCTTTGCCAGGATCCGATAACCGTGCCCCGCTGTGAGTCAGGAGTGAACCGAGCAAAATGCAAACAACTTCATGCTCCCCGTAGTAATAAGGGTGTGATTATGGAAGAGGTTCAATCTCAAAAAAAGGGCATGCTAGCCGTTATCAATATCGGGACATTGGTCTCCGGTGATTTACAAACAGGGGTCTTGGATGCCGATTCTCTGATTTGTGAAAACGGCATCATAACATCCATAGGCAACGGAGTGGATGTTTCAAATGCAGATAGGGTGGTTGATGCAAAAAACACCACCTTAATCCCTGGACTGATCGACTCACACTGCCACATCGTCCTAGGAGATTACACCCCAAGACAAAAGCAGGTGGATTTCCTTGACTCTTATGTCCACGGAGGAATCACAAGCGTGGTCACAGCCGGAGAGGGGGTGCATGCCCCCGGTCGGCCACACGATCCGGTGGCCGCCAAGGCGCTCGCCATAGCGGCATTTAAGTGTTTCCAGAACTTCCATCCAAACGGTATGAAAATAAACGCGGGTGCGGTTATGCTAGAGCCGGGTCTGACAGAAGAAGACTTTGCTGAGATGGCCCGAATTGGTATTCGTTATGCAAAATACGGGTTTGGCGGTTATCGAGACCCCTGTGATGGAGAGCCCGAGGTCCGCTGGGCGCAAAAATACGGGCTTTGTGTGATGACCCATAGCGGAGGCACTTCCGTGCCGGGATCAAGCCCGATAAACCACGAGGTCTTGCTCCACCTCAGGGTTGACGTGTGCGGTCACATCAATGGTGGCACTACCTCTCTGGATGATGAGGGCCTGGCACGTGTTATCACGGAAAGTGAGATGGCGCTCCAGATCGTTCAGGCGGGTAATCTTCGTTCCGCCTTATATATCCTCAAGATGGCTCGTCTCCACAATGCCCTCCACAGGGTCTGTATCGGCAGTGATACGCCCACCGGGACGGGCGTGATGCCACTGGGAATTTTTAAAACCGTCTGTGAACTGGCCTCATTGGGACACATACGACCTGAGCAAGCAATTGCTCTAGCCACCGGAAACAACTCCCGCATCTTTGGACTCAAGACCGGAACAATTGCCATTGGTAAACCCGCAGACCTGGTCATCTGCGACGCCCCTTCCGGTTCAGTGGCACAAGACGCCTTGGGGGCGGTCTCCCGCGGTGACATCCCCGGCATATCATGTATTATCATTGATGGTCACATCCAGGTCGGTCGCAGCCGTAACACCCCCCTTGCAAAGCACCTTGCCTCTTTTGACAGCTTGAACCCGGCACGCTGAACCCTATATTTGGTATCTTCTCAATAATTAGCGGTAAATATGTTTATTGTTAGAAAGTCTGGATTCCGGGGCCTGTCCCGGACCGAATCCGGGCCTTGCCGGAATGACAAGAGAGGCTAAGTACATGGTTTCGTAAATACCTTCGCTCATCTTGAGGAACTGGATTCCGGCTTTCGTAGGAATGACGGACACGTGGATCTCTTTGTCATTCCGGCGAAAGCCGGCATCTAGGGAGTCTTTCTGGATGCCCCCGTATCACGTACGAGGCTGGCTTATCAAGTCCGGCATGACAAATAACAAGATTACTATGACACGGTTAATAATTACTTAAATGTTGCGCCAAAATAGCGAAGAAGACGTAAGATCTATGATAGAGAGGG
>CAZXCQ010000147.1:0-15836 GCA_964639275.1 uncultured Desulfobacteraceae bacterium | reverse complement strand
GACTGTGCAATTCTTCCTTGATTTTGCTTTAATTTCTAATATAATCTAATGATCTTCATTAGCACAACTCAAAAACAACAAAGCTCCTTGGAGCAGGCTGTGAGGTATCGAGAGCGAGACTGCGCCAAAGCCAAATCCGCTTCCCCATTTGCGCGCGCGGACTCAGTTCACCTCGCCATTCATCCCCCGCAGCAACCTGCAGGGTATTCTGTCACCTCGGTTTCAAGTGGAGAAGAAGCGATTGAATACATGAGGGACCATTGTGCAGATCTCTTGCCCTTGGACATGATTATGGAACCGGGGATTGATGGACTCGAGACATAGAGGCATATCCTGAAACTACACCCCGGGCAGAAGGCGATAATCGCAAATGGATTTTCCGAGACCGACCGGGTCAGGGAGGCCCAAAGACTGGGTGCAGGGCCCTATATCAAGAAACCCTTTTTGTTGGGCAAGATAGGCCCGGCGGTTAGGGCTAAACTGGATAAATGACAGTTCCGGGGAATTACGGAATCTATTCTCCAGGTCTTCCTTCCCCCTATCCCGGGTGAGTTGCTACCGCAAAGGAATCAAGGATGGCAAAAGAAAAGGCAGTTTATCTAAAAGGGTCTTCCGAAGTATCGGTAACGACCATAGTGGACAACTACATTGATCTTTTTCTACCAGACAAGACCCACGTTGAGCGGCCGGAGCTCGTCAAAGGAGGGGTAAGAAAAGGGCCTTTGCTGGCCGAACATGGATTGAGCTTTTTGATAGAGCTCTACGACGACACAGACAGGCATGTCATTATCATGGATTTTGGTTTCTCAAATATCGCCGTGCCAAACAATATTCGTGTGCTGGATATAGACCTGGGAGAGATAAAGACCGCTTTCCTTTCCCATGGTCACCCTGACCATATCGGCGCTATTCGAGAGACACTGACTGCCATTGCCCAGCCGGTGGACCTGATTTTGCATCCCGATGCATTTCTCGATGAGAGATTTCACCGGTTTTCCGACGGGAGAGAGGTCCCGATCCCTTCGCTAAAAAGACAGACCGTGGATGCATCGAATGTGGGGGTCTTTGAGGTCTCGGCACCAGCGCTGATAGCCGGGGATCATATTATTACCCTCACGAATATCCCCCGGCAGACAGATTTTGAAACCGGCATGCCTTCAACCTACTACAAGAGAAAGGGTAAGCTTTACAAAGATCACATCAAAGATGACCAGGCCCTGGTGCTCCATGTCAAAGGCAAAGGACTGGTTGTCCTGACCGGATGTGGGCATTCTGGCATAATCAATACCATTCACTATGCCCAAGAAGTTACAGGTATCCGAGATATCTTCGGAGTAATGGGCGGGTTTCATCTCACAGGCCCCGATTTTGAGAAGATAATCGATCCCACCATCCAGGAGATGAAGCGGTTTTCACCGAGGATTATGGTCCCCTGTCATTGCACCGGATGGACGGCAATTGAGAAATTCAAAAATGCCTTTCCCGAAAGCTTTGTCCTCAACTCTGTCGGGACAAGGATCAGGTTTTAGCGCCTCGAGACATACCACGATATGAATGCAGACCTGACCGATACGCACGCCCACATCTGTGATGCCTCTTTTGACCATGATCGCAGGGCAGTGCTCGAACGCGCCGGGGTGTCAGGAATCAAGGCCATTATTGCCGTCGGTGAAGACCATAGGGATGCCCGCCGTAATCTGATACTCTCGGAAGAATTCCCCATCATCAAACCAGCGGCGGGGCTTTACCCGACGCACCTGGACCTTGATGCGGCGGAAGAGATGGCGTCATTCATTCGAGGGCACCATTACAGACTCTCGGCGATCGGCGAGGTGGGTCTCGATTTCTGGGTGGTCAAAGAGGAGGAGCAAAAAGAACTTCAGAAAGAGATCTTTTCCCGCTTTATCCAGTTGTCCCTCGAGCTGGATCTCCCTTTGAATGTCCATTCGCGTTCAGCCGGGCATCACACCCTGAAACTCCTACTGGATAGCAATGCGAAAAGGGTCCAGATGCATGCCTTTGACGGCAAGGCCTCTTATGCCCTGCCCGGAGTGGAGGCCGGGTACTTCTTCTCCATCCCGCCCTCGGTCATAAGATCCCCGCAGAAACAAAGGCTCGTCAAAAACCTGCCTTTGGAATGCCTTCTCCTGGAAACGGACAGCCCGGTATTGGGTCCGGAGCCCAAGATTCGTAATGAACCGGCAAATCTTTCTATCGGTGCCCGTGCCATCGCAGAGATAAAGGGGCTACCCCTGGAATCTGTGCTCAAGGCGGTCAGAGAAAACACCCGGCTGCTATACATTGATACAAATCGTCAAGATTGGCCGGCCCCTATTTCTCCAGATATTCCTTTTCTGCCATCTCGGCAAGTCTGAATTTCTGTACCTTTCCACTCCTGGTCATGGGAAAACCCGTGACGATCTTGAAATAGTGCGGCTGTTTGTCCTCAGAAAGGTGGTCTTTTACATACCCGGTGACTTGTTCGACGGATAGCCCGGACCCTTCCTTTGCCTTTACCCATGCTGCCACCTCTTGCCCCTTTTTGGGATACGGAAAGCCAAAGACCTGGGCCTCCAATACCCCTGGCAACCCGTATAAGACCTCCTCCACTTCCACCGGATAGATCTCTGTGCCATCCCTGACGATCACATCCCTTAACCGGCCTGTGATCTTCACATAACCCTGCTCATCCATTTCACCCAGGTCTCCCGTGTGAAACCATCCCGCCTGATCAATGACCGCGGCGGTTGCACCGGGCATCCGGTAATAGCCTTTCATCAAAAAACCCTTTGTGCATAACTCCCCCTGGCTCCCTGGAGGAAGATCCTCACCGCTCACCGGGTCTACGATCTTGACTCGGCAGCACTCCAGCGGGGTTCCGATGGTCGATACCCGCAGCTCTATCGGGTCATCAGGACGGGTCATGGTCAGCCACGAAGAGGTCTCGGTAATGCCATAGGCCACGGTAATCCCGGAGACACCGATCTCCTCGGTCACTCTCCTCATCAATTCCATGGGACATGGAGATCCACCGATGATTCCCCTCACGACACCCTTCCATCGCCTTTTGTCAAACTCCGGGTGGTCCAGCAGGGAGATGAGCATACTGGGAGAGGCATAGATGGCCGTACACCCCTCTTTATCAATCGCCTGGAGGATCCGGGAGGGATCAAAGGCCTGACAGGGCATGACAAGAGCGGCCCCCCTCAGGAGCCCTGCCAGCGCAATACAGGTGTTTCCAAACATATGGAAAAGCGGAAAAAAGAGGCAAAGCCTGTCCTCGTGGGTGACTCGTTGACGCTCCGTGGAGGCCATGGATTTGTTTATCAACCCCAGGTGGTCAAGGACCACCCCCTTTGGATTCCCCGTCGTGCCAGAGGTGTACATGATGGCCACAGGGTCTTCAGGCCTGACGCCATCCTTGACCCTCTGGAGTTCGGCCGGCGTTACATCCTCTCCGCGGGCGGCGAGTTCAGCCCATGTGACGGTCCCGGGTATGGGTCTCCCAGCAACAACAAAGACCTTCTCAAGGGAAGGGACAGATTCTCTCAGTTGAATGGCCATATCCACGTGAGCGTCATCCTCGTTTTCAGAATCCCCGTCGATTATGATGGCCCCGCATCCCGACTGCTCGACGATAAATCGAAGCCCCTCCTGATCAATACCTGTGTCAATTGGAACGGTAACCGCACCGATCCCGGCAAGTGCCAGCATCGAAATCACCCACTCGGGGATATTTGGCGCCCAGATAGCCACCCTGTCCCCGGTGCCAATCCCCATCCCCAGAAGGCCCATTGAGATCCGATCAATCTCCCATGACAGGATGGCGTAGTTGTACCTGACACTCCTCTCAGTGTGGATAAGGGCATCCCTTTTGGCAAACGCCTCTGATATCTCATCAAGCATCGGACCGATGCCTTTGCCCGCAAACTCCATACGACCTCTCCTTTTGCTTTGTGACCCTTAGCAATAATTTACAGGGCCAGCGTCCAAACTCTAGCGCAGATCATTCTCTTTGCCCTTCTGGGTTTTGCCTCTTTCGGGATAAATACAGGCCTTCCACAACGTTTCTGCCTTTGAGCATACTCTAACACAAACGTCAATCGGGAGCATTACCGGTTTGTTAATGCCTCTTTAACATGATTCAATGCTCCCTTGTCAACCTGTAACGGAACTCTTTTTTTCCATTTCTCGTTCCTTCGTCTTGACGGACGACCCCATTTTTTCATATAGTTTTTTTCCCGAAAACGGCATCGCGATAAGGTTAACCCCATTGTGAAATCCCCAGCCAAAAAAGGAGATGCACCGTGGAAAACTATGTCTATTATGGAAACAAAAAGGCCTACTTCGATCTCCCCTCTAAGTGGAACCTGCTCACCCGGGGCGAACCGACCGAATATGAGGGACTTCCAGATGTGAAAAAGGAGATTGCCCGGGCGCTGGATCATCCCATCGCTGCACCCCGAATCGAAAAGATGGCCAAACCGGGGAAGGCCGTTATCCTCTTCGATGACTTGACCCGTCCCACCCCCGCATATCTCGTGTTTCCGGAAATATTAAAACGTTTCAATGCGGCGGGAGTAAAGGATCATCACATCACGGCAATCTGCGCACTGGGTTCTCATCCCACACCGACCAGAGAACAGATCATCGAGAAGATCGGAAAAGAAGCCTATGATCGTCTGTCTCCCCGTGTGTTGATCCACGATTCAAACTCGGAGGACAACGTCATCCTCGGCAGGACCACTTATGGATCGCTCGTTGAGGTAAATCCCGTGGTCTTTGAGGCCGAATTCTGTGTGGGAATCGGCAGCTGTATTCCTCACTTTGCCTCTGGTGTGGGCGGGGGGTCCAAGATCGTGATGCCCGGTGTGTTCAGCTTCCAGTCTATCCTTGAACATCACATGAAGTGGCTTGCCAGCCCCGGGACGGTCTTGGGGGTCATAGAAGGAAACCATTTTCACGCCGAACAGGATGAGATGACCCGGATGGCAGGTGTTCAGTACAAGGTGGATCTGACCATGAATGTCAAAAACGAGGTGACAAATGTCTATGCTGGCGACATTTGCGAGATCAGCAAAGTCACCAGTGAAAACCTGCTAAAGGAATATGGGGTTCCAGTGCCGGCAAAGGCCGATGTGGTCATCTCGGGGAGCTATCCGCTTGACAGGGGAATCCAGGCAGTAAAGGGGGTCAGCCCCGGGGCTATCGCGGCCAAACCCGGTGGCCATATCATCCTGGTGGGCCGGAACTCGCTGCCAGAGCAGTTTGAACCCCTGGTTCCGGCACTCAAAAACGGAAAAAGCTTTGCCAGAGAACTACGGGACACCATTGGTGGAGATGTCAACCCCATAGCCAGAAGGGCGGGAATATCTGCCTGGTATTTTGTGGTCCACCTCAAACTGCTGCTTGAAAAATACAGAATCACCTATGTATGCGAGGATATGTCCCGCTCCGAAGTGGAAGCGATGAACATGAGTTATGAAAGCACCGTGGAGGATGCCCTGCGGAGGATAGAGGCTGAATTGCCGGAGGCAGACGTCACAGTCTTTCCAGCAGGCAGCATTACGGTGCCTGTCATGGCTTAGTCCCTCGATTCATAAATTCGATGACGTATCTATTCACTCGGGACTAAGTGCTGCCTGCGACGAGCTCAGCCGAGGCGAGTGTGCAACTGCACAGGTTATAGTTATCAAAATACGTTATGGTATTTGCGAATCGAAGCACTTAGGAAATGCGTCAGGCAGACCAGGGAGAGATGGTGGGCCAAGCTCCAAGGAAAGGAGGCCGGACACGAATGGAAGCCCAACAGGTCAGCAGTGAAAAGGCTGAAAAGATGAGTCCTGAAGAGCTCTTTAAGACACTCTCATCAAGCAATGAGGGGCTATCGGCGGAGGAGGCCAGAAAGCGCCTCGAGCAGTATGGCCCCAATGCCCTGGAGGAAAAAAGCGAGAGCCCCCTCCTGAAGTTTCTGGGGTATTTCTGGGGCCCTATTCCGTGGATGATCGAGGTGGCCCTGATCCTCTCCCTGGTGGTGCAGCACTTGCTGGACGCGGTGATCATCGGGGTGCTTCTGGGCTTTAACGCCGTCATAGGCTTCTGGGAAGAGCACAAGGCATCGAACGCCCTGGCGGCGCTCAAAAAGGGGCTTGCCCTAAAGGCGCGGGCCCTGCGAGGGGGCAAGTGGCAAGAGGTGGCGGCCGTGGACCTGGTGCCGGGCGATATTATCCGCCTGCGACTGGGTGACATCATCCCGGCGGATGTCAAACTGATCGGAGGGGACTATATCAGCATAGACCAGGCCGCTCTCACCGGGGAGTCCCTTCCGGTGAACAAAAAGGTGGGCGACATTGCCTACTCGGGCTCGGTGGCCAAGCAGGGGGAGATGGTGGCCCTGGTGACCGGGACCGGGACCAATACCTTTTTTGGCCGCACGGCCAAGCTGGTGGGTGAGGCCGGGGCCGTCTCCCACTTCCAGAAGGCGGTGATGCGCATCGGTGACTTTCTGATCTTTGTTGCCGTTGGGCTGAGCATCATACTGATCGCGGTGGAACTCTATCGCGGGGAGCCGGTTCTTGAGCTGGTTCAGTTTGTACTGATCCTCGTGATCGCATCGATCCCTGTGGCCATGCCTGCTGTTCTTTCGGTGACCATGGCGCTGGGCGCCCTGTCGCTCTCAAGGGAAAAGGCCATTGTCTCACGGCTCCAGTCCATTGAGGAAATGGCCGGAATTGATGTCCTCTGCTCCGATAAGACCGGCACCCTGACAAAAAATGAGCTGACCCTGGGCGATCCCGTGACATTTGCGGCAAAAGATGCAGAAGAACTGATCCTTTCCGGGGCGCTCGCCTCCAAGGCCGAGGACAGGGATGCCATCGACCTGGCCGTATTCAGCGGGCTCAAGGACAGGGCCGTGCTTGAAAAATACGAGCAGACAGAATTCTTGCCGTTTGACCCGGTTGGCAAGCGCACCGAGGGCACCGTCAAGGACCCCCGCGGCCAGATTGTCAAATACACAAAAGGCGCCCCCCAGGTGATTCTGGGTATGTGCGATGTGGACCATGAGACCCGTGAAAAGGCAGAAGGGGTGGTCGACGAGATGGCGTCCAAAGGGTATCGGACGTTGGGCGTAGCAAGATCCACCCGCGAGGGGGGATGGCAGTTCATGGGCATCTTGCCCCTCTTTGATCCCCCCCGGGAAGACTCAGCCGAGACGATTGCCCAGGCCAAAAGGCACGGGCTGAAGGTGCACATGATCACGGGCGACAACGTCGCCATTGCCTCGGAGATATCCGGGCGGCTGGGTATGGGGTCACGCATTCAACCGGCCACAGAGCTTTTCAAAGGCGATGTAGATCCCGCTCATCTGAGCCCGGAAATGGCAGAAAAGATAGAACAGGCCGATGGTTTTGCCCAGGTATTTCCTGAGCATAAGTACGGCATTGTCAAGGCGCTTCAGGAACGGGGGCACCTGGTTGGCATGACGGGAGACGGGGTCAACGATGCCCCTGGCCTAAAGCAGGCAGACACTGGGATCGCTGTCGCCGGGGCTACGGATGCGGCCCGTGCTGCCGCAGCCCTGATACTGACCGCCCCGGGGCTCTCGGTCATCATCAAGGCGATCGAGGAGGCGAGACAGATCTTTGAACGGATGATGAGCTACACCATTTACCGCATTGCCATGACCATCGACATCATGTTTTTTGTTGTGCTGGCGATGCTGGCCTTTGACTTTACTCCCCTCACCGCGGTGATGATCATCATCCTGGCCTTGTTGGATGATATTCCCATCATGACCATTGCCTACGACAACACCCGTATCGATCCCAGACCGGTGCGCTGGCAGATGAGCCGCGTACTGACGGTATCTTCGGTCCTCGGTCTGCTGGCTGTTGCCGAGACCTTTGGCCTTGTTCTCATCGGATGGGTGTGGCTCAAAAACCCCGCGTGGCAGCAATGGATACAGATGGATAAGCCCCATTTGCAGACCATGCTCTTTTTGCAGCTGGTGGCGGGGGGGCATCTCATGCTCTTCCTTACGCGGACAAAGAGGCCCTTTTTTATGCCGCCATTTCCCTCCAGGTCCCTGTTTTGTGCCATCGTGGGCACCCAGATTCTGGCGGTGCTCATGTGTGCCTTTGGGTGGTTGGTCCCGGCCCTGCCATGGGGGTTGATCGGTCTGGTCTGGGTCTACAACATGGTATGGATGTTTGTTCAGGACGCAATCAAGGTGGGTGTCTACCACTTGATCGAGGATCGGGCCAAACACAGGCAAAGATACCTCAAGACCGTCAATCAGCCACTCCACCCCCATCCGCATCTGTCATGAAATGACCGGTAGAGACCGCGTCATAAGGAGACGGCCCCCGTCTCTCTGGCCTGGGCACGCACCTCGATGAGCTCGGCGACGATGCTGACCGCAATCTCCGCAGGGGTCTCCGCCCCGATATCAATCCCAATCGGGGCACGCACCCCGTCCAGCTCTTTTTGGCTCACCCCTTCGTTTTGGAGTTGCTCAAAAATCATCGCCTTTTTGCGCCGACTCCCGATCATCCCGATATAACCCGGCGATTGGCCTATGACCTTTCTCAACACCGCCAGATCGTGCAGGTGCCCTCGGGTCACAATCACCACGTAGTCCCTCGGCCCAAGCGCCGCGTCGCGGGTTGCCTCTTCAAAGGGAAGGGCTCGGACCTCAGAGGCCATGGGAAACCGTTCCCGGTTGGCAAATTCCTCCCTGTCGTCAACAATGACGATCTCAAAACCCACACGGTGAGCGATCCATGCGACCTCAAGCGAGACATGTCCACCCCCAAAGAGGTAGAGCACGGATGGCCTTTCAATAGGCTCGGCATAAATTGGGTCATCTTGACCGGGAACCGACAGGAGAACGGGTCTTTCAGCCGCAACCACTTGCCGGAGGGCGTCGTTGAGATCACCCCAAAAGGGCAATCCCCCGGCAATATTCCCCCCCTTTCCCCAGAGGACGTGTCTGGCCTCATAGGGAATCGATTTTTCACTGATCAGGGTTAAAAAAAGGAGGGGATCTGACCTTGAAAGTGCCTCCTGAAACACCCCCAGGAAGGGGAGGGCATCCGGTGGGACAGCTTCCACAAAGACCGCCATCTCGCCCCCGCAGATCATCCCTGTCTCGGCAACCTGATTTCCGGTAAGCGAAAGGGAAAGGACCTTCTGCCCAGGTTGATCCAAGAGAGCCCTCCCGATCTCCACCGATCTTGCCTCCACTAGACCTCCTCCCACGGATCCCAGGATCTCCTGACCCCGCAGCAACAGCATACGGCTTCCGGCACCCCGCGGCGCCGAACCGCTCTGCTCTATCACCGTGGCCCACACCGCAGGCTCACCCTGTTCCAACGACTCTATTGTTCGAGAAAGGATTCTTTGCATCGTCCAACTCCTCAAGTATTGTAAACCCTCAAGATCGCCTCCAGTACGGCCCCCCCAATGGCCCGCGCCTTTTCACTAATGGTGTTGACATAGCCCGTTTCGCCCCGGGGGTCGATGTCACCGACCTTGAGTCCGCGCCTCACCCACGTGCCCGGCCGGATAAGCCCCCTCAAGACACCTCCTACCTGGGCCACCACCTCATCACTTCCCACCCTCGCCACCGTATCCCCGGCGCCCACATGCTGGCCCAGACCGGCTTTGGTCTCAAAAATGCCATCTGAGGGAGCCCTCAGGACCCGTTCGTGGGTCATACCCGCGATCTCCCCCGGCACTCCCGTATTGGCCTGGGCTGTGCCCTGGTCATAGAGCCGTCCAAGATTGTGCCCCCGGTTCGTCTCCACCACGTAATGCGCATCTCGCCCGGCCTCGTAGCCGGGGCCCAGGGCGATCACAAGGGGGGCATCGTTTATGGTTATGCCGGTATTCCGTTTGCTCAAGGTGGCCTCTACCAAGACATCCGGTGCAAGCATTTCACGCACACTCAGTTCCGGATCTTCGATAAGGGGGATCCGGTTTCTCTCCCATTCCCCGGCAATTTCTTCGGGTCTCAAGACTCGAACAGCCTCAACCCCTTCCACTACTTTTTTGCCTTCATAGACCGCTTCGCAAAAGGATACCGCACGACGGACGGCCAGGGGCCGGGGTTGCTCTGTCAGGGCTAAGCGAAAATGGGATCTAAAGAGGCGCCACGCAACGCCGCTTGCCATCTCACCCGCGCCTTTGATAAGCACAATAATCCCTGGTTTCACTGCCTTCTCCTTACATCATTGTGAATTTTTCCAGATTATTGCATATCCGGGCCAGGGATTCCAGTCCATAAGTCTCCGGGACGTGATTTTGACCTCAACCCAAAGGGTATCTGTTTCCGCGCGAAAGCCTGATGGGGAAGATGATCCAGTGGAAATCGCTCGATGCCTATATTCAGGATCAGGGAATGCCATTTTGAACCATTCCATACACGCCGGAACACTTCAAAAAGACTCATATCTTTGATGCCAGGAAAGATCTTGAGAACGCTTTGACCGATCACTTCACAGTTCCTCATAGGTTGGTTTTCTGTCCATCGGAAGATCCCCTCAATTGCAGACAAAACAAAAAAAGCCCATACAATTGTATTCTCCATACCCTGTATGAGCCTCGCAAGATCGTCCCAAAAACGAAATTACGCCACTTTGGCATGCCTTTCATTTCAAGTCTTGAAAACGCATCAGATCTTCCCCTCCAGGACTTTTGTTGAACGTATACTTTCAGATCGGTCTAAATTAGTCAAGGATGGAAGTGGAGGTATTTGACACACCATCCTTATTATTTTAAACTCTTGGTATCAATTTGGCGACTTCGTATTGCAAAAACAGGACAATTGACAGGGACCATGGATATTTTTTCCAACATCAAGGTAAAGGCAGGGAAAAGATGAACAGGGGCAGAAGAGACAGGGTATTTCCAGGGGTGTTCATGTGGGGATCAATCTTTGTGTGGATTGTGTTGTTTGTGGCAGAGGTCTCGGCCCAGACCTTTGACTTTGACGAGGGGATCAAGGTCCTTGCCGAAGGTCTTGTTTCAGTGAGAAAAGAGGCCTTGAGAGACAAAAAGATCGCGGTTTTTGGAATAATTGAAAGCGAGTCAAAGAAGAGGTGGGAGATCTCATCTCATATTGAGGATGGGATAGTGGATGTGCTCGTAAATGAGGGGTATACGGTTATAGAGAGGAGAAGGATCGAGGATATAGTCAAAAAGGAACTGAAGAAGACGGTCGACTTTTGGTTTGACGAGACCCAGGTCTCCCAATTCGGAAAGCTCGTGGGCGCTGATGTGGTTGTCACGGGCAGCTATGTGCGATGGGGCCGGGGCAGTCTCAGGATTAACGTACGGGCGATCAGTGTCACGGACGGAAAGGTCCTGGCGGCCAACAAGGTAAAGATCCATACCGACAGGATAGCCGATCTGCTCAGGCCTGTGGGTGATGAGGGCACCCGGCCCTCCGCGCCTCCTGAAAAAAAGGGCGTTACCAGCCCCGAGCCCAGGAGGCAGCCCGAGACCCCCGGGCCTGGAGACCGGCCGAGATCACCGGCCCCGCCCACCCCCCAGATGGGCACTTTCTGCTGTGATCAGTTTGGGAATCGGCGCTGTGTCCTGGTTCAACCCTTTCCACTGGGGGCCCCCTGTTTTTGCCCAGGGCAGGGATATGGTTATACCTGTCAGTAGTTGGCTGGATACCAAAGACTTCCACCACAACGCCTAAATTGACGTTTAACATTTCAAAAAGGTGGGGGGTAACATTTTAGCCTTTTGAAACCCGGGCAATGGGGATTCCGAACCCCCATTGCCCTGTCTCAGTTCCAATTTTGATGAAAGCTAAGTGATTGATACGGTGGGGGAAAGGGACGGGATGTGGAAAAGACCCCAAATTTTTTAGAAATTACACAGGCTTCGGCTAAGGAGGTATCGACCATGAAAAAATATGTCATTGTGGGAAATGGGGTTGCCGGGACCACCGCGGCGGAAAATATCCGGAAACTGGATCAAGAGGGGACGATCACCATCCTTACCAATGAAGATCTTCCCTTTTATTACAGGATCAGGCTAAACGAATATCTCGCAGGTGATCTTGAAGAGAAAGATCTCCTGGCAAAAAAGACCGAGTGGTATAAAGGGCATCAGATAGATCTGAGGCTCCGGTCGCCTGTTGTCAGCGGCGATCCCCAAAAAAGGGTATTGATCTCCAAAGACAACGAGGAGTTCGTCTATGATAAGATGCTGGTTGCCACGGGGAGCCACTCATTTATTCCCCCGATAAGCGGGGCCAAGACAAAGGGGGTCTTTTCCATCCGGTCCATCGAGGACTGCCGGGAGATCTTGGGCTGGACCCAAAAGGCAAGAGATGTGGTACTCATCGGCGGGGGTCTCCTGGGACTTGAAGCCGGAAACGCCCTCAGGAAGGCTGGTCTCAAGGTGACGGTAGTGGAATTCTTTCCAAGGCTCCTCCCAAGGCAACTGGATGTGGAGGGGGCCAAGAGGCTCCAGGCGATCATGGAGGCAATGGGATTCGCTTTCCGGCTCGGCGCAAAGACTCAGGAGATCACCGGTGACAACAAGGTAAGTGGAGTCTTATTGGAAGGGGGCGAGAGACTTGATGTCCAGATGGTCGTCATATCGGCAGGTGTCCGGCCCAACATGGAACTTGCCCGGCCACTGGGGCTTGAGACAGACAAGGGCATAAAGGTCAATGAACGGCTTGAGACCAACCAACCGGATATCTATGCAGCCGGAGACGTTGCCGAGTTCAGGGGCATGCCTTACGGAATCTGGCCCGCAGCAATGGAGCAGGGTAAGATAGCCGGGACGAACATGGCTGGAGGCGATTCTATCTACGAGGGAACCACCATGGCCAACACCCTAAAGGTAGTTGGTGTAGACCTCGCCTCGGCAGGAGAGATCGACGCAGAGGGAAAGTTTGACTCCAGAGTGGTAACAGAAGAAAACATCTACAAGAAGATTGTGATTGATAATAACCGGATCATTGGCTGTATCATGCTCGGGGACAAAAAGGGGTTCAACCAGATAACGCGAATGATGTCTGACAAGCGCAACATCAAAGAGACAAAGGACCAGCTCAAGGCGGAGGGATTTGAATTCGAAGCCTGATATCCACCTCATGTCACAGCCCCCCATAACCATCCAGGAGATCCTCGGCCAGGACGGAATGCTCGCCCATTCCCTCAAGGGCTTTGAGTTTCGCTCCTCGCAGATCCAGATGGCCCTTCTGGTAAAGGAATGCCTCCAGAGAGAGCTCCCAGCTGTCATAGAAGGGGGAACCGGTACGGGGAAGACCTTTGGGTATCTTGTCCCTGTCGTCTTGAGCGGGAAAAAGACGGTCATCTCCACCGGAACCAAGAACCTCCAGGAGCAGATCTATTTTAAGGACCTGCCCCTTTTTCAGGGTGCCACCGGTCTCCGGATCGATGCCATGATCATGAAGGGCAGAAAGAACTATCTGTGCCTTCACCGGTACCACCAATACCTTTCCAAGGCCTCCCCACTAATACCCGGCCTTCAAGGGCAAAGACCAAAAATAGAAAGATGGCTCAAAAAGACAGAGTTTGCCGATAGGGCAGAGCTTGCCTGGTTGACAGACGATGACACCCTGTGGGATGGCGTATCTTCTACATCGGAGCAGTGTCTGGGTGCGGAGTGCATGTTTCTGGATGAGTGTTTTCTTGGCAGGCTCCGGAACCGGGCAGCCAAGTCCAGGATCATCATTGTCAATCACCACCTTTTCTTTGCCGACCTGAAGTTGAAGAAGGGGGGATTCGGTGAGATTATCCCCAGATTCCAGGTGGCTGTATTTGACGAGGCCCACAAGATAGAGGAGATAGCCACCACCTATCTGGGAGAAAGCCTGAGCACCAACCAGCTGGCAGAGCTGGCAACCGATATAGAAAAAGAGATCAAGGACCTGCCCGGTCTGGACAAGGCCAAGACAAAAAAGCGACTGGATGCCATCAAGGCCGCGTCGGAGCATCTGAGGGACTTTTTTGATGAGCGCGGGGAAAAGGGCATCCTGGACGGGGAAACCCGCTTGAATCTGGCAGAAGGCCCGGCCAGGGAAGCCGTCAAAGCGCTCAGGTATATTCAAGAAAACCCGGACATGAGGGGGTCTGAAAGTATTACCCTCCCCGCACTTCTGGCCAGGGCAGGCGAACTGGGTCAGCTGTTGGAAGAGATATTAAAGACAAGGGACACCGGATGGCTAAACTGGTATGAGAGGCGAAAGCGGAGCCTCCTACTCCATGCCTCACCCCTTGATATATCGGAGCGCCTCAATGAGCTCCTGTACCATAGGGAGCGGGCCGTGATCTTTACCTCTGCCACCATTTCCACAAATGGAAACTTTGACTATATCCGCTCGCGCCTTGGACTTCATGACGAGGTCCTTGAGTCTATATATCCCTCCCACTTTGATTTTGGGCGACAGACCCTGATGTACATTCCCAGAGATCTGCCCATCCCAAGTGATCCCCGTTTTGGCCAACAGGTGGCCAAGAGGACTCTGGATATATTAAAAATAACAGAGGGCAGGGCCTTGGTGCTTTTCACCAGTTATCATAACTTGAACATAGCCTATCAGATACTGAGGGACAAGCTCCCATATCCTATCTACAGACAGGGCGATGCCCCCCGGACGGTCCTCCTGGATGAATTCAGAAACGACATCCATTCGGTCCTCTTGGCCACTGGGTCCTTCTGGCAAGGAATAGATGTTCCGGGTGAGGCCCTGAGCTGTCTGATTATTGACAAACTCCCTTTTGATTCCCCGGGTGAGCCTCTCGTGGCTGCCAGGATCAATCTCATACGCAACCGGGGAGGCAACCCCTTTTTCGAATATCAGGTACCATCGGCCATAATCTCCCTGAAGCAAGGTCTGGGAAGACTCATACGGAAGAGCTCTGACAGGGGCATATTGTCTATCCTTGACAATCGGATCATGACCAGCAGATATGGGAAACTGTTTTTTCACAGCCTCCCTCAGATTCCCATCAGCCACGACCTTTCAGATATCGGTCGGTTTCTTAAAGCAAAAGGGGCAATAAAAGAGAGTGAGAGGAGGCACTGAATGCCCCCGAAGAAATGGAATGTGACCTCAAGCAAGCGAGATAAGTCCTACCGGGTCTTTAGCCTTCGAACAGACCGGGCCATTTCCCCCAGGACCGGCATGGAGCACAGTTTTTTTATCCTGGAATCCTCTTCCTGGGTAAATATCATCCCTCTCACCCCCCAAAACGAGGTCGTCATGGTCCGGCAGTACCGTCACGGGACCCGGGAGGTTACCCTTGAAATCCCCGGCGGCCTCGTGGAAGGCCAGGACACCCCCGAAGGGGTGGCCGTCAGAGAACTCTATGAAGAGACAGGGTACCATGCCTCAGACATGATTCTCCTGGGCAGTGTCCACCCCAATCCGGCGATACAGAACAACCGGTGTTACACCTTTCTGGCAAAGGATGTCTTCCCCGCTGGATATCAGGAGCTGGATGAAAGGGAGGATATCGAAGTCCTGCTTCAGCCCCTCAGCAATGTCCCGCGTCTTATTCGGGAGGGGCAAATTACCCATGCCCTTGTGCTGGTGGCCTTTTATAGATTCTTCATGGAATATCGGCCCGGGCATAGAACACACGCCCTACCCTAAAGCCATCAGCGTGATCAGCATCTTCCCGGCCGGGAAAAGATTTGTCATCAAATATATTTGATGATAAATTCATCCTAAAAACGCCCCAACAGCGTCCCCGGCATTTGCGGTGAGCTTCTTTAATAAATGGCAAGCGTTCACAGGTTCCGGGTTCAACGTTCAGGGTTAGGGAAAAGGACAAGAT
>CAZXCQ010000146.1:0-15837 GCA_964639275.1 uncultured Desulfobacteraceae bacterium | reverse complement strand
TTGGCAGAAAGGTCTCTGTCCGGCTTATTCAGGCTGGCGGAATATGGTTACCCCCTTGATATTGACGGCAAAGACAAGTTCCACCGGATCATCGAGGGTGAAGGTCATACCTGGCCACGGATCTATCTCGATAGGAGAGAAAGTGTGGGCCTGTGCCATGCGCTTGGACGTATGGTAATTCTTAAGGAGGTGCGCTTTTATCCTGAATTCGTATTGGAGAAACTGCTTTTGAATGACCGACAGGTGGTAGGGGCACTGGGCTTTGACGTGGTATCAGGCCACTACCATGTATTTAACGCCAAGGCCATCATCCTGGCGACAGGGGGACCGGGTCAGGTTTATCAGTTCACAACCAACGCCCGCACCCTTACGGCGGATGGTTACGCCATGGCCTGGGATGCAGGCGCAGAGCTTGTAGACATGGAGATGGTCCAGTTTATGCCGCTTGCCTTCCCCTATCCAAGGGCGTGGCAGGGGACACTCTTAGGGACCTGTTCCCTGTGGGGACCCAAGTTAAGGCTATATAACGGTCTGGGAGAAAGATACATGGGAAAATATGATCCCGACCGAATGGAGTTTACAACAAGGGACATTGCAGCTCGGGCCAATTTTAGGGAGATCAATGAGGGACGAGGGACACCAGCGGACGCAATCATCGTTGATCCCACGGAAAATGACAGGGGGCTTCTACCCCGATATCAAGAGTCCGTACCATTCATTTACGGCCGGGTTCAGAGGGTCTTTGGAGCTGATGCAGCCCAATGGAAAATCCCATTCGAGGCCATCCCCAGCCAGCATTTCTTTATGGGTGGCGTCAGGATAGACCACGAGTGCAAAACGAACCTGCCGGGATTGTTTGCCGTAGGCGAGGTTGCAGGCGGGGTCCATGGCGCCAATAGGCTTGCAGGGAACGCCCTGTGCGAAATTCTGGTATTTGGTGATATGGCAGGAAGGCACGCAGCAAGATGGGCAAGAAAGACGCGGCTTGTTCCACCAGATCAAAAAAAGGTGGACGAGAATATAAAAAGCCTGGAGGCCCTATTTGAGCTGCGTGCCCATGGCCTTCAACCAGCAAAAATTAAGGAACAGATAAAAAGGATTATGTGGCAATACGTAGGTCCTGTGCGGCGTAGAGAAGGACTGGAGAAGGCCCTGGCAGCCCTGGAAGATCTGCTAAAGGACGGGCCGGCTCATATGTCTTTGAGATCAGACCATTGCAGGTATAATCGAGAGAGGGCCGAGGCCTGTGAGGTCAATTCAATGCTTAAAACAGCCGTTCTCATCACCCGGGCTGCGCTTCTTCGGGAGGAAAGCCGGGGATCACATTATAGAGACGAATTTCCAACCTCAGATGATGAAAGATGGCTGAAGAATATTGTCATGGCCAGAGGTCAGAATGGAGAAATGGTCGTTCAATACAACCAGGTCCACGGCGACTGACAATCCAGAAGAAGAATGTCAAGATGAGACTAATAGTCAATGTTTATCGCTTTGATCCGACTGCCCAAACGGGACCAGGGTATCAGAAATTTGAAATGGACCTGGATCGACGGGAAACCGTTGCCAGTGCATTGCAGTATATCTACGAAAATATTGACCCAAGTCTTGCATTTCGATTCACCTGCAACATGCAAAAGTGCGGCGAGTGTGCGATTATCGTCAATAACACCCCATGTCTTGCATGCGAGAAAACCGTTGAATCTGAGATGAGGATTGATCCACTACCGAATCTCCCCGTCATCAAAGACCTGGTGGTCGATCGTCATCGTGTGATTAAAGATATTCTTGAAAAGGGTCCTTTTTTAAGAAAATCGACCTCGCTTTCGCGTGGACAACCAGCGTGTTCGGCAATCTCTTCCAAAACAATCAGGATGGGACTGTGCCTCGAATGTCTTTGTTGCCAAGCCGCCTGTGAGACCCTCAGGTTGTATCCCGATCAGTTCGTAGGCCCATTGGGTCTTCTCTGGTTTGCTCAGGAAGTGACAGCTCAGGAAAAGTCCAATGAGTTTTCTCATCAGGTTGAAAAGATATTGGGCATGTGTGATTTCTGCCGTACGTGCTTGAAGGCCTGTCCTGATAGAAAAAAGCCTCTGGCCCAGGCCTTTTCAGAATTGTTTCGTTATAGCAAGAAGGGGCCGTCCGGAAAAAACAGAAAGCAAAAACACCGCCCACTATGAATCCCACCAGGGCATCCGGAATCCAGTGTTCACATGCACTTATAAAACACCCGGACCCCGTTGAAGAAGGCTTCATCCGTGTCCCTGCGAGGCATTTCTTCCTGCTATCCGACCAAAGATAATGGCCTTACCCAATGCGGTTCCCGTGTGATAGCTCGCGCCGTGAAACCCTCCAACGATTTCACCTGCCGCATATAATCCGCCAATCTTATTATCCGGGGTCAGGACGTGCATTTGATCGTCAACCGCAATCCCTGCATAGGTTGCAAGGAAATGACTCATGGTTTCGTACGCGTAAAAAGGTGGCGTGTCGATCCTTGCAAGACTCCCGACACTTCCCGATAAAGCAGTCCTCCCAAAATCCGGGTCGCTTCCGTCGTCGACATGGGCGTTGTAACCCTCGATACTCTTTTTTAAGGCCCCTGAGGGAGCACCGATTTGCCGGGCCAATTCGTCAACTGTATTGGCCTTTACCAGCAGCCTGATCCTGCCTTCATCAAGCCCCATCACAAAGTTCTCGACAGGCATCAAGGTGCTTGCCTTTTTTGCATTTTCGACTGCCAGGTCGTAAATCTTCTGATCAAACACCTGAAACCCGACTGCACCGGGTTGATCCAGACAGGCCATGCCAATCTCCTTATAGGATATGGATTCATTGACAAAGCGCTCACCTCTCTTGTTGACGATAATCGCACCCAAATAAAACATCAGAACGATTTCTCTCGATGATGTGCCTTTAACATGAAGTTCGAAGCTGGGTTTGACATATTCCATGTCTCTCAGATGGACGCCCAGTTCCTCCGCCCATTTGAGCCCATCTCCGGTATGTCCTGGTCCCGTGGTCGCCGTTACCCCCGGGAATCTTGGGTCAATGGCAGCCAATCTCTGGGGGCTCCGGCCAAAGCCTCCTGTGGCCAGCACAACCCCTTTTCGGGCCCTGGCCCTGGATGTCTCTTTGCCTTTTGAAAAGTGACATCCCACGACCCTTTTCTCATCATTTGTAAGAAGGCCCGTCACCGGGGCGTTGAAGAAGATTCTTACCCCTTTCATTTCTCCCGCCCTCTTCAATATGCGCACGCATTCAATCGGGTCCGTAAAATGCCCGCGGGGCGTACTCATCCCTGCTGCCGCAGAGACACTGCCCCATTGCAAACCCAGCCCTGTCAGCCAGTTGAAGGTATCCAGTTGATTCCTGACATAGGCCTGGACCACGGGCGGATCGTTTTTCCAAAGCCCTACCGTCATTATGTCCTCATATAGCAAATCGTTTGAATCACGGATTCCTTCCATTTCCTGAACATCTGTTCCGGCAAAGCTGATCAGGCCGGCGCTCAGTGCGGTGGAGGATTCAAAGATGTCGGATTGTTTTTCGAATACGACGGTATCCGCCCCTGCATCCGCTGCCTCCAGCGCTGCCGCAAGCCCAGCGCCTCCTGCACCCACCACAATTACATCCACTTCCAGATCCCATCGCGAGTCATATTTTCGGCTCTTGTCATTCATAACGGTCATTGTCCTCCTCATTTGCTGTGAATTCTAAGAATAAGTTTAGTACGCACACCTTTCCCCTGATTGTCAAGCCTCATGTTCACATAAGATCGGATTTCATAGACGATAGGGTATATTTATTACTTTTTTCAAATAGACAACCAATAAGATCTGGTCTAAAATGAAACCAGATATGGAATTATACCTCTTTTAACGTCTGAGCGAGGTAAGCATGAAACTAAAGGGAAAGATAGCGCTTGTCACGGGCG
Organism: uncultured Desulfobacteraceae bacterium; assembly: GCA_964639275.1. Taxonomy (GTDB): domain Bacteria; phylum Desulfobacterota; class DSM-4660; order Desulfatiglandales; family Desulfatiglandaceae; genus CAZXCQ01. The sequence goes on along the minus strand of CAZXCQ010000146.1, from coordinate 11,903 downwards.
GCAGTCGGGGTATTGGTCACGCGATAGGGAAGCTTTACGCACAAGAGGGCGCCAAGGTGGCGATAAATTACCTCACCTCTGAGGAAGGAGCCCTAAACCTTGCGGATGAAATCCATAAATTGGGCGGTGAGGCACAGGTCATAAAGGCGGATGTTTCAATGGCAGACCAGGTCAAAAGGATGGTCCGGGAAGTTGTGAACAAATTTGGTACCATAGATATCCTGGTCAACAATGCGGGGGTATGGATGAGGACTACTTTCCTTTCCTCAACCGAGGAGATATGGGATAAAACACTGGATACGAACCTGAAGGGTGCCTATCTGTGTGCCAAAGAGGTTGCCCCCATCATGCTCAAAAGAAAAACCGGCAGGATTATCAACATGTCCTCAGTTGCCGGATTGGGAGAAAAGACAGCCCTCACCAATACCCCCTACGTTGTTTCAAAAACCGGGATTATTGGCTTAACCCGATCCCTCGCCGTAAGCCTGGGGCCTCATATAAATGTAAATACCATCTGTCCCGGCGTCATAGAAAGCGACATGACCCAGGCCTTGCCGGTCGAAATAACCCGAATACAGGCTGAGGAATCCGTTTTGAGGAGGATAGGCAAACCCGACGAGGTGGCGAGGGCAGCCCTTTTTCTGGCCTCTGATGACTCGAACTTTATAACGGGCGAGATCCTGACGGTTTCGGGCGGTAGGCCAATCCGGTAGCATCCATGTTCGGCCCCCCATTTTCCTGTCCAGGTGCCAATATTGATGAATTCGTAAAAAGTCAAAATTTCACGCAAAGCCGCAAAGCTCGTAAAGTTAACTTGTTAGTATTAAAAGGCCTTTTCTTAGCGTTTTTGGTTTACCCCGTAGCTCCGGAAGATGGTACCGGGGCGCCTCTGCGAGAAAATATACTTTTTGTGAGACCATCAATTTAAAAAAGGCCAAAGTGTTACACGAGCGATGTATTTATCCCACAGAAAAGGAGACGAGGAAACGAAAAATGAAGCTTTTTACTATTGATGAGACCAAATGTAAGAAAGATGGCATCTGTGCCTCCGAATGCCCCGTAAACATTATTCGGCTTGAAGACGATAACGGATATCCGGAGCCTGTCCCTGGCAGGGAGGAAATATGCATGACCTGCGGACATTGCGTGGCCGTCTGCCCCCACGGGGCCTTTCGCCACTCCAGGATTCCTCTCCAGGATTCTCCTCCAATCAAAAAAGAACTCGCAATCAATGAGCAACAGGCCGTGCAATTTCTCCGTTCCCGTCGCTCTATCCGCCTCTACCAGGATAAGGCGGTTGAGAAAGAGAAGATGCAATCGCTGATAGAGATTGCGCGATATGCCCCTTCGGGGGGTAACACCCAGATGGTGGAATGGCTGGTCATCACCGATCGCAGCAAAATCAAAGAGCTGGCTGGACACACCATTGACTGGATGCGCCAAGTGCTCAAGGAGAATCCCGATAACGCCCCCTATTTTATGCCTTTATTTGTTGATGCATGGGATGACGACATTGATATGGTACTCAGAAATGCACCTGTGCTGGTCGTGGCCATGGCCCCCGAGGAAGTTGGGAACGGCATGGTGGACCCGACCCTGGCACTGGCCTATCTGGAACTGGCGGCACCTACATTAGGCCTGGGAACCTGCTGGGCTGGGGCACTTCGGAGGGCACTCCTAAGCTGGGAGCCGGCCAAACAGGCCCTGGGGCTCCCGGACCGATACCCTTACTACTACCCAGTGATGCTAGGATATCCAAAAATCAATTATCACCGCCTGCCCGAGCGCAGGCCCCCGAAGATAACGTGGCGATAAACAGGCCGAACCTGATGCTGGGTGCAGAGATCCTATCCAACGAAAGGAAAAACGACTATATCGATGCCTTTAATGGATTAACCCTATGTAACCGCCCTCCCCTTTTTCATAGCCCGATGATCCTTACCCTTGCCAAGAGAAGTCCAATTTTACCTGGATCCCATACAATTGAGCCCAGAACGCGGGTGGATTGGGATCATACCAGGTGCCATTTTCGTATTCCTCCTGAATGCTCTCCAGGGTGTTATCCCCCAGATGAAACGGCCCGACCTTATTTAGCAAGACCTTATTGTTGTCGTTTTGATCAACGATTTTGATATCCCGAACCTGGATATCATCGCACGAATCACGGAGAGCAGCTGGCGCACACATATACTTCATTTCGGTTTCGGACATTTTGACAAGTTCCTGCTCCCCAGTATAGGGTTGGAGGACATGCATGGTGTCATCAGCAGTGCCCTCGTAATCGGTATAGCTGTCTATCACTACCACATGCTTTGAGGGAATAACGCCAATGATCGGCCGTTTTTCATCAATATACTTCACGATTCTGTCAAATGAAAGGGGCTCAAGCGGCACCAACGGATGACCTTCCAGGGCATAAGCGAGAGCATCACGGAGATTGAGACCACTAAATCCTCTACCATGCCCAAGCTGGTTTGCGGGGTCAATGCCTGAGGCGAACATCTGATATGAAATTCTATCCTGTGAAAGATCACCCTTAAAATACCGATTCACGATTGCGACGCAAGCTCGAGCACAATAGTGCTTGCAGTGAATGCAAGCGCTATGTTTTTCTTTTATATGGGGGGAATCCCAAGGGTGATCACCCTTTTCTGCGCAGCCCGGGCACAACAAATACGTATCTCTTCTCTGAAGCAAAGGGATCATCTCCAGATCATTCGATCTTATTGGCTCGCTCCTGGTATTTGTTTCAATCTTGAATGCATGGATCTTAGACCACAAACTCTCCTCTGAATTTTGAGTGATTGTTTGTATTCTCCAATAATAGGTCCCATCGGGTAGAGACGATTCCGAATGATAAACTGATGATTCGGTACTCACCGAAATCACCGGTGAACCAAAGTCATTGGCATCATCCACCTCCAAATGAAATTCCCTGACATTGATAAACCAGTCATTCCAAGAAAAACTGATCTTGCCATCTCTAAGGCCGCTGTTCTTGAAAGGGACTATAGGCACTGGCGCGGGAATTGCGTTTTTCGCCCCTGGTGTGGTTTCATCTTCCCCATAGATCACCCAGGGATCACGAATTGTTGTTCCGTACACATCAGGATGGATACCGATTGTCTCATTTGCTGCGACGGGTCCATAGCTGCCATATTCCTTGGCGTTGTTGACGTAATGCCCATTGTGTGCGTGATCTCCCCATGCCACAAAGTCTATTCTAAAGCCGGTAGCGCCATAGCTCCCCGAGTACAGGGTGCAAGTATCTGATGCATTGTCAAATACGTCTGCTGCACCCACCTCCCGTACCAATGATGATCATCAAGCCAGAGACGATAACAAACAATAAGGAAGTAAGACACAGGGCCTTCTTTTCCTCGGTCTTCATCCTTGGCATCTCCCTTTGAAAAGTGCGCGTATGTTTCAGACAATTTACCCAGAATTTCTTTTGTGGCTCTGGCCTTATAGCGTTTTTCCCCGGGGTTTGTAAAGGCCTTGGAGCCATATGGCCTAAAGCCCCTCCCCCTTTACAGCATTTTCACCGAGGAAAATACCCCAGGGAATTTCTATTTGACAGGTGAAACTGGCTGATGTATTTATTAGATGTAGAATATAGTTCTGCAGATAGAACCAACACCACCCTTTTTCCGAACCATTTGGAGGGCTCAAAGATCTCGGAATCACACAAAATGGCCGAAACCAACAAGCACACACAGGGAAAATCTGGCTACAAACCATTTGTCCCTGCCGTAGACCAGGCGTCAAGGGTCCTTATCTGTCTCGGAAGGGGTCCCCAGTTCAGAATGACCCTCACCGAGATCTGCCGGGAAGTGGACATTTACAAGAGCAAGGGTTATTCGATCCTGAATACACTCAGACAATTTGGCTTTGTGGAAAAGGACCCCCGGACCAAGACCTATTCTCTGGGCCCGGGGATCCTCTTTCTGTCAAGACATCTCTTGGATCACATGGATATCCGGGAAAGGGTGACGCCCTTTCTTGAGGAACTTGCGGTTGATACCCGCAGCACAGCCCTCCTGGGCCTGATCAGTGCGGACCAGCTCTTTGTGGTGGCAAAGCACGAGGGCAATCAGGACATTGGCGTCACCATCCGATTGGGTCACCGGTTTCATATTACATCGGGGGCCCACGGCAAGGCCATTGTCGCCTTTATGCCCGAAGGGGAAAGAAAAAGAATTCTATCCAGAAAACGACTCTTCTTTTACGGCGATCCATCTCGGCTGGATAGAGAAAGGCTGGAACACGAACTGGAGGCCTGCCGAACCTCGGGGTTTTCAGTTGATCTGGGAGGGCTTCAGTCTGGAATCAACGCCGTGAGTGCCCCTATTTTTGGGCCCAAGGGGCGAACGATTGGGTGTCTCATCCTCATGGGCCCCTTCCCGGAAGACCTGATCACGGAAAACGGTCCCAAGGTGGCAGGGATGGCAAGGCGGATCTCCTCAGCCCTAGGGGCAAATGCGGAGAGTCTTGGCCGTAACAATTTAGCCCCTTGAAACCAGGGTAATGGGGATTCTGTCGTGCAGAAAGAAGTATCATAGCGGTTCTTCACGGGCCGCATAAAGGAGGGAAGGACTATGCCAGAGTTTGTTTATTCCAATGTGGAAAGGGAAATGGCGGTCTATGGCTATGACTCCGTGACCAAGAGCCACTGTCGGATGTGCCACGGGGGTTGCGGCGTGTTGGTCTATTTAAAGGACGGCAAGGTGGCCAAAATCGCGGGTGATCCCGACTGCCCTATTAATCATGGGACCTTGTGCAGCAAAGGGCTGGCCTCTGCCCAACTGGCCTATCATCCGGACAGGCTGACCTACCCCGTCAAAAGGATCGGTCCCAAGGGGAGCGGCAAATGGGAGCGGATCTCCTGGGATGAGGCCCTGGATGCCATAGCCGAGCGGATCAACAGGTACAAGGAGGAACACGGCCCGGAATCCGTGGTGTTCGGTTACGGAACCGGCCGGGATAACGAGGCCGTGATCTACCGCATTGCCAATTGTCTCGGTTCCCCAAATGTCCTGACAGCCGGTCATTTCTGCTACGGCCCCCGGTTGGCGACGAGCATCAGCACCTGCGGCACAAACCCGGTTGTGGATTATGAGAATTTCCCAAAATGCATCATATCGTGGGGCAACAATGTGACCATCGTCAATGCCGATGAATACAAGGGAGAAGGTTTCTCGGTGGCCCTTGACCACGGCGCCAAACTCATATCCGTCGATCCCAGGTTCACCCGGATAGCCGCACGGGCCGACATCTGGCTCCCCTTGAGGCCCGGGACAGATACCGCCCTTGCCCTCGGCATGCTCAACGTGATCGTCAACGAGAGGCTCTATGATAAGGAATTCGTAGAAAACTATACCCATGGCTGGGAGGCGTTCGTCAGGAGAGTCAACGAATACCCGCTGGAGAAAGTAGAAGAGATTACGTGGGTCCCCAAGGAGAAGATCAGGGAGGCCGCCAGGCTCTTTGCAACCACAAAACCCGCTGCCATTCAGTGGGGTGTGGCCATCGAACAGCAAAATAACTGCGTGGACAATGACCGTTCACTCATGCTCCTCATGGGGATAACCGGTAATATTGACGCACCCGGTGGCCAGGCCCTCTATCGGACACCTGATATCATCAACGTGGGTCACTTTGGGGCCCACGGCATGCTCACAAAGGATCAATTCGCCAAACGGCTGGGAGGCGAGCGTTTCCGTCTGGCATCACGGTTTGCCATCTTGCAGCCCAAATGCGTCTTTGATGCCATCGTCAAGGAAGAGCCCTACCCTGTCAAGATGCTCTTTTTGATCAGTTCCAACCCGGTGATCACGCGGCCAAACGCCAAAGAGGTCTACCGGGCGCTTGAGAAGGTGGAGTTTATGGCCGTGGCAGACTTCTTCCTGACCCCCACGGCAGAGCTTGCAGATATCGTGGTGCCGGCCGCCACCTGGCTCGAGATGGATTACATCGGCGATTTCTGGAAACGTCACGGCTATATCCTGCCGCGGCGCAAGGTCATCCAGGTGGGGGAATGCCGTTCAGACCATGAAATGCTCAACGATCTCGCCCACCGCATCGGCCAGGAAAAATATTGGTGGGACAATTTTGAACAGGCCCTCGACTACATCCTCCACCCCATGGGCATCACCTGGCAGGATTTCAAAAAGATGGATTATATCCGGGGCGAGGTAGAGTACCACAAGTACAAACGGAAAGGGTTCTCCACCCCAACGAGAAAGTTTGAACTCGTATCCACGGTCCTCGAAAAGATGGGATACGACCCGCTGCCCCAGCACCGGGAGCCCCCTGAAAGCCCGGTGAGCACACCGGAGGTCTACAAGGAATATCCCTATATCCTGATCACGGGTGTGCGGCCCCCCGGCTTTTTTCACACAGAAAACAGACAGGTCCCCTGGCTCAGAGAGCTTCACCGCGACCCCATCGTCGAGATCCACCCCGATGCGGCGGCAAAGGAAGGCATCAAGGAGGGCGACTGGGTCATCATCGAGTCCCGTCGAGGCAAGGTGAGACAGCGGGCCAGGCTTGCCATCGGACGCGATCCCCGGCTCGTATCGGCCCAGCATGCGTGGTGGTTCCCGGAGAAAAAGGACCCTTGTCACGGCTGGGATGAATCCAACATCAATATCCTGACACAAGATGATCTGGAGGGTATGGACCCCGCAATGGGGGCATCCAATCTAAAAACTGCCCTGTGCAGAATATATCCTGAAAAGCGAGAAGGAGGCCTGTCATGAATCATTATAAGCTGATTATCGAGGAGTTCGCCTGCTGGGGATGCAAGGCCTGCGAGGTGGCCTGCAAACAGGAATACAATCCTTTCGCCTACGGGGCCTACCATCCGGATGGTATCGATGCGGTCAAATATTTGTCTGTCCGGGAGGATGGTCCCAGGTATGTGGACGGCAAACTCGATTTGATGTGGCGAGTCAACGTCTGCAAACACTGCGATGAGCCGATCTGTGCCACGGCCTGCCCCGAAGAGGCCATCACAAAAGATCCGGAGACAGGCATCGTCCTCCACGACAAGGAGAAGTGTAACGGCTGTAACGCCGTGCAGGGAAAATCCGGCGCTGAAAAGCAGTTGACTTCCCCGTGCAAGGTCGATTGCCCGGCCCACAACGATGTCCAGGGATATGTAGGCCTTGCGGCCAAGGGAAAATACCGGGAGGCCCTGCAACTCCTCAAGGAGACAAGCCCCTTTCCATCGATCTGCGGGAGGGTCTGTCACCACCCCTGCGAGTCAAACTGCAACCGGAATCAAATAGATGAACCTTTGGCCATTCAGTCCATTGAACGTTTCCTGGCTGATCAGGATTTTTCTGCCCAGACGCCATATGTGCCCCGGGTCAAAGAGGCAAGGGAAGAGAAGATCGCCATTGTTGGCTCTGGCCCCGCAGGCCTGACAGCGGCCTATTTTCTGGCCAGAGACGGATATCGGGTCACGGTATTTGAAAAGCTCCCCGTTGCCGGCGGGATGATGGCAGTGGGAATCCCCGAGTATCGTCTACCAAGACATATTATCTCCCGTGAAATCAGGATTGTTGAGGAGATGGGGGTACAGATCAAGACAGGGATTACTTTTGGAGAGGATGTTACCCTTCAAACCCTCAAACAGGAGGGGTATCAGGCCGTCTTTCTGGCAACCGGTCTCCACGAGAACAGGCGTCTAAATATCGACAACGAAGAATCCAGGGATGTCCTGAAGGGTGTTGATTTTCTCCGGGATGTCTCTCTTGGAAACCCCGTATCCATTGGAAAGCGGGTAATCGTCATCGGGGGCGGCAATGTGGCCATTGATGTGGCATTGACCACCATTCGCAAGGGGGCCCGGGAGGTCTCCATGGTATGCCTGGAAAAACGAGATGAAATGCCGGCATGGGAACACGAGATCCTGGAGGCCCTGGAAGAGGGCGTAAAAATCACCAATGGTTGGGGTCCCAGCAGGTTCCTGGAAAGGGATGGGAAGTTGTCTGGAATCGAGTGTAAACGCTGCACCGCCGTATTTGATAAAGCGGGGGCCTTTAATCCCACGTATGATGAAACAGACCTGACCCGAGTTGAGGGCGATACCGTCATTGTTGCTATTGGACAGGCCGCTGATCTTTCTTTTGCGCAAAAAGAGGGGCTTTCCGTGAGTCCGGAAGGCCGTCTTGAGGCTGATCCCCTGACCTTGCAGACTCCCATCAAAGGGGTCTTTGCCGGTGGCGACATCTATTACGGCCCAAGGTCCGTTGTGGAGGCCATTGGCTCCGGCAGGGAGGCGGCCCTGTCTATTGACCGCTATGTGAGAGGCCTGAGCCTGGGTGCAGACAGAGACTCAAAATTGAGCCCGATCACAGAGCCTCTCAAGGAGAAATACGACCCTTCTCCACGTGCCCGGATGCCCCGCCTTGAACCCCGGGAGCGCATCAAGGGTTTTGCTGAAGTTCGATTAGGGTTTACCGAAGACATGGTCGCCCAGGAGGCCAAGAGGTGTATCTCCTGCGGCACCTGCTGTATACAGGCCTGTCCCTATGATGCCATCTCCTTTGATCCTGAAACCGGCAAGGCCCGGAAGTGCAACCTCTGTCACCAGCGGGTTACGAACGGGCTCTATCCGGCCTGCGCCGATAATATCTGTCTAGCCCACTGCATCTATTTTGGAGACCCCGCGCAGATTGAAAAAGAGATTCTCGAGAAGAGGAGGCGAAGAGGGGGTTCGGGAGAGATCATCCCAAAGGCCATCGCCTATTCCAAACCATAAGAAACGGGTAACATCTTAGCCCTTAAGTATGTAACATCTCAATAATTAGGGGGAGGACACCTGGATTCCGGGGCCTGCCCCGGAATCCAGACCTTCTGACAGTAAACATGTTTACCGCTAATTATTGAGAAGATACTCAAGTATCAATTTAGTTTTTTCAAATTTGGAACTTAGACAGGGCAATGGGGGTTCCGAATCCCCATTTCCCTGTCCAGGCGCCGCACCCACCGGGGCTCTTATGCCTGCCCTGATCCGTCAGGGTCGTCTACAATGTCCTCTACCATATAAAGCTGGATCGTTTCTTTTACACCCTTAAGCGAAACAGTAAAACCCTGTCCGGTAACCAATTCTTGGGTCAGGCAGCGATATACTGACTCAGATATGACCACCTGTCCCCCTTTTGCCTGAGACTGGATTCGGTGGGTAACATTCACCGGGGAACCCACAATCCCGTATTTGGCCCTTGTTTCAGAGCCGATGTTCCCCACTACGACCTGCCCTGTGTTCACCCCAATGCCCATCTGGAGTTCGGGCATGCCATATTCCTTCATTTCTTTATTAATTTGAAACATGGTCTCCTGCATATCCAGGGCGCACTGGACAGCGGCGCGGACGACAGGCTTGATAGGCCCTTCCATGGGGTCAAAAAAGGCAAGGACCGCATCCCCAAAGAAATCAACAATGATCCCCTGATGTCTCTGGATGACCTCGATGACATGGGAGAAATAGCGATTCAGAAAACCGATGATGGCTTCAGGGCTCATGGGCTCTGAAAGAGGGGTAAACCCCCGGATATCCGACATCAGGATGGCCACCTCCCGTCTTTGCCCCCCCAGCCTGGCGGCCTCAGGACGCTTTAGCAACTCTCTGGCGATCTCCTGATCCACATACCTTCCAAAGGTATTCCTGATAAAATCCCTTTCCTTAAGCCCTTTAACCATGGTGTTGAAGCTCCGTGTCAAGAGCCCAATCTCATCCCGACCTCTGATGGCAAGGGGAGACCCATAATGACCTTTTGCGACCTCTTCAGCGGCATCAGAGATTTCTTTCACAGACCGGACAATACCTCCTGCTACGGATCGAATCAGCAGCAAGACGAGGAAAAGACAGGCAGTACCAGCAAGCGAATAGTAGAAGAGATACCGGATAACCGGGGCCAGGATCTTCTTGCCCGGAGCGAACAGGATGATCGTCCATGGGGCCTGCTTGATCCTGTAAAACCCGGTTACCTCGTGGGGCGGATATCCTGCACCCATGATGGTGCCATAAGGCCTTTGTTTTATCTCTTTCAGAACAGCCTGCTCCAATCGGTCCTCTGTTTCGCCCAGTTTCCTGCGGCCGTTCATCATGGCCTCAGTATGGGCAAGGTATCGGCCTGAATCATCTACCAGGCATGCCTTATCACCCTGCCACCATCCGAGTTTGAGAATGTCCTGCATCAGATAGGCGAAACGGACTCCCACCTTGAGTCTCCCCACGAGGCGGCCGGATTCGTCCAGAAGATCAGAAGTGAGGGTCACCGTCTCTTGCCCGGTCTCTGCATCATATCGCGGGGGAGTCACTTCCGAGATCTCCGCCCTGTGAAAGTGCATCATCTCCCGTCTGTCCATATGGAATCCACGTTCCATCATCGGCATGTGCATATGCCCGGCGTTTCGATTAGCTGCCCACCTAAGACTGACACTGGCGACGCCTTCCAAGTCCCTTAATTGCCTGAGCACCCATTCCTGAATGGCAAACTCACCCCGGCTCTCCGATGTCTTGTGAAACATCTCAACCCAGTTGATCGGCCGGCCCAGCCGCATATCAATATAATGGGCAGCCCTCTGGAGCTTGAGTATCGATGCCTCTCGCCACTCACCGAGCAGGCTCTCTTTGGCATAAAGAAAGGCGAAAAAACCGGTGAGAAAGAGGACCAGGGCCACGGGAAGCAATAGCAGGAGAGAAACACGTCGTTGCAGGCTCTTGATTGCCATAGAGTTCCTTACTTGGATTCATAGACGAATTTGTCAATCAACGTCTTTTCGCTGGTGACGACCTTGGTCTTTATTGTGTACTGCCCCTTTTTCCGAAGATCCACGTCCGCCCCAAAGGCCCCTTTCATTCCCATTGCCATGACTTTCTGCTTAGTGCCATCAGGGCCGATTACCAAGAAACCTACCTTCGCCTGGCCGATGTTGCCTCCTTCCGGATCCTGGATGTAGACCATCAGGTGCAGGATCTCCTGACCTGGAAGCTCAACCAGACGGTACTCCAATCGGTACCCCTCAACCACGGATTGATGAATCTGGGTACCGACCCGCCTCTCATCATCTGCCCCAAAGGCCTGATTTTCAGTAGTACACCAGAGTGTCAAGGCAACACTGACAAGAATAGCCGCGAAAAATGCAATGCACTTCAGCTTCACGATTTCACTCCTTTCCTGAGCCCCCTGTTTTTCCAAATGTCATAGACCGCCGGGATGATCACCAGGGTCAGTATGGCGGAGGAGACAAGCCCCCCCACCATGGGGGCTGCAATTCGTTTCATGACCTGTGACCCTGTCTCGGTGCCCCACATGATCGGGAGAAGCCCAATGAGCGTGGTGGAAACCGTCATGAGTTTGGGACGGACCCGCTCTGCTGCTCCCTCCATGATGGCCTCCCGGAGGTCTTCCGCTGATTTCATCTTCCCCGCCAGAGTGCGGCGCTCAAATGTCTCGTCGAGATAAACGAGCATTACAACCCCTGTTTCGGCCGCTAGGCCCGCCAGGGCGATAAATCCGACCACCACCGCCACTGAGAGATTGTAATCCAAGAGATATAGGAGCCAAATCCCTCCCACAAGCGCAAAAGGAAGGCTTGCCATAACAATAGCGGCCTCTGAAAGATTATGAAAGTGCATATAAAGGAGCACAAAAATGACCACTAATGTGAGGGGTATGACCATGTTTAGCGTCCTTCGGGCCTTCTCCATATATTCGTACTGCCCGGACCATACAATGGAATAACCCGTTGGGAGCTCCACCCGACGTGAAACGACATCTTTCGCCTTCTTGACATACGACCCCACATCCACTCCTTTTAGGTCAACATAGATCCAGACGGTGGGACGGGAGTTTTCGGTCTTGATGGAGGGCGGCCCTTTGTGTATG
>CAZXCQ010000145.1:0-16050 GCA_964639275.1 uncultured Desulfobacteraceae bacterium | reverse complement strand
TCTTGTCATTTTCCCTGACCCTGAACGCTGAACCCGGAACCTGTGAACGCATACAGCGTTACGAGCCTTTTGGTTACGGAGAGGAGATCATGAACGACATACTTTTTTGTTCATGGGGAGACCGGATTATTGACAACCGCGGAAAAGAACCCCAGGCCTATGAACCCGTAGACCACGTAAAATTGCCCAAATGTTTCAGGCAGGACCAGGAGATACTGGGCTTGTTGGGTTGGGGGGGAATCATTCTCCGGTCGAAAGACGTCAATATCATTGATCTGCTCCGGGCATATCTTGAGGCCAACCATGACCATTCAAAGACATGCGACAAGTGTAACTACTGTAAGACGGGCTGGGCAGAGCAGTTGGAGGTCTTTCAAGACATCTCAAACGGGGAGGCCACGGAAGAGGACTTGGAGTTTTTGCAGTCCTCTGCTGAAGCCGTCGTAGATGCAGGAAAATGCACCATCGGCAAGGCCGGACCCGTTCCCCTCTTGCACGCCCTGAAATATTTTGCTGACGACTTTTCACAGGCCATAGGCGGTAAAAAGCCCGCAACAACCGCCACATACTATTCAAAACTGACCGCCCCCTGTATGGATGCCTGCCCGATTCATCTCGATATCCCCAGGTATGTTGAGTTGATCAAGGATGCCAAGTTCGCCGAATCGCTTGCCGTGATCCGCGAACGGCTGCCATTGCCCGGTGTGGTAGGCCGCGTGTGTATCCGTCCATGCGAGGATCATTGCCGACGCGCTATTGTGGATGAGCCGATCTCCATAATGTCTCTCAAGCGCTTTGTCGCGGATCACGAATCATCCACAAACAAAGGAGCGCAGAATGAGATAACGCCTTCGAAACAGACCGGTAGAATTGCGGTTGTCGGCGCGGGTCCGGCCGGCATTACCTGTGCCTACCATCTTGCCCTAAGAGGGCATCAGATAACGGTTTTTGAAAAACTACCGGTTCCCGGCGGCATGGTGGCCGTGGGAATTCCAGAATACTCTCTGCCCCGGGATATTCTCGCCAGCGAAATCGAGGCCCTTGAGAAAATGGACATCACCATAAAAACCGGGCTCTCACTTGGTGAGGCGATCACCCTTGACAGCCTGAAAAGTGAAGGATTCCAGGCGGTATTTTTGGCTGTGGGACTCCATGGCACCCGCCGACTTGGTGTTGAAGGGGAAGACCTGGACGGGGTGATTCCGGGGATTGAACTTCTCCGGGATGTGGCATTGGGGAGGGAGGTAAAACTGGGCAAGAGGGTAATCGTGGTGGGCGGTGGCAATGTGGCGGTCGATGTGGCCCGAACGGCCATCCGCCTCGGTGCCGACAAGGTGACCATGGTCTGCCTGGAATCCCGGGAAGAGATGCCGGCCTGGGAACGCGAAATTGAAGGCGCCGGTGAAGAAAGGGTGGAGATTATCAACTCCTTTGGCCCCAAAAGGATTGATGGTAGAGACGGCAAGGTAACCGGGGTGGAATTTATGCGCTGCACAAGTGTCTTTGATAAAGACAACCGCTTTAATCCCCAATATGACGAGACCGAGCTGAAAACACTCTCGGTGGATACCGTCATTTTGGCTATCGGCCAGAGTGCGGAATCAGACGTTCTTGAGGGAATGCAGGTGGATCCACTGACCCTTCAAACTGACCTGGAGTGGGTCTTTGCTGGCGGGGACGCGGTTTATGGGCCTGAATCGGTGGTGGAAGCGGCAGCCAGTGGCAGAAAGGCGGCTATTAGTATTGACCGCTTTATCAACAACTTGCCTCCTGGGCCGGACAATGACGACTATTTTGACAGCCTATTCAAATCCATAGGGATCTTTGACCCGAATGAGAAGATAAAACAAAAGGTAGAGACGATGGAGAGAAGAAAGCTGACCAAGATACCTCTCGAAGCCAGGATGTCCAGCTTTGGAGAAATAGAACAGGGTTTTTCAAATCCTGATGCCGTGACCGAGGCTGAGCGATGCCTGCGTTGTTACCGGGTAGTGACAATCGCCGTATAAAACGGAAAATCGTCTATTTTCTCCCAAAAAATCGTCTCTTAGACGATTTTCAACAATTTGGTGAGTCCATATATGAGTAAGTTTATATTTGTTCTTTCAAGATGCCTATAACGCCGATTGCAGAGATGTCTTTGTTTTCGCCGGTGCTATTCTGAGAAGGGGACTGGAAGGATACGAGGCAAGCGGGCTTTAGCTGCTCCTTTGCTTTACAAACAGAAAACCCGGGGTTTGAAGAGATATGAAAGGAGGGAATAACGAAGACCTGGCAGAGAATTGCTGATTGGCTTTTGAACACATTTTTTTGAAAGGAGTGTCTGTTATGGCTGAGTTGAGTCCAATAGAGAGAGTAAAGCGTTTTTTTGATCATGAACCTCTAGATAGGATGCCGTTTTTTACAGGGATGGGTATGGTGCTTTTGCCTGCCATCAAGAAGCTGGGATACAATTTCCCGAGTGTCCACAGGAACGCAGAAAAGATGGCCCTTGCGGGTATCGAATCAGCCCGAATGTTCCATCTGGACTCCGTGGTGATCCCCTACGACATGTGCATGGAATCCGAGGCCCTGGGAAATGAGATCAGCCTTTACGAGGACTCGGAGGACATCCTGTATCCCACCATCCCTTACAAAAACTGGACTGAACTGGATGATGTAAAGATTACCCAGGATGATATTGACAATATCATGGAGAAGTATCCCTTAAACATCCTCCCCGAGGCAATAAAGATTATTAAGAAAGAGGCCCCGGAACTGGCCGTGGGCGCCTGGCAATTGGGTCCCTTTACCCAGTGTGGCCAGACCATTGAACTGGACAAGGTACTAAAGGGTGTCTTTAAACAAAAAGAACTTGTAGAGGACATCTTAGACAAATTCTCGGACATCATCATTAACATAGGAAAGGCACTTCAAGAGGCAGGTGCGGACTTTATAACGCTCCGGGAGCCCGGGGTAGCAGCAGATCTTCTCAGCCCTCGGACGTTCAAGGATATTATCCAGCCCCGGTTGACGCGGATTATGTCAGGATGGAGGCCTCCGAAGGTGCTGCACATCTGCGGATCAACAGATCCTTTGGTAGAGATGATGTGGCAGGCCGTCCAAGATTCCGGGGGTCAGGCCGTCAGTTTTGACATAAAGAACAATCTGATCGAAACACGAAAGAAACTGGGTAACGATGCCCTGATCGTCGGTAACTTTGATGTATTCAAGCTTCCCTGCGCCGAAGAAACAACGGTAGAGGAAGCCATCCAGGGTATTAAAGACAATATTGACGCACAGGTTGATGCGGTTTGGCCCGGCTGTGACCTGTGGCCCGACATCAAAGAAGATAACCTTCGCGCCATAGAAAACACTGTAAGGGGATATAAGACCGGACCGACGCCTGCCGTTGGACGGATGTAATCAAAGAAAAGGAGAAGACAGGAGGAGAAAGGACATGGCGACCAGAGAAGAGTTGTTGGAGCTGCTAAAAGACGGTGTAATCAACTATAAGGAAGATCAGGTAAAAGAGGCCTCCCAGGAGGCCGTGGACGAGGGTTATCCGGCCCTTGAGATGATCATGGATGGTCTGGCTGCCGGAATGGAGGTGGTGGGTGATCTCTATGAACGTAATGAGTATTTTGTCCCCGAGGTGCTCATGTGCGCGGATGCCCTCTATGGGGGTCTGGATATACTGAGGCCACACGTCCCAAAGCAGGAAGGGGGCGCAATCGGCCAGGTGGTCATAGGCAGTATTCAGGGTGATGTCCACGACATCGGTAAGAACCTGGTAAAGATGATGTTTGATGTGGCTGGCTGGGAGGTCTACGATCTGGGCCGTGACGTTCCCCTTGAGAATTTTGTCAAAGAGCAGATGCGGACCGATGCCGAGGTGGTAGCCATGTCAGCCATGATGACCACGACCATGTTGGGGATGAAAAAGGTGATCAAGATGATCAAGGAAAAAAACCCCAACGTGGCCATCATGCTGGGTGGGGCACCGGTAACACAGGATGTGGCCAATCTCTTTGGAGCCGATGGCTACGCCGAGTCTGCAGGCAATGCGGTGCAGGAGGGTATCAAGATGATCGCCAGGCTCAGGGAATACGAAAAGCAGAAGTGAGAGCAAGAATTCTCCACTGGCTGGAACCCTGGACCACACCCATTTGAGGAGATTCCCGCGCTGACCCTGTCCCGCACATGCGGGACTGACCGGGCGGATTTAGATCTGACGGCATTGGAAGGAGCCCATCTATTCCGTGACGGGAGTGTTGTGCCATCCTTATTGATGGCCATTTGTGAAGGCATTAAGCATGAAGGAGGATATAGCTGAATGGAAGATAACAAGGCCATGGTGATCTTTCAACCCTCAGGCCGACGGGGGGAGGTCCCAAAAGATGTAACCTTGATCGAGGCCTCCAGGCTGCTGGGAGTGGACATTGAGTCCTTGTGCGGGGAAAAAAAGGTTTGTGGAAAATGCAAGATTCGTGTCGAAGAGGGATTTTTCCAAAAATTCGGGATAGAGTCCTCAAAGGCCCATCTGAGTCCCTGGCAGGAGGAAGAGAACAAGTACATTAATGCCGAAGAGAAGAACTCCGGCTACCGGCTGGGTTGCGTAGCCAAAGTGAAAGGAGATGTCCTGATCTTTGTGCCCGAGGAGTCCCGGGCCGGGAAGCAAGTGGTGAGCAAGAAGGCCAGAGATATCCACATAGACCATAACCCGGCTGTAAAGATATACTACGTTGAAGTTAATCCACCTATCTTTGAGGAGCCCACGGGCGACTTTGAACGGATCTGCCGCGAACTAGAAAGAGACTATGGACTCACGGATCTCAAGATTGACATCCATTGTTTGCGGCAACTGCCCACTGCGCTTCGGGATGGGGACTGGAAGGTGACTGTAAGCGTCTGGATGGACCAGGAGATCATCCGGGTGAGGCCGGGCAAGTCAGAGCATGCCTATGGACTCGCGATCGATGTGGGGACAACCACTGTGGCCGGGTACTTTTGCGATCTCACCACCATGGAGGTAATCGATACGGTTACTCTGATGAACCCCCAATGCAAATATGGTGAAGACGTGATGGCCCGCATCACCTTCCATATGACCACGGAAGATGGGCTCAAGAGGATGAGCGACGATATTATCGAGGGTCTCAACTGGCTCATTGGTGAGGCCGTCAAAAACACGCATCCACCAAAGAAAAAAAAGAAGAGGAAAAAGGGAGAGGAAGGGCCAGAAGAGTGGGTAGAGGTGCCTGAGGAAGGAAAGACCTATCTTCGTCTTTCCCGCGAAGACATTGAAGATATAACCATTGGGGGCAACACGGCCATGCATCATATCCTGCTCCAGCTCAACCCGGAATTTGTGGGGCTTGCCCCCTTTCCACCGGTGATTCACCACAGCCTGGACATAAAGACAAGGGACCTGGGTATCAATATCAACCCTTCGGCCTACGTTTTTGTCCTCCCCAACGAGGCGGGTTTTGTGGGCGCTGATAACGTGGGCGTATTGATCGCGGAGGAGCCTTACAAGTCAGACGATATCCAGCTCATTATCGACATCGGGACCAATGGTGAACTGGTCTTTGGGAACAAGGAAAAGATGATATCCTCTTCCTGTGCCACAGGGCCTGCCCTTGAAGGAGCGCAACTCCAGTTTGGTATGCGGGCAGCCCCGGGGGCCATTGAGCGGATCAAGATCGATCCGGAAACCCACGATGTGGACTACAAGGTCATTGGTCGAGACGCCTGGCGGAAGTACTCTGAACCAAAGGATATGAAATGCAAGGGCATCTGCGGGTCTGGGATTCTGGATGTGCTGGCAGAGCTATACCGTGCGGGTGTCGTTACCAAGAGCGGCGCGTTTAGCAAAGAGCAGAAATCGAATCGTTTCCGCATAAACTCGGAAAACAACCAACCGGAATTTGTTCTCGCCTGGGCTGAGGAGACGAGTATCAATAAGGACGTCGTGATTACCCAGCGAGACGTGCGGCAAATTCAGCTGGCAAAAGGGGCACTCCATGCCGGGTGCAAACTGATGATGCGCCGAATGGGTATGGACACGATGGACAAGATAAAGATTGCCGGGGCCTTCGGGACCCACGTCGACCGCGAAAAGGCCTTGATCATGGGGCTTTTCCCTGACTGTGAAATTGAAAAGATCCTTTCTGTGGGTAATGCCGCAGGAGACGGGTGCAGGGCCGCACTGCTGAACCGGGAAAAACGTGTAGAGGCCAACTGGGTATCTCGCAATGTGGAATACATAGAGCTGACGGTTGAGAGGGACTTTCAACAACAGTTTATGGAGGCCATGCAAATACCACATATGAAAGATGAGTTTCCTCATCTGGTGGATCTGGTTTCCTCTGAAATTCTTGACCAGAAATAGGGTGGAGGATTGGCCCATTTTGACGAACGGGGGGATGTGGAGACCGAACCTGAGCCCAAACATAATGTTACACGGGTGGCCACAGAGCCCGGCATATGCGGTTTTTCCTGTATCATTGAGGCCAGGAGGAGTTCCGGCCTCGTGTCCATAAAAATCATGGGTTCAGAGTGTAAGCAGATCCAACGGCTTTCCAAGAGCATAACGGAGATCAGTCTGGAAGAGCTGTTTAGGCCGCTGACACGAAACCCGGTTTATCTTCTTGCTCAACAGGCGGGGTGTCACCCATCGTGCCCTGTTCCGGTGGCTGTGCTTAAGGCAGTTGAAGTGGCGATGGAAATGGCACTCCCCAGAGACGTGTTGATCAAATTTGAATAATTGTTATACTTTAACCTTTTGAAACCCGAGGAATGGGTGATATGATCAGAAAAGATATTAATCGGGCGAGAGGCTGTGAAGCAGATCATCCACACGAAATAACCTGGCGTGACCAAGCCAAAGAAAGGGGGTGAAATACTTTTTAGGATGTGGGGAGGTGTGTACACACCAAGGAACCTAACATACAAACAACAAGGAGGTTATACATGGCTAAGCAGAAGTTGATCGATGCTTATAGGGGAAAGAGAACTGAGGATCCCCCGTGGGTACCCTATGCAGGAGTTCACTGTGCCTTTCTCATGAATGAGCCTGCAGACAAGATGTTGAAAGATCCAGAACTTCTGGCCAAAGGGGTGGTTAATGCGGCAAAAAGATACAAAGCAGACGGGATCCCCCTGGTATTTGATCTTTCAGTTGAGGCCAATTCTGTAGGATGTGAACTGAAATGGTGGGAGGATAATGTTCCATCAGTTCAGACCCATCCATGTTCTGACAGAACGCCTGCCGACGCCGGGCTCCAGATCCCTACCAAGGAATCGGGGCGATGGCCGGTCCTCTTTGAGGCCGCCAAGATCGCCAAACCCCAACTGGATGAGCTGGATTGCGTGCTGATGGGACTCTATTGCGGTCCCTTGACCTTGGCCTCCCACTTGGCCGGTGTGCGCATTTTTACAGACGTATACAAAAACCCGGGATTCGCCGCAGAGGTATGTAAGTTTGCCGGAGAAGTAGGCGCTGCAGCAGCCGGATTTTATGCCGAGATGGGGTGTGAGATTATCGCCATTGTGGACCCTGTGGCCTCACAAATCAGATCCCAGACCTTCCAGGAGTATGTCACTCCGAACTCCCAGGCCGCCATCAAGGTGATTCACGACGCAGGCCTGACCTCATCATTCTTTATCTGCGGTGACGCCACAAAGGTCATGGAAGACGTGTGCAAGATCGGGACACACGGCTTTGCCATTGATGAGCAGTTGAACTTGAACTTTATCCGTGACCTGGCGCATAAGTATGGCGTGGGATTTGGGGGGAATCTGAAACTGACGCTGGCCTTGAGCCTCGGACTCCTTTCCCCGAGAGAGGATGCCATTGTCAGTCTGGCAGCGGGTGGCCATATCGGCTATACCTTCGCCCCTGGGTGAGACATGCCATACGATGTTCCGGTGGAACATATGGATCAAGCCATTGAGGCCAAGGACTGGTACTATCAGTATTACGCCAAGTATCCTGAGTCTTGGTAAAACGCCCTGAGAAAGGAGGATACGATATATGGCAGATGTAATAAACATAGATGTTCTGACTCTGGACAGTGTCCAGTGCGCGGCCTGTGGGTATATGATGGAATCCATCGCAGCGCTGCCCAAAGATGTTCAGGAGATGATTGAATACACCGAATGGTCTATTAAGAACAAAGATGGAATCGGTAAGTTCCTGGAATTGAAAGGGCGGGTTTTACCAACCATCTGCATCGAGAGAGATCTGGTCTTTGAAAGCATCATCCCTCAATATGAGGAACTCATCGATGAGATGGCGAAACGTGCGCCTACCGAGGCAATGAAGAACCGCATCATCTCGCTCCGTGATCATGGATTTGAGTTTGACAAGATCCAGGAGAATCTTGCAAAGGCCGGAGCAGGCAAGTCAACTCGCGTAGATTCCAAAATAGAAAAATAGGTAATCTCAGATCAGGGGCCCCTTTCGGGGCCCCTATTGTAACTTTGCGCGGCGATTACAGACGTAGGGGATGACGTCCAAACGACCTATTCATATCGAAATCATTCATCAGGGAGATCACTGCCCTTCATGCCAGTATATGGCCGAAGCGGTTGAGCAGGTGATTCCGAAATATGGTGATTCCATTCGGTTTACCAAGGTTGAATACACAAAAAGTAGAAGACATGCCCGTCGCTTTTATGAACTTTCAGTCTCTCTTTACGGGGAAGAGGAACTAAAAAAGCGATTGAGATGTGCACCCATACCTTCGCTTTTTATTGACGGAGAGCTCATTTTCGATGCCATTCCCCCCCATTATGAACTGGTGGATGCAATAGAATCAGCATTGGAAAAATCCGGCCTGTTAGGCGCCTAGATGCTGATCTGATTCGTTGTGGGCTGATCTATTTACACCAATCCAAAAAAGGAAAAATCATTCGTATCAGTTTAGGTTTTTTCAAAATCGGTACTTGTAAAGGGCAAGAGGGGTTTTGTCCCCTATTTCTTCCTATGGCACGTGATTTCTTTACGCTCTCTTACGGGCGAGTCATACGCCCGAAAGCGGAATCTCCGTTGCCCGGCCTTCACAAAGCTAAGGTGTTACAATCATTGGAGAATGACTTCTCGAAAACCCGCTGGGGTATACGGGTTCCGGAAAACCCCATAACCTTGGCGGGGTAGCTTTTTTCAAGGAGTAAGAGGACAAATGCAATTCAACGAAGAAGTCCTGAGACTACAACAATTTGTCATGGACCGCGGCTTGCCAAAAGCAGATATGGCCCTCTTTGGTATCAGGTGCCCTTATTGTGGAAAATCTGATCGTATCAGACGACTGGAAGAGCCGGAACAATTGGTTGGCAAAATCGATTCGAAAGACATGGGGATTTATGCCGAACTATGGATGAAGCTGGAAAAACCAGGGGAATCTCTCGGGGTGTGCAAGTTTTGCCATAATCCCCTGAGGATCTATGGGGCTGAAGGCAAAGCCAAGGCCTTGATAGAGGAGGAAGCAAAATGAAGGTTGAAGTACTGGGTCCGGGGTGTAAGCGATGCGAAGAGCTTTATGACAATACTGTTTCTGCTGTCTCAGATCTCGCTTTTTCGGCTGAAATCGAGGTGAATAAGGTAACTGACGTCAACTATTTTGCCAAAAAAGGGGTGTTCATGACCCCCGGCCTTGTCATAGACGGCAAAGTGGTTTCTGTGGGCAGGGTCCTTTCTGTTGAGGAAGTCAAAGAGAAGATACAGGAGAACATCTGAACGATGTCTGACATAACGCGTGTCTATCTTATTACCGGTTTCTTGGGAAGCGGGAAAACTACATTCCTAAACCGGGTCATCGCCTCATTCCCCAAGGACAAGAAGCTGACCATCCTGATGAACGAGTTTGGCGAGATCGGGGTGGATGGGACATTGATAGAAGGCGAAGAACTGGACATGATGGAAATCAGTAAGGGATCTATCTTTTGCGTGTGTGTAAAGACAGATTTCATCAAAGGTCTTTATGAACTTAACACCACTGTTCAGCCCGATGTCCTTCTGATCGAATCCACAGGTGTTGCAAACCCTTCAGACCTCAAAAAGGATCTGAAACTTCCCATATTCAACAACCGTTTCCAGTTTGTAGAACAGTTCTGTATGGTTGACGCTGCCCACTTCCTGGATGCCTATGGTGCATACGCCTCACTGGAAAAGCAGATAGCCTCATCAACGGTCTTTATCATCAACAAGACCGACCTTGCATCACTCGAGACCATTGCGGAGACAAAAAAGGTGATTTACCAGTTTCATCCAGAACCGGTATTTTTTGAAACCACCTACGCCCAAATCCCATTGAAGGAGTTCTTCTTACCAGATGAGGGGGCCGAAAAAAGGGTTGAGGATTTCTCTCCTATGACCGCCAGGATTCCTGTCATGTCCGAAGAAAAACTTGATCGGTTCATTGACGACCTGTTGGACAGCCCGGACCTGGAGATCACGCCTCCGGACCTGCTTGTATCCACAACCTATCACTGGTCTGGTGTCGACCTTGAGCAGGTCAAAGATATGGCCAAGGGTTTACCTCCGTCGGTCGTCCGCGCAAAAGGCTTCGTGGAAGAAAAGGGTAAGATCTACCTCTTTAACTATGTCATGGGGGAATGGACGATCGAAGGATCCAAGATTCCGAAGGATCGCATTAACCACATGAATGTGGTGGTCTTTATTGGGCCCCCCGAGTCCATGGAAGGGATTGAACAGGCTTCAAAGACCGGGGATTGGTCAAACCTGGGCACGTTTCAGCCATTGTCTGCCACCGAAGATAAATAGATCGAGCAATAAGGCTAGGGGAAACAACCATGTCAGAAAATCAATATGATCTGATGATTGCAGGGTCCGGGCCGGCAGGGTTGACCGCTGCCATCTATGGCCAACGGCTGGGAATGAAGGTGGTGGTCTTCGGAGACATCCCCGGTGGTAACCTTTACATGATTGAGAAGCTGATGAATTTTCCCGGTTTTGTGGGAGGCGTGCCAGGTGCCCAGTTCGGGGCCACTATCTATGGGCAGGCCCAGGGAGAGGGGGCATTCTTCCCCATGACGCGTCTGGAGCGATTGCGTCACAATAATGAGCGTTTTATGGGAACTGACGCCAGCGGCCAGGAATATTGCGCATCGACCGCCATTGTGGCATGTGGTGTAATACCGAGATCATTGGACGTTCCAGACGCAAACAGAGAAGGCGTCTATTTCTGTTCCTTGTGCGATGGCCCCCTTTTCCGAAACAGGAATGCGACACTCGTGGTGGTGGGAGGCGGGAATATGGCTGGCCAGGAGGCACTTTCTTTGTCAAAGGTTGCTGAGCGGGTGATCGTGATCTATCGCGGCAACAAGCTCAAGATGGAAGCGGTCATGCGAAAGACCCTCGAGGGAAAGAAGAACATTGAGTTCATCTTGAATGCAGAAGTGGTGGGCTACCAGGGTAAAGACAAAATCGAAGGTGCCATCATATCCACAAAGGGAGGGGAAAAGAGAGAAATACCAACACAGGGTGTGTTTATGGCTATTGGATGGGGCCCCAATCTGGAGGTCTTAGAGATCCCCTTTGAAAAGACCCCCGAAGGATATATCAAGACCGACAGAAAACTCATGAGTTCCTTTCCCGGGCTTTTTGCAGCAGGTGATGTGAGAGATACGGATATGCGGCAGGTCATTACGGCATGCGCCGATGGCGCAAGGGCCGCCACGTATGCCTTTGAATACCTTGAAGGAAGGGAAAAACCATGATCTGCCGGTCTTTGGCCTGCTGTGCCTTATCAAAACCTTCTTGACATTTGCATCTCCTTTGCTATCCTGAATAAGAAACTTCCGAAATACCCTGAACATTCTTCACATTCAACGCTGGTGTGACCAATGAAGTCCACAAGAGCTCTCCCTGTGGTACTCGAATCAAAGATGATACGTGATCTGTAAATGCTCTGCCTGAGGCATAAGCCGAAAGCAAGGGGGTGTAAGGGGTTCTTCTGGGAAGATTCCGCGATTCATCAAGTAGCCTAACGGGGGGATATACTGATGATTCTCAAAAAGCTCCTGGGTGAAATACTGATCTCGATGGGATTTGTCACAAGCCAACAACTGAACGAGGCACTCCAAAGACAACATATCATAATCAAAGAAGAAATATTGTTAAAAAAAGTGCCCACCGTGAGTCTGGTCTCGGATGCGCGACTCACCGCTGACACAGATAAACCCCCCATGCTCGGCCAGATACTGATTGATATGGGGTATGCCACAACGAATCAGCTTGAGAGGGCATTAAAGGAGCAGGACAGATCCATAAGTGTATATAAATTCTTGGAAAACGAAAAACTGGGTGCTGCAATCGAGATGTGTTCTCTTGTCAGCTCTTCTCTCAATCTGGCCAAGGTATTACATCTTATCATGAAAAATGTAAACCGGGTGACCAATTCGGTTGCCAGCACCCTGATGTTGCTTGATGAAGAAACTGGCGAGTTGGTCTTTAGCGTGCCGACGGGTCCAAAGGCCGACGAATTGACTGACATCCGTCTACCCCCCGGCAAAGGAATTGCAGGCTGGGTTGCCAAGCTCGGGAAACCTGCCCTGGTTCCCTGTGTGGATGAGGACCCGAGATTCTATCCAAAGATTGATGATATAACCGGACTTGAGACAAAATCCATTGTCTGTGTCCCGCTTAAATCAAGAGCCAAATTGATTGGTGTCCTGGAAGTCATTAACAAGGTTGATGGCACCCCCTTTACAGAGAATGACGTGCTGCTCTTGAGTATTTTCGGATTCCAGGCGGCAGCTGCGATTGAAAATGCCAGACTCCATGGCGAATTGAACGCCCGGCTGCAAGAGCAGCAAAAGGCGAGGGAGGCCTTGCGTGAGAGTGAAGAAAAATACTGCCAGATCTTTGAAAATGAGGAAGACGCAATCACCATTGCAGACCTGGAAACGATGCAGTTCCTGGATGTCAATCCGGCAGCGGAAGCGTTGTATGGATACACCCGTGATGAATTCTTGACAATGAAGATCACTGCCCTGAGTACAGAGGAGGAAAAAACAGCCGGAATCGTGAGGCAATTGGCAGATCAACGGGTAGTTAGGGTCCCGGTTCAGCATCACAAGACAAAGGATAGGACGGCCGTGATCGTGGAGTCGACGTGTAGTTCGTACATCTGGCAAAACCGTAAGGTCATATGTACCATCGCTCGGGACATAACAGATCGGATACGGGCTGAGGAGGAGAAGGAAAAGATGCAGGCCCAACTCCAACGCGCCCAGAAGATGGAAGCCGTTGGCCTTATGGCAGGCGGTATTGCCCATGACTTAAATAATATCCTCTCTGGGATTGTAACCTACCCCGAACTGCTATTGATGGATCTCTCTAAAGACAACCCCCTAACGCGACCCATAAAGACGATACAGGAATCGGGATTAAGGGCTGCCGACGTGGTCGCGGACTTGCTGACCGTAGCCAGGGGGGTTGCCAGCAGCAAAGAGGTCCTGAACTTGAATGTCGCTGTCAAAGAATATCTCGATTCACCTGAACACAGTAGACTGAAAGGATTTCATTCATTTGTTACCTTCAAGACCCACCTTGACCCTGGTTTGTTGAATGTAAATGGTTCCCCGTCCCATATCAAAAAGACCTTGATAAATCTCGTCACCAACGCCTCAGAGGCTATCGAAGGTGGCGGTACCGTCACCATATCTACCGAGAACCGATATCTGGATCAGCCTCTAAGAGGATATGAACATGTACACCAGGGGGAGTACGCCGTACTGAGTGTATTAGACGACGGGTCCGGCGTATCTCCAAAGGACCTCGAGAGGATCTTTGAGCCCTTCTATACCAAGAGGGTGATGGGCAGAACCCGGACGGGTCTGGGACTGGCTGCTGTCTGGAATACGGTCCAGGATCATGAGGGATACATAAACATAAGGAGCGGTGAGGAAGGGACCGTATTTGAACTATACTTTCCTGTGACCAGGGAGGAGGTGTCTGCTGCAAAGAAAGAGGTCTCCGTGAAAGATTATCTCGGACACGGAGAAAAGGTCTTGGTTGTTGATGACGAAGAGAGGCAAAGAGAGATTGCGTGTGAGTTGTTGAACAAGCTGAGTTACAGTCCTGAGGCGGTTTCAAGTGGAGAGGAGGCTGTTGAGTATATCAAGGAGCAGCCTGTGGATCTCATCGTCCTTGATATGATTATGCCCGAGGGAATGAACGGCCGGGAGACATACGAAAAGATAATCAAGATCCGTCCTGGCCAAAAGGCGATCATAGCCAGCGGGTTTTCCGAGACAGACGAGGTCAAAATCGCTCAGAAACTGGGTGCGGGAAAGTACATAAAGAAGCCATACACCTTTGAAAAAATGGGGCTGGCCGTTAAGGAGGAACTGGAGAAATAGCAGTTTCCGGTCTTTGGCTCGGTTGATCACAGGCGAGGGCCGCGCCCGCTGTTTTGCTAGATCGAGTCCCCTCCTGCACATCAACCATATCCGAAGATCCTTCTACTCTCCCATGGCAAGAGACAATGACTCAAGAAGAATGTCCATGGACTCTCCGAGGTCTTCTGGAGTAAATACTTCCAAGATTATCACTCCTTGGAAACCACTCTCTATTAGATGCCTCAGCCATCTATGCAATTGAATCTTTGGCAGAACCGAAAGGCTCAGGTGCTCTTCATACCCCCTCACACCGTGAATGTGAATAACCCGTGCCGTATTCAAATACTGCTTTATGGATTCAGGCACGTCTTCCTTTCCGAGGATCAGATGCCCAAGGTCCAAGCAGAACTCGCATAGGCCCTTTTTCCAAAAAGGCTCCAGAAAGGATGGGGAGTAATTGATGTTTTCAACAAGTAATCTGTTGCTCCCCCCTATTCCTTTATGGAGCGTCTCCAAGGAATTCAGGGCGCGGCTAGTCCATTCACCCCAGGTCTGTGTATTCTGCTTGGTAAAGTATAGCCCTGGAACCGAAACGAGGGTGGGCGGCGAAAAGGGGATATGAAGGATATAATGGGTTGGATTGAGTCTTGATGTCTTGACAAAGAGTTCTTTTGCAAGTTGAACCGATTCATCTCGTCTCCGTTTATCGGGGGATGCTATCTCTAAGGAGGTTGGAAGATGAACTGAAAATACGACGTCTTTCTGTCCTTTCATTTCTTCTAGCATGCGAATCTCTCGAGGCCCAGGAATATTGTGGAGGGTGGGAGTATAAAACAGAATAATTTCGACATGATCCACAAGTTCTGCCAAATTCCATGTATTTTCTAACAGATCTTCTCCAAATACCATTGAGGTTGTCCCAACTTTGAAAGGCAAGTTTTTATGGAGTTTACTCATCAGTTCCTATTTTTCACTGGCGAAAATGCCACGATCTACGAACCGAAGGTCAGAGGCCCTGGCTTTGATTCTCTTCCTTAAAGGGCCATCAGTCATCATCTTAAACCTTTTCTTCTATCATCTCTTGAAAGACGAGGCAACAGGAAGATATCGTCTTTCAGATCGTCAATAAATCGGTATTTCCATCACCAAAGATAAATCATCCCAATTTGACACTAAAATAGTCCTTTGGACGATTGAACACACCACATTCTATCTATTATACTTTGTATAATAGATGACTGGGGAGGTATCTTACCATGTCCATTAGTTTTGATGATTGTCCCTGTTCTGGAAAAAATATGACTTATTTCACCGCCCCATGGATACTCTTGACCCTTTACAGCAACCAGGGGGCTCACGGCTATAAGTTAAAGGATATTTTGAAGAAATACATGGATGACTTGGAAATTTCATTTAATATCACCGGATTATACCGGCATTTAAAACTCCTGGAGCAGAGGGGGGTGCTCTCCTCAGAATGGGATACACCCGACAAGGGCCCTGCCAAACGGCGGTATTATCTGACAGAGAGCGGAAAAGAATGCCTGTGGAGGTGGATCCAGACCCTGACCATTCAAAAGGAACTGATTACCAGGTTTTTCTATAAGGCAAACCGCATTTTTCCTTTTCCGCCACGACAAAAGAATAAACTACCCCGCCGCAAGCGGACGGGGTATTAGAATAGCGACAATTGGCGATTTT
>CAZXCQ010000144.1:0-16073 GCA_964639275.1 uncultured Desulfobacteraceae bacterium | reverse complement strand
AAGAAAAAAAGACCCCCATGCCACACCTTTCCCCCTGTTCTTTGAGATGTTACGTCATAACGATGCAAAAAGGAGGCGGTTTGAGATGTTGGGTATCAAAGCCAGGATTAACAGGTTTGATCAATGGATGATGGCGGCCACGTTTGCCGAGGCCGGTGAAAAAGAGACTGCCCTGGAGATGATCAATCGCTCGCCAAGGAAGAAAAATCGAAAACGGATCAAATATAGGGGCACAAGACGCGAAGAGCAGCGTCCGGTGCTGAGGGCCTAAGAGGGTGTAATCCGTTTTGAAGGTAGAGGAGAAAGGACGATGAAAAAGGTCCTGCTGGCAATCGACGGGATGACGCCGGATAAAAGGGTATTCAGCTATGCGGTGGAACTCTGCAAACGCATTCGGACAGAACTGGATATCCTGCAGATCATCAGGCTGAAGACCTATAGCAGCTACGCAAAAAAGGCCCATCAAGTGTCGCGTCATGCCAAAAGGTATATGGAAGGCGCCATGATCGCGACGACCTTTGCCGAGGCGGGTGAGCACGAGACGGCCAAGGAGATGAAGGCACAGGCCCTAGAGAATATCAACCGATTACTCCCCGAATCGGAAAAGGCGGGTGTTCACTGTCACTTGACGATGAAACTGGGAAGTCCCGAAAAAGAGATTCCAGACTATATGAGTGACCACCGGGATATCGTTCTCACCATCTATGATGCGACCAAAGAAGAGGGTAATGACGCCGCCAGCAGGAGCAAAAAGAGGAGTGCGATCAGAGAAATCAGAAAGAACCTATCGACTCCCATGGTGATGATGAGGGGGTAATCATCAGTATTCAGTGGAAAGACAGGGACAGGAGGGATTAGAGGATGACCAGATTTTTGGGAAGATTCACCAATAAGATATCGAGGCTTACAGGCAAAATGGACCAGTACCACGAGGCCATTGCATTTGCCGAAGCAGGCCAGCAAGACCATGCCGCGGGCTTGATCACCAAAGAAAAAGAGGGCGAAGAAACTCCTGCAAAGCTGCTTGTTGTTGGAAGAGAGAGCACGTTCTCCACGGAGATCATTGATTATTCCCTGGAGATGGCCGCAAGGATGTCTTACGAGATACTGGCCTTAAATACAGCCCCCCTATCCTGCGAGAGCTTCAAATTGCTGTCTTTTTCAAGGAACAAGCTCTGTGAGGAATTTAGAGACATCTCAAAAAGAAATGTTAGCCTATTTCAGAAACAAGCCGAAGAAATGGGTGTTTCTTTTTCTCATGTGGTCAAATTCAGTGAACCGGATGAGGCCCTCGAAGAGATCAAGCGAGAGTATACCGATATCGAATTTGTGGTTTCAGAGGCTGAGGAAGAACAAATAGCGAACAGGGCCGAGGAGGGTGAAAGGCCAAGGCATGAGATGTTTGTCTATTCAATGGTATAGCTTGGCGACAAAGGATCGTTTTACAGCTTGTCAGATTCTAGCGAAGCTTCGCCTCAAACCGAGGAGGCTCCGCGATGCTGGATGCTCGATGCTCGATAAACCAAAAAAGAATTTTTTCTAAGACCCGTATCCCATATTTGGTTGAATGAGGCCCTATATAGGAACTTGACGAGGATTTTAAGATCTTAGTGCTCTGGGTCATAAATTCGGTGACATATTTCTGGATTCCGGCTTTCGCTGGAATGACGGACACTTGGGCCTCTTTGTCACTCCGGCGAAAGCCGGAATCCAGTTCTTCAAGATGCGTTACCGTATTTATGAAACCATGTACTTAGTCTATGTAGACGGCGAGAATTCCCGTGCACATAGAACTCCCTGCGGTTTTCTATTTATTTCCGCAAAGGTACCCAGCCTCCTTTCACTTTTCGACTTACGAGGAGGCTTTTATTTTATGGGAATCAAGGAGGACAAAATGGACGCTCATTTCTATTTTTCATTGGCGCTGATCTTTTTTGCATTTTTTTTGTGTTTCTGGTTCAGAAAAGGAAATAAGAAAAAAACCGAGCGGCCGGAAGAATCACCTGGTCCTCTGAGATGATCTGGATCAGATTGTAGAAGGGAAAGGAGTATTCCATATGACACCTGAAATGGTATTGACGATGATGGTACTTGTCTTTGCGATTGTTCTCTTTGTCTTCGAGTGGGTCAGGGTTGATGTCGTGGGGATCATCATGATGGTCTTGCTCCCCCTTATCGGGCTCATTTCCCCTAAGGAGGCCTTTGTTGGCCTGAGCAGTAATGCGGTTTGCTCCATTATTGCGGTTATCATCATCGGAGCAGGACTGGATAAGACCGGCGTGATGAACCAGGTGGCCGGTCCCATCATAAAACTGGCAGGGCGGAGCGAAAAACGGGTCATTACCTTGATTTCCGGAACCGTTGGATTGATCTCCAGTATGATGCAAAATATCGGAGCTGCGGCTCTTTTTCTACCGGCGGCCCAGCGTATCGCCAAGAGGATGGAGGTGCCCGTATCTCGAATTCTGATGCCGATGGGCTTTTGTGCGATCATAGGGGGGACCATTACTTTGGTAGGAGCCAGTCCTACGATCCTGTTGAACGACCTCATGGTCCTTGGAGCGAAAAAGCTAGAACCCTTTAGTCTATTTACGCAGACGCCAATCGGGTTGTGTCTGCTTGTGAGTGCCATTGCCTATTTTACGATATTTGGCAGATTCATCCTCCCGAGCGGGGGAGGAGAAGCGGACAAAGGAATCACCGCTTCCTTGATTGAGGAATATCGAGCGCTGGGAACCATTTTTGAGTTGCATGTTTCAGAGAATTCCGGTGGCCCGAAAACCTTGGAAGAACTGGGCATCAGGGCAAAGTTTCTTGTAACTGTGGTGGCCATCAGCCATTCAGAGAAAAGGGAGAAAAACTTTGTGCCCCGGAGTACGGATGAAATCCAGGCAAATGACGATCTTGCAGTGGTTGGAAGAGAGAAAAACGTCCGAAGACTTGTTGAAGAATATGGTTGGCGTCTCAAAGACGGCCTTGAGGTGTTTGCCGAAAGTCTGTCCCGGACCAATGCTGGAATGGCGGAAACTGTTGTATCTCCCCGGTCGGAATTGATCGGTAAGACCATGAGTGAAATCAGTTTCAAAGAACTCTATGGGGTCAACCCTGTGGCCTTGTTCAAGGGTAAAAGGGTATATTATGGCGGCTTGACGCGCATCCGGATGCAAATGGGAGACACCTTACTGCTACAGGGGCCGTGGGAGAGATTCCATATCTTGAAAAACCGGCCGCAACCCAGAGCACTCACCTTTGCCACCCCCCTTGAGGGCGAAATCATGCGACCCCATAAGGCCAAACTCGCCGTGGCCTGGCTTGGGATAGCCCTGTTTCAGATCATTTTCTTCAAGGTTCAGCTCTCCGTCGCCCTCATGTCCGGTGCATTGGGGATGATCATCACTGGCGTGCTCTCAGTGGATGAAGCATACCGCGCGGTGGACTGGATGACGGTCTTTTTATTGGCCGGGCTGATCCCTCTTGGAATTGCCTTTGAAAAGACGGGGACGGCGGCCTTTATTGCTCATAAGGTCTTGGGGTTACTGGGTCATCCCACCCCCATTGTGCTTCTCGCTGTGGTAGGCATCATGACCTCTTTTTTCACACTTGTGATTTCCAATGTGGGGGCCACTGTCCTGCTGGTCCCCCTCTGTATGAATATGACGGTTATGGCCGGAGGAGATCCCCGGATGGCCGCCCTGGTCGTGGGGCTATCCGCCTCCAACACCTTTGTCTTGCCCACTCACCAGGTCAACGCACTGGTTATGAGGCCCGGCGGGTATCGCACAGTGGATTATGCAAAGGCCGGGGCCATCATGACCGTGATCTTTTTGACGGTGGAACTTTCCATCCTCTATTTGTTTTATGGGATTTAGTAAAGAGAATTTGTAAGGAGGTAGCGATGGCGATAATAACGATTTCGAGGGGATGTTTTAGTCATGGTCAAGAGATCGCTGAAAGAGTGGCTAAGACCCTGAATTACGAATGTGTGAGCCAGGAAATCCTCATTGATGAGGCCTCTCAATTCTTTCATATCCCTGAGGCCAAACTGATGGCTTCCATTCATGACGCCCCTACGATCTTAGAGAAAATAACTCACACCCGGGATAAGTTTTTGTTCTGCATCCAGGCAGCCTTGCTGGAACATGTGAAAAGAGATAATCTGGTCTATCATGGCTATGCAGGACATGTCCTTATTCCAGGGATCTCGCACGTGCTGAAGGTGCGGGTGATTGCCGAAATCGAAGACCGGATCGCACTTTTGCAAAAAACGAGAAATATATCGAGAGATGAAGCACTAAAATTTATTGAAAAGGAAGACAGGGAGCGGGCTGATTGGAATCATTATATCGCCAAGGCCGACATGAGTGATCCGGTCCTCTATGATATGGTTTTGCATATCGGCAGGTTGAAGATTCGGGATGCCTGCGAAATAATCTGCACAGCGGCAAGAAGTGATACCTACGAGGCAACTCCGGAATCAGAAAAGGCGATTCATGATCTCGCCCTTAGCAGTCACGTTCAGGCCGCCCTTCAAGAGATCTGCGAGGCGGAAGTGAGCGCAAATGATGGCATGGTTTATATCCATGTAAAGGCCCAGAGGCTCAAGAAAACGGGTTTTGCCAGTCCAAATTTGCAGGATCAAGTCAGCGAAAAGATCAGAGAGGATTTGACCAAAGAGATATTGCACATTGTGAAGAATATCCTGGGCGTCAAAGATGTCATCTGCGATATTGACCTCCCCTATTATTATTGATAATTCCTTGTAAGAGCACAAAAGTCAGAGGAGAGCCATTTTTTTTGCGACGTTACAATTCCTTCTGGTAAAATCCGGCCCCGGCTGTTCGCCGAGGCCAAAAAAGTCAACGATAAGGGGCCCAGTATGAGAAAGAAGATTATTATCGCTATCTCGCTTTTTCTGATCCTGGGTGGGTCCCTGTGGTTTCTGAACTATTATAAACACCAGCTCTT
Organism: uncultured Desulfobacteraceae bacterium; assembly: GCA_964639275.1. GTDB lineage: Bacteria > Desulfobacterota > DSM-4660 > Desulfatiglandales > Desulfatiglandaceae > CAZXCQ01. Next base: position 11,108 of record CAZXCQ010000144.1, on the reverse strand, counting down.
AAATCAGAAACTCCGCATTCTGGAAAAAAAAGACAGCCTTTTCAATACCATCCTTGAGGCCCGCCGGTACGAAAAAAACTATTTCCTCTATATGGAACCCAAGAATCTGAAAGAAGCCTTGTCTTATGTACACAATGCGGAACAACAACTAACCCGTATCATTAAGGATTACGGTCGGTTCACCCTCTCAAGAAATCTTGAAGAAAGACTGGCGGATCTTCGAAAATACGAAAGGTCGCTCTCCGATTTACTGAATCTCCATCAGCCAGGGGGATCCTCAGATGCCAGCCAAGAGCTGCTTGAGGGCTTTTCGCGGCATCAGGAGACCATCAGAGGTATCGGCAAAAAAATCACAGAGGATATGGAGGCCGTCCTCATACAGGAACGCCGCTATGTGGAACGGCTCATCAGGGAGTCGAGAATTTATCACTTCCTGGCCCTGTTTGGTATTCTTATTTTATCGATCTTTGCCATCCTTTTTTTCGTTTTCAATGTCAATCGTCCCTTAAAGACTATTGAGGATGCGATCCACAAGATCGCTGTGGGAGATTACACAAATATACCGCCCATATCTACTGGAGACGAATTTGAATCGTTGGTCAACAGTTTGAACAACATGATCAACGAGTTGAACAAACGGAGCGAACAGCTTGTGCAGGCCAAAAAGATGGCTTCACTGGGGACGCTGACTTCCGGAGTAGCCCATGAATTGAACAACCCGCTAAATAACATCTCCACTTCTGTTCAAATCCTGATCGAAGAACTGGAAGATGATAACCTGGAATACAAAAAGGAGTTACTGATTGAAACCGAAAAACAGGTAGAGAGGACCAGGGATATCGTCAAGGCACTCCTGGAATTTTCCAGAGAGAGATCATTTAGCCTCAAAGAGGTCCGTTTTAAGGACCTCGTGGATGATACACTCAAACTGATCAAAGGAGAGATGCCGACCCATGTGGAACTGAGGGTGGAGGTGCCGGAGGATATTCGGGCAACATTGGATCCCCGGCGGATCCAACAGGTCCTGGTCAACCTGATCCTCAATGGTGTTCAGGCCATGGAAAACGGAGGCGTCCTGAACATCAATGTCTTTAAAGACGAAGATAAAGGAGAGCTGTGTCTCAGGGTTCAAGATACGGGCAAAGGAATACCTGAAAAAGATCTCTCAAGGATCTTTGATCCATTTTTTACCACCAAAGAGGTCGGAAAAGGGACCGGCCTGGGTCTTTCTATAAGCCATGGCATTATTGAGCAACATGGAGGTCGAATACAGGTTGAAAGCAAACCGGATGAGGGGACGGCATTTACCGTCTTCTTGCCTATTGATTTTCATGGTTAGAAAATGACAATAAGGTTTGAAAAGTTACTCTCAAATGTCAGAAGCAGTGATAGAGAGCGAACAAATGATACTTATTGTAGAAGATGAGGCTATCGCTCGTAAAAACCTGGAACATATCCTCAAAAAAGAGGGGTATGGCGTCATTTCGGTCGATAGCGGGCAGAAGGCCCTCAAAATGCTCGATTCAATGACCTTCGATCTGGTCATCACGGATCTCAAGATGGAGAGAGTGGACGGCATGCAGGTCTTGGAGAAAAGCCGGGAATTACAACCCTATACGGAAGTGATCATGATTACAGGGTATGCCACTGTTGATTCTGCGGTAAAGGCCATGAAGGAGGGGGCGTATCATTATGTTGCCAAACCATATAAGATTGAGGAAGTCCGCAAGATCGTAAAAGAGGCCCTTACGAAGCGCAGACTCCTTCTGGAAAATCTTGAACTAAAAGAGTCGCTAAAAAAAGCCCGGCAGTCTCCTTTTATTGTGGGCAAAAGCGAGGCAATGATCTCTGTTCAAAAGACCATCGACCAGATTGCCTCTTCAGATATCAATGTATTGATATTAGGGGAAAGTGGAACCGGTAAAGAGTTGGTGGCAAAGTCGATACATCACCTGAGCGCCCGTTCTGAGAAGAGATTCGTGGCATTTAATTGCGGATCCTTCACAGAGGAATTGATGGCAAACGAACTATTCGGTCACGAAAAAGGCGCATTCACCGGGGCCGCCAAAACAAAGGCCGGATTGCTGGAGGTAGCGGATGGAGGGACGGTATTCCTGGATGAAATCGGTGACATGCCGTTGACCATGCAGGTAAAGCTACTGCGGGTCATACAGGAGAGAACGTTTCTCCGTGTAGGGGGTGTGGATCCTATTCCGGTGGATGTACGCTTTATCGCTGCAACCCACCGTGATCTCAATGAAGACGTAAAAAACGGTTATTTTCGGCAGGATCTTTTTTATCGCCTCAATGTGATCACGATTCAGCTTCCACCCCTGGCGGATCGGAACGGCGATATTCCGTTGCTGGCCAACTATTTCCTGGCCCAGAAAACGCAAGCCATGAAAAAAGGCATCCGTGAAATCGAACGGGAGGCCATGGGGCTGCTGTGCCAATACGGCTGGCCTGGGAATGTGAGGGAACTGGAAAATGTCGTTGAAAGGGCCGTTGCCTTGGAAAACGGGGCCTCTATTCTCGTCGCCGACCTTCCGGATTACATCCGGAATCTCTCCATTGAGACATACCGCCGCGCCCGTTCCGCCATCCCCACCCTGGAAGATCAGGAGAAACACTATATCCAGTGGGTATTGGAAAAATGCGAAGGAAACAAGACCAAGGCCGCCAAGAGTATGGGCATTGACCGCGTTTCCCTCTGGAGGAAACTGAAGAGGTATGGTCTTGAAAAATAAAACCACCCTTGAGGGAAAAACTGGCCTCCAATGCGGGGCTCGAATGAGATCAAATACGTTCGATGAGCCTTCGGGGGAGATTATCAAAACCACCGTTGGACATGAACAGGACAACGTCTCCCGATTGGACTTCTCTCAGAAGGGCCTCCAGCAGTTGGTCTGTGGTAGGAAAATAGTGCGATTTGACACCTCTTTTTTGCAGGTCCTCTACGAGCCGCCGGGAGGAAAACCGTTCATCCGGCAATATCTTTTCCATCAGCGGAGGCTCCGGGATCATGACAAGATCTGAGTTGTCAAACGATGACGCATATCGATCCTGGAAGACATTTCTCCGGCTGGAGTTGGATCGGGGTTCAAACACGGCGATGACCCTGTTTTTTCCATATTTTTCTCTGACCCCCGTAACGGTCTCTCTGACCGCTGAGGGATGATGCGCGAAATCATCCAGGACCAGAATCCCTTGCTTCTCACCGACGATCTCCTGCCTTCGCCTGACGCCCGTAAAATCCCTCAGGGCCTCATAGACGATTGTCCGGGGTATACCCAGGAATTCGGCCAGGATCACAGCGGAGAGCAGATTGGATATATTGTAATTCCCGTATAGGGGGGTCACAAAACTTGCATATTCTTCGCCCCTGGCCATTACCCGAAAGGAGGTAAAATCCTCCCCAACCGAGATATCAACGGCCTTCCATCCGGGTTTACCGGAGAGGCCATAGGTGATCACAGGGCATCTTGCCCTTTTGAGTTCCTGCGAAACCCTTTGGTCATTGCCATTTGCAATGAGAATCCCTTCAAGAGGAATATAGGCGATCAGTTTCCTAAAACTTTCTACAACATGATCCAGGTCACGGTAGATGTCGGCATGATCAAATTCTATGCTCGTCAAAATGGTTGCCCACGGGTTGTAATGCAAAAACTTAGGGCCCTTGTCAAAAAATGCCGTATCATACTCATCACCCTCTATGACAAAATAGGGTCCCTTTCCGAGCTTGAAATTACTTTGAAACTCCCTCGAGATTCCCCCTATCATAAAACCCGGGGCCATTCCGGCCTTCTCCAGAATCCAGGCGATTGCGGCGGAGACCGTGGTTTTGCCATGGGTGCCGCTGACAACGACCGAGCGTTTCCCCTTTAATCCAAAGTGTCTGATTGCCTGAGGAAATGAGACATAAGGGAGTCCCAGATCGGAAAGCGCCAGCGCCTCAGGATTATCCCTTGTTATGACATTTCCGACGACAACCAGGTCTGGCCGTGAATGAAGGTTTTGAGGACCATAACCCTTCATTATTGGGATAGATAGCCCTTCGAGAAAACTGCTCATGGGCGGATAGGTGTTCTGATCAGAGCCCGTCACCAAATATCCCTTCACTTTGAGCATGCCGGCCAGGGATGCCATTCCTGTCCCGCATATACCCATCAGGTGGATGTGATGGAGATCCCCTGGGACAAGGTTAAGTTCAGGAGAAAGTCCTCCATTGTCTCTTTTTTTGTAATTTCGTGTCGACTTCATTTCCCTTTTTCATAGCCTGAGCGACAAATTCCCTGTTGGTTACTGGCAGATTACCTGGCTACGGCTCGCTTTTCACATACGTCCGAAAAAATCCTTGATATTTCTTTCAACAGAGGCTATAATAAAAAATTTATAATCTCTTAGTCTTTTGAAACCCGGCCAATGGGAATTCCCAACCCCCATTGCCCTCTCCAAATCAAAATTTTGAAAGAGCTGAATTGATACAAGAATTTGAAATATTTGCCTTAAAAGGAGACCCTAAATGGCAAAAGTCTGTGATATATGTGGCAAGCGACCAACGGTTGGATATAATGTGAGCCACGCCCATAACAAGACAAAAAAACGCTGGTACCCCAATCTCCAGACGGTCAGGTGTGTTCAGAACGGTCAGACAAAGAGGATAAAGGTCTGTACAACCTGTATCAAATCCGGTCGGGTTGCAAAACAGGTGCGTCAGCCGCGTTAAGTTTCAAAGCCTTTCAACTACCAGAACGTTCTTCACCTTTTTGATGGCCCCCATGATATCCTGAAGCTGCCTGTAGTTTTCCACTTCGATGGTAAAAAGGGCAATGCCCTTCTGATCCATTGTCGTCTTTACCTCCGCGTGGATGATATTGGCATCCTTCTGGGTCATGATGGTGCTTACGTCCGCCAGGACCCCCTTCCTCTCAACACTGGTTACCCTCAGTTTTGCGAGATAGGTATCACTCGGGGAAGGTTCCCATGAGACCTCCACCAGTCTTTCGTCGTCCGCGTTGAGGATATGTCTGCACTCCTCGTGGTGGATGGTGATGCCCCTGCCCCGGGTCATAAATCCGATGACCCTTTCCCCCGGGACCGGATGGCAGCAATTTGCAAAACGGATCAGCATCTCACTGACGCCTTTGACCTTGATACCGTGGTCCGTCTTTCGCCGCTTTATGCGGTCTACCATCTTGCCAACAATCCCTGACGGCCGTTCTCCCTTTATCCCCAGTTTGGGTTTGAGACGTCCGACCACATGTTTTGGCGAAACCTTGCCAAAACCGATCTGGGCAAGCAGATCCTCTACCGACTGAAAGGAAAGCTCTTTTGCAATGGCAGCGACCTGGTCGCTTTTCATTATATTTTGAAGGGTTAGGCGCATTTGCTCAAGAGTCTTTTCAAGTATGTCTCTTCCCAGATTGATACTTTCTGTTCTTTCCTGTTCCTTTATCCAGTGCCTGATCTTGGTCTTTGCCCTGGGCGTTTTTACAAATTTGAGCCAGTCCCTACTGGGGTGCTGCTTTGGGGAGGTGATGATCTCTACGATATCTCCGTTTCTTAGCTTATATCGGAGGGGCACCATTTTTCCGTTGGCCCGGGCCCCCATGCATTTTTCTCCCACCTCCGAATGAATACTATAGGCAAAATCGACCGTGGTGGCACCCTTGGGAAACGCCCTCACCTCTCCCTTTGGGGTAAATACATAGACCTCGTCGGGAAAGAGGTCCATCCTGACACTATCGAGGAATTCCGTGGGGTCTTTCAGGCTCTTCTGCCATTCCAATAACTGCCGGAGCCATGAGAACTGTTCTTGATCCGTCTTGCTGGTGAGCGCACCATCCTTGTATTTCCAATGGGCGGCGATTCCCTCCTCGGCAACCCTGTCCATTTCCCATGTCCGGATTTGCACCTCCATCCTCTGTCCCAGCGGGCCGATCACAGTGGTGTGGAGTGATTGATACATGTTTGCCTTTGGGACGGAAATATAGTCTTTGAAACGCCCCGGGACGGGTTTCCACATAGAGTGTATGTGCCCGAGCGCCTCATAGCATTCTTTGATGTTCTTCACGATGACCCGGAAGGCCACAACATCGTAGACCTGTCTGACCGTGAGGTCTTGTTCGACCATTTTTTTGTAAATGCTGTAAAAATGCTTGTGCCTCCCCTTGACCGTTGCCTGGATATTGAATTCTGATAGTTTTTTTGAGAGAAGCCCATTGACATCCCTGATAAATTCCTCCCTCTCCTCTTTTCTCTGGGCAATCTCGGTATTAATCTTCTCATAGATCTCGATCTCGAGATAATACAAACAGAGGTCTTCCAGTCTGGATTTTATCCAGAAGATGCCCATCCTCCCCGCCAGCGGGGCATAGATTTCTAAGGTCTCTTCAGCGATTAGCCGCTGTTTTTCCGGGGGCTGGAAACCCAAGGTCCTCATATTGTGCAGTCGATCCGCCAGCTTGACCAGGATGACACGGATATCGGAGGACATGGCAAGGATCATCTTTCTGACATTCTCGGCCTGGCGCTCTTTGTGGGTTGCAAACTGCATCTTGCTAATATTGGTGACCCCGTTGACGATATTGGCGGTTTCCTGGCCAAAGAGCCGCGCTATTTCGTCGATCCCGGCATCTGTATCCTCCAGGGTATCATGGAGGAGCCCGGCCACAATACACACCACATCCATCTTCATTTGGGTCAGGATATAGGCGACTTCCAGCGGATGAGAGAGGTAGGGCTCTCCTGAGAGACGGATCTGTCCCTGATGCGCCTTGGCCGAATAGACATAAGCCTTTTCCACCAGCTCCACGTTGGCCTTCGGGTGGTAGCTGAGGATCTGTGAGGTGATGTCATTTAAGCGAATCATAGAGCCCTTTGACCTTTTCCTCTATTATGGCCGCGGCCTCTCCAATGGGCACGATCAGACTCTCGGATTCGAATCTCAGCTTTATCTCCATCTGCCCCTCCTTGACCCCCCTTGAACCCACGGTCACCCTTACGGGGATACCAACGAGGTCTGCATCTTTAAACTTTACACCTGCCCTTTCATCCCGGTCATCCAGGAAGACATCAATCCCCTGATCCAGAAGCACCTTATAGGTCTTCTCTGCCGCCTCAACCACCGCGCTATCATGCATCTGGAGGGGGAGTATGGTTACTTCAAATGGTGAAATAGGGATCGGAAAAATAATCCCGTCCCTGTCGTGATTCTGTTCAATGGCCGCCGCCACGGTCCTTCCAACCCCAATGCCGTAGCACCCCATAATAATGGGCCTTTCCTTCCCCTGCTCGTCAAGAAAGATGGCTCTCAGCGCCTCGCTATATTTTGTGCCCAGTTTGAAGATGTGCCCCACCTCAATTCCCCGGCCAAACCTGATCTCCCCGCCACATCTGGGGCAGGTATCTTTGGGGGTTATCACACGGAGGTCGCCAAAACCATCCACTTCGAAATCTCTGCCCAGGTTCACGTTCTTGAGATGGAGGTCATTTCTATTTCCCCCTGTTACAAAATTTTCCATCCCCTGAATGGCAAGATCGGCCACCATCTTTATCTTGAGGCCCACGGGACCGGCAAAACCCATGGGTGCGCCCGTGGCCTCGGTCACGCGTTCAGGGCTGGCCAGTTCAACGACCTGGGCATCCAGAAAATTCTTTAGCTTGGCTTCGTTTAGTTCATGATCCCCCCTGATAAGGGCGGCCACCATCTTATCGTCAGCCACGAGGATGAGGGTCTTGATGAGCTGGTGCTCAGAAATGCCCAGAAAGGCTGTCACCTCTTCCACCGTTTTGATGTTGGGAGTATCCACCTTTTCCAGGGGTCTCATCCGGGTGCTGTCGACCTCAATATGGTCTCCCCCTTTGATCTCAGCCCTTTCCAGGTTGGCCGCATAATCGCATCCGGTACAGTTGATCATTTGATCCTCGCCTGTCTCGGCCAGAACCATAAATTCATGCGAATAACTCCCGCCGATGGCACCGGTATCCGCCTCCACCGCCCTGAACCTGAGACCGCACCTCCGAAAGATCCGGCTGTATGCCTCATACATGGCGTCGTAGCTTCGATTGGCCCCCTCTTCGTCCACATCAAAGCTGTAGGCGTCCTTCATGATAAACTCGCGCCCCCGCATGAGACCAAACCGGGGGCGAATCTCATCCCTGAACTTGGTCTGAATCTGGTAAAAGTTTATGGGCATCTGTTTGTATGATTGGATCTCTCTCCTGATAAGGTCGGTGATAACCTCCTCATGGGTAGGTCCCAGACAGGCGTCACGGTTATGCCGGTCCTTGAATCTCAAGAGTTCTCGGCCGTAGTACTCCCACCTGCCGCTTTCCTGCCAGAGCTCCCCCGGCTGGACTGTCGGCATCAGGAGTTCTATGGCACCCGCCCGGTTCATCTCTTCCCTGATGATATTCTCCACTTTTTTTATCGATTTGAGACCCACGGGGAGGTAATTATAGATGCCAGATGTCAATTTCCGGATCATACCGGCCCTTAACATCAACTGGTGGCTGATCACCTCCGCCTCAGAAGGCACCTCCTTATACGTTGGGATAAAATAGTTTGAATATCGCATATAAACCGATGACTCCTCTCTCAACCCCCACCTACTGAACGAGTTTCTTGACCTCCTCGACCAGGACCTGGGCCAGTCTATCCTCCGGGATCTTTCTTAGCAGCTCACCTTTTCGAAAAAGAACGCCCTGACCGCGAGCGCCAGCAATACCGATATCGGCCTCCCTGGCCTCACCCGGGCCGTTTACCACACAACCCATAATGGCGACCTTTGGTGAGCCCTCAATATCCCACAAGGCCCTTTCCACTTTCTCGACAAGACCAAAGAGATCGATTTCGCATCGCCCACAGGTCGGACAGGAGATGATCTCAGGCCCCCGCTCCCTGAGCCCCAGGGCCCTCAGAATCTCATACGCAACCCTTACCTCCTCCAGCGGGTCCCGGGTCAGTGAGACCCGGAAGGTATCCCCGATTCCATGGGCAAGGAGATACCCGATCCCCAGAGTGCTTTTTACGGTTCCCGATATGAGAGTCCCCGCCTCGGTCACACCCAGGTGCAAGGGGTAATCGACCTGTTTGCTCAGGAGTCCATATGCCTTTATGGTATTGATCACATTTGAGGATTTTAAGGAGATCTTTATCCTGTCAAACCCCAGGGCCTCAAAGAGCCCCACATGCTCCATGGCGCTTTCAACCATTGCCTCCGGTGATGGAGACCCATATTTTTTCAAGATCTCCCTTTTCAAAGACCCGGCATTGACCCCGATTCGGATCGGTACTCCCCTTTCCCCGGCCCGTTGGACCACCTTCTCAACCGCCCTTTCACTGCCGATATTCCCGGGGTTGATCCTCAGTCCATCTGCACCCGCCTCCAGGGCACCGAGTGCCAGCCGGTGATCAAAATGGATATCTGCAATAAGGGGGACACTCACCGAAGACTTGATCGTTTCAAAGGCAGAGACGGAGGCCTTATCAGGAATCGCCAGACGAACGATTTCACAGCCTGCCCCGGACAACCTGTTGATTTGATCAACCGTCGCAGAGACGTCCCGGGTGTCGGTGTTTGTCATTGATTGAACCGCCACCGGCGCCCCTCCACCGATCGGGACATGACCGACATATATTCGACGGGTTTTTCTTCTTTTTGTGTCACTAAGGCTGGTGCTCATGCTTTAACAACCCTAAAAAAGGGGCCTTATCAACTCAATCGAATGGCTTCCCTCCAACAGCTTACGGGCGGGGATTGGACCCGCCCGTAATATCCCATATTTTCTCTTTCGGCCTTTATGGCAACTGCCGGTCTTACTCCCACCTGTAGCCCCAGATACCTCAGAAGAGACTACCTGCCGCACCCATACACATCGCAGATATCATATCCTTTTAAATTAGAAGAACACAGATACCGTGTCAAGATGATTCCAGCCTGTATCAGCAATGTTTGCCCCTCTGAAGGCCTGCCTTCGATTTTGTATTGACAAGTCGCGGCAAAAAGATATCCTTAACCGATCAAAAAACCCTAAGGAGGATCAATCATGCCTGCCTCTGAAAGAATCCAGGCCTCTATCAAGAGATCTTCATGGATCAGAAAGATGTTTGAGGAGGGAAACGAAAGAAGGGCAAAATACGGGGCTGAGAATGTCTTTGATTTCAGCCTTGGAAACCCCGATTTGGAACCTCCGGCCCGTTTCAAACAGGTCCTGAACGAACTCATAAACGATCCTTCGCCGGGTCAGCATGCCTATATGCCCAACGCCGGCCTTGTTAAGGTCAGACAGGCGGTTGCCGATTACCTCAACAAACATAATCGGCCCCGCTTTACGCCCGATGAGATTGTAATGACCGTGGGTGCAGGAGGTGCACTAAACGCGGTCCTAAAGACGATTCTCAACCCCGGGGATGAGGTCATTATTCCAAAACCCTATTTTGTGGAATATGATAACTACCTGGAGAATCATCAGGGGCTCCCCAAACTGGCAGGGACAAAGGACGATTTTTCCCTTGATCTCGACACCATCTCAGATGCCATCACAGAGAGGACCAAGGCCATCCTGATAGACTCCCCCAATAACCCCACTGGCAAGGTCTATCAGGAAGGGGAACTAAGAGAACTGGCCAGGGTGCTTACCCACCACAGCCAGAGGCTGGGGCGGCCCGTATATCTGATCTCTGATGAGCCTTATAGAAAGATCATATATGACGGGATGTCCGTCCCCAGCGTCTTTGATCTATATGATGAGAGTTTTGTGGTCACCTCCTTTTCCAAAGACCTCTCGCTCCCGGGCGAAAGGATCGGCTATGCGGCTGCAAATCCAGAGATGTCGGATAAGGGGATGATAATTGCTGGGATGGTCCTATCAAACAGGATCCTTGGCTATGTCAATGCCCCTGCATTGATGCAGAGGGCCATACCCTTTCTGCTGGAAGAAAGCGTCGATATTTCCATCTATCAGCAAAGGAGGGACATCCTCTGTGATGGATTGGCCTCTTTCGGATATGAATTTGTAAAACCGGGGGGTGCCTTTTACCTCTTTCCGAGGACACCCATCGATGATGATGTGGCCTTTGTTGCCTCGCTTCAGGAGGAAAACAT
>CAZXCQ010000143.1:0-16089 GCA_964639275.1 uncultured Desulfobacteraceae bacterium | reverse complement strand
TATGGCGCGTGATTTCTTTACGCTCTCTTACGGGCGAGTTATACACCCTTCAAAACGGAATCCCCATACCCCGGGTTTCAAGCAGCTAGAATGTTACGTGATTTGTAATTTGTTTGGAAAACTGGGGACCCGCCGATAGGTGGGGTGTCCGAAGGACAATTTGGTACTTGGTGCTTGTAATTTGGGATTTTATGCTCTTCAGGATTTAGATTGCCAGAATCAAGCCCATAGTAGCAAAATAGAAAGGAGCGTGTCATGACAATAGACAGTGAAAGACTCTCAGCGGCGGAGACCCTGCGGGCGACCCGGACCTTTGGCAAGGTCAGGTGTCATAATCCCAGCTGCATGGAAAGAATCCAGCCGCCTGCAGGGGCGGATCATGTCAAATGTCCCACATGCGGGATGGAGTACCGTTTGTTCTGGGTCCGCCCCGATCTTCCCCGGATCAGGGGACCGGTATGGGACATAAACCGAAAAATAGCGCAAGAGACATTTGCCAGGAAAGAGGAAACAAAGACCAAAAAGGCTCCAAAGAAGGGGGGAAAATAAGATGGCATTGAACAGGAAGATAGCCTACATCGATCTCACCACGGGGGAGATCGAAACCAGGCCTATCCCGCTTGATGTGCGGAAGAAATTCCTGGGCGGTAGAGGGCTGGATGCGTATTTGCTGTATAACCATATGGAAAAGGGCTGTGACCCTTTGGGCCCGGATAATGTACTTCTGATGAGCGGCGGGCTTCTGGCCGCGACATGTGCCTCGGCAACAGCGAGGACCCATGTCATGGCAAAATCCCCCCTCACCGGTCTGCTCGGGAGCGCCAATATGGGTGGGTTTTTCGCCCCGGAGCTGGCCTGGGCCGGCTTTCATCACCTGGTCATAAAAGGAAAGGCGGAAACACCGGTCTATATCTGGATTCACAACGGCGAGATTGAGATTCGCGACGCCACCGGCCTGTGGGGTAAGACCGTTACAGAGACACAGTGGGCCATTAGAGAAGAGCTGGGTGACGAGGACGTCAAGTGCGCCGTCATAGGTCCTGCCGGCGAGAATCTGGTGAGGTTTGCCAATGTGATGACGGGTATCAAAAACTCTGCCGGCAGGACGGGGATGGGCTGTGTCATGGGGTCAAAGAACCTCAAGGCCGTGGCCGCCAGGGGCACCATGGACATAAAAATCGCCCATCCGGTTGACGCCCTCGAATTCAACAAGCGATTTATCAATCAGATTACGGGCGCCAAGGTCAATCGGACCCAGGGGACGCTGGGAACCCCATTTATCTGGGGGGCAACCAATTCATGGGGCGGAATCAGGTGCAGAAATTTTCAATATAACCAGTGTGAGTACGCCGATGATATCGAACCGGAGAGGCTTGATGAAATCGCCACCGAAACGATGGGTCCCTACCACATGACAGGGTGTTTTGGATGCCAGGTCCACTGCCGCGCACAGTACAAGATTCCTTCGGGCCCCTACGCAGGTAAATATGATGAAGGCCCGGAGTACACTTCGATGGGTGCCTTTGGTGGAGAGCCGGATTGCAAGAGCGCCGTCACCGTCCTGGCCGGGAATCACCTGGTGGATCAGTACGGTGTGGACAACCTGGAAATCGGCAGTCTGATCTCCTGGGCCATGGAGCTCTACGAGTTGGGGATCCTCACCAGCAAGGATACCGACGGCCTGGACCTGCGGTTCGGGAATGACGAAGCGCTCCTGGAGATGATCGATCGGATCTGTTACCGCAAAGGCTGGCTGGGCGATACCCTGGCAGATGGCGGAATCCCGGCCTCCGAGAAGATCGGCAAGAATTCCTTTGACTATCTCATCCAGGTCAAGGGGATGAACAACCTTCACTCGGATGAAAGGGCAACCCCGGCCCTGGCCCTTAACATAGCCACGGCCTCCAGGGGTTCAGACCACCTGAGAAGCAGGCCCGCCATCGATCTCTACCATCTGCCCGAAGAGGTCCTGAGAAAGATCTATGGCAATCCCATACCCTACAATGGCCCGCTGAGCTCGGAGCACACCGCATACGAGGGAAAGCCATGGCAGGTATTCTGGCAGGAAAACTGCTACATGGCGGTGGACTGCTTGGGCATCTGCAAGTATCACACCGTATTCCTGGGAGCGACCCTGCCCAATTTTGAGGATTGGCCAAAGGTGATCTATTACAATACCGGGATGGAGATGACCCCTGAAGAGATCTGGGAAGTGGCGAGGAGATGCAACACCATGGAGAGGCTCTTTAATCTGCGGGAAGGATTGACGAGAAATGACCTCAAGAAAGGCGATATGCTAAATCACCGCTATTTTGACGAACCCTGCAGACGGGGCGCCATCGATGTCATCGGCAGGACCATCGATCGCAAGAAATTCGAGAAGATGATCGATCAATTTTATGAATACAAAGGCCTGGACGAAGAGGGTGCTGTCAAACCGGAGACCCTGAAGGGGCTCGGGCTCGACAAAGAGCCCTCCCACCTGCTTTAGTCCATTTGAGAGGAGGAGATCAATGGAGAAAGTCCTGATGATAAATTACCAGAAATGCACGGGCTGCAGGCTGTGTGAGCTCGTATGCACGGTAATGCATGACGGGGTCTCTAACCCCGCACGCAGTAGAATCAAAGTGGTAAAATGGGAATCCGAGGGGTTGTATATCCCCATGTCGTGTCAGCAGTGCGAGGATGCCCCTTGCCTCAATGTCTGTCCGGTCAAGGCCATCTCCCGTGATGAAGACTTCGGGTTCGTGGCGGTCGATTATGACGTGTGTATCGGGTGTCGCACGTGTGTGACCGTGTGCCCCTTTGGCGCCATGAACTATAATATCATTGACAAAAAGGTCTTCAAATGTGACCTGTGTGGTGGCGACCCGCAGTGTGTGCGGTTCTGTGAGGAAAAGGCCGTGGATTATGTGGACGCGGACAGGGTCAGCAACTTCAAAAAGAAAGACGCGGCAGAGAGACTGTCGGCCGCGCAGAAGGAGGCCGCGGCATTGCAGGCGGCCATTTGATCATCTGCTTATGGCGACAACAGAGCCCCCGCCCCCCTGGGCGGGGGCATTTTTTTGTGGCCAATCCCTACCCCCCTGCCAGCATAACGGTTATGTGAACCTTATCCCCATCAGAAACGGGCCTCGCCAGTTCCTCCGGGTAGGCGCTCTTCATATTGACATAGATTTCAATGATATTTAGCAAATTACCCTTTTTGTCAAACAACTCCCCCTCCATGCCGGGGTATTGCCGGACCAGGTGTTCAAGGCAGTCACCCACCGTGTTTCCATCAACCTCCACGATCTCTAATCCGTCTGTAAACTGACGATGCGTCTTATGGATGTGTAACTTGATACCCACTGATCACTCCTTTCTCGTCTAATGACCGCAATTCCTCGCCTGGGCGTAAGCTTCTAATGCCTACTGCAAGACTTTCTTGGGATTCACAATAGGATGAAGATAATCATGAAAAGGGCTATGGCAACACTCGGAAATGGGCCGCTTTGCAACTGCCTTGACAAAGCCAAGAGGATACGCCATTTTGACACGGCACTGCCAGGTGCCTTATCAGAGGCATATGGAAGAGGAATAGACCCCATGCCAGGGCTTTACCCCTGCTTATTGAGATGCTACAATTTTCGGGTGTTCAGTCAAAAACCATGGTGTTTTAAATCGTGTCGGCCGTGGCAGGGGATTGAGAAGGGGAAAGGATGTTACTGCCTGGATTCGATTTTTATGAGCCTGCTACCATTAAAGAGGCCTGTCAGATATTAGCGGAGATGGCCGGCAGTGCCAAGCTTCTCGCAGGCGGGACAGACCTGATCGTCCACATGAAAAAAGGGATCTTGTCGCCCGAGCATCTGGTTTCCCTGTCAAGGATCGACGATCTCAAGATGGTGGAATCATCCAAAGAAGGCATAAGAATCGGGGCGTGTGTCACTGCTGCAGAGCTCTCTGAGTCAGAAGAAATACGCAAGAGATTTGGGGCACTGAACCAGGGGGCCTCAAACCTCGGCTCTCCCCTGATAAGAAACCTGGCCACGATCGCCGGGAATCTCGTCTCGGCAAGACCGGCGGCCGATCTCCCCCCTCCCCTCATGGCATACGGTGCAAAGATCGTATTGATAACGCATCGCGACAAGAGGACCCTGTCCCTGGATGAATTCTTCCGGGGCCCTGGTGAGACGGTCATCAGGCCCGATGAGATCCTGAAAGAGATTGTTCTGGAAAAGACCGAGGCCATCTCCGGCGCCGGTTATATCAAGCTGGGTCTGAGAGAGGCCCTGGTGATCTCCCTGGTGAATGTGGCCTCATTTATATCACTGGATGGCCCTGACGGCCCTATCCAGTCAGCGAGGATCGTCCTGGGGGCAGTGGCACCCATTCCGATGAGGGCGCACGGCGCCGAAAGGCTCCTGATGGGAGAAAGGCCCTCCGAGGCCCTTTTTGCCGGGGCCGGGGAGGCCGCGGCCCGGGATAGCAGCCCCATCGATGATTTCAGGGCCTCGGCAGAATACCGCAGGGCCATGGTGGCGGTGCTGACCCGGAGGACCCTGGACCAGGCCCTAGACGATGCCCGGGGCAGATAGGTGACTGACGGGTTATGTCAAACCCTTGACCGCACCAATGGCATGATAAGAGAATAAGTTCCAATTTTGAAGAAAGCTAAATTCATACGAGAAGATATAATGAAAAAACCGATCCGTCTCACCATCAATGGCAAGGGGTATGAGTTGTCAATATCCCCAAACCGGATCCTGGTCGATCTGCTTCGATACGACCTGGGGCTCACCGGTACAAAAAAGGGATGCGAACTGGGAGACTGCGGCTCATGCACCGTGATCATGGACGGAAGACCCGTTACCTCATGTCTTGTCCTGGCGGTGCAGGCCAACGGGAGGGACATCGTGACAATCGAAGGGCTCGAGACAGACGAGGGGCTCCACCCGATCCAGCGGGCATTTATCGATCACGGGGCCATCCAGTGCGGTTTTTGCACTCCCGGTATGATCCTTTCGGCAAAGGGGCTGCTGGATCGCAAT
This sequence comes from uncultured Desulfobacteraceae bacterium, assembly GCA_964639275.1. GTDB lineage: Bacteria > Desulfobacterota > DSM-4660 > Desulfatiglandales > Desulfatiglandaceae > CAZXCQ01. The sequence goes on along the minus strand of CAZXCQ010000143.1, from coordinate 11,056 downwards.
CCAGATCCGGATGAGTCCACAATCCGAACGGCCATATCGGGCAACCTCTGCCGGTGCACCGGATATCAGAAGATCGTGGAGGCCATCAAGTGGGCGAGCCAGAAGGCCTTCACTTAACCCCCGTTCCCGTTTCCCCTTCAAGAGTCATCCAGGCCGCCAGGACCCGCATCAATCCTCCACTTCCACTATCATTTCAATCTCAACCGCAATGTTCATGGGCAGTGCATTCATCCCAACGGCCGACCGCGCGTGTCTTCCCCTGTCACCAAAGACCTCAACGAGTAGATCCGAAGCCCCATTGATGACTCTTGGCTGGTCGGTAAAATCAGGCGTGCAGTTGACCATGCCCAGGAGCTTGACGACCCGCACAACCTTGTCGAGATCCCCGATCTCCGCCTTTAGTGACCCGAGCAACCCCAGCACGACCTGCCGCGCCGCATCATAGCCCTCATCGATTCCCAGATCCGCACCCACTTTCCCGGTGATCAGGGTTCCGTCCTTCCTGAGCGGTCCGTGACCCGAGAGGAAGACCAGATTACCGGTGCGGACGGCAGGGATATAATTGGCTACGGGTTTGGCGGCGGGGGGGAGTTCCAATCCCATTTCCTTGAATTTTTTTTCGGCATTCATCTAAAAAACCTCCTTTTGAGGTAACTTCTCACCCCCCGCCCCCAAAACGATGGGGGGAGAGGGGCGCCATATCCATCATTTCTGTCCGGCCATCGACGATCAGGTCTGTGGCAATCTGCCCGATCACAGGACTCGTCTCAATGCCTGAGCCCCCCTGCCCCGAGAGCCAGAAAAATCCTTTTATCGTGGGATCCTCTCCCACCACCATGGCCTGGTCGGGTGAAAAGGTCCTTAACCCGGCCCATTTGTGGGTGATCGATCGGGGCACAAGTCGCGGCGCAAGCTGTCTCAGACGCTCAATGGTCCGGGCGATAGTGAGTTCATCCGGCCGGGCGTCACAGGGTTCGACCGGTTCTTCATCCATTGGGCTCGCGAGCAGTCCGGATGATTCGGGTGAAACATAGAGTGCGTGATTGATGTCCACTGCAAAGGGCCAGTCCTTTACATCCAGGTCTTCGGGGGCCTCAAAGGTAATGATCGTACGTCGGAGGGGGGTCAGCGCAACGGGCGACCCCCCGATCAACCCCCTGATCTTGCCCGACCACGCCCCGGCGGCGTTGACGACCCACCGGCATTGGTATTCGGCCCTGTCGGTGATCACACCACAGCACCTCCCCTTTTCCACCTTTATCCCCTTTGCCCCTTCGGACAGATGGAGCTGGACGCCTCGTTGTCGGGCGTGGCGGAGGTAACTCCACAAAAGCCCGTTGACATCCAGATGCCCGTCCTTGGGAAATGACAGGGCACCGTCAAAGTTGTCCGGAGAAAAGACCGGCATCCTTGAGATGACCTCTTTTTGTGACAGCACATCAACCGTCGCGCCGGCATTTCTCAACTGAGGCACCATCTGGTGTGCGGCTTCCCAAAGCTCCCCCTGAAACATGACAAGGATGCCTGACTGGCAGAGAATGGGGTGCTCTGAGAATCCCTCGGGAGGGGTTCTAAGAAAACCCGCGCTCATGAGCTTCAATACCTGGGTGGTAGGGATAAAATCCAGTTCGGCCAGCACCCCCGCAGCCCTTCCGGTTGCGTGGTAGCCCGGTTGTTCCTCCCTTTCGAGTATCAGGACATCCCCCATGCCCCGTCTGGCAAGAAAGTAGGACAGCGAAGCCCCTGCAATGCCACAGCCGATGATGATTATTTCATAACGTGATTTACCGGCCATCACTGACAGACTTGAGGGGCCCTGCCGGGGGTTCGATAATTTCCAGGATCGCCCCATCAGGATCATAAAAATAGCAAAATTTCTCGCCTGTTGAAGACTCCTGAATCGCCGAAACAAACCGGACCCCTGCGCGCCTTAGCCGCTCATAGTACTGCTGGATATCTCTTATCCTGAACGCGGCATGGCCCACACCAATGTCGTTTGATCGCGCATCCGGGGACAGCGGTTTGCCCCGGGGAGAAATATAGTGAAGCAATTCAATTCGCGTCGGGCCGCTCCCCACCCTCAAATGGGCTATTTGAAGCCTGGCACCGTGGATCCCCACTCCCTGAGACACCGCTTTTCCAGCAACCAGATCCACCTTTTCCAAAACCTCAAAGCCCAGGACATCCCGATAGAATTTCAAGGATCGCTCCAGGTCACTTACGATGATACCCACATGATGCATGTGCGCAACAGATTCATGGCTATTCCCCAGCATCTCCCCTCCCGGTTCATATGATCCCGAATTTCGCAAGTATATTTGGGGAAGCCCTGCTATTTGGGGCTCCGTAGACAAAATCCGTTCACCGATTGGGTGAAGGAAAATCCTTGAGGTAGCCAGTACGCCCTGGCAGTCCGTAGAGACACTTGCGAAATACGGGATGATGTGATTTCGGGTTAATCAAAATTCTTGATGAAAGCTTAGTGAATTTCCGGTGAGAATTGAGAATTGAAGATTGAAATAGTCATGCAGTAGTCGTGAGGTGATCAGGTTGACTACAGGAACTGTACAAGCAACTCTTGAAGATACTTTTTTCAAGGAAGAACCAGGATCTCTTCAATACGGTAGGCATTATCGACCATGGCTATAACATGAAAAAGAACATCGGAATATTCAGATCGAAAAGATCGCAAGCTGCTTAGATGGGCGCCGGTGATGTGACCGTGAGGTTTGATCTCAAACGCGGCGATGATGTTGCCATATTTTTCGATGACCAGGTCCACTTCCGCACCGTGGTTCGTTCGCCAGAAAAAGATGTTGGCCTCACTTTGGCAATAGTGCAGAAGCCGACTAAGAACATCGGTTAGTCATGTTGGGTTATATTCATCTGGGACAGCCAAATCCGGTCTGAATAGCGGTAAGACAGCTCGGTCTGACGTAAATCAGTTTATGTGAATCCCATCCGTTCGGGAGAAGCGGGCCAGAAACCCTGCGGTGAGAACGATCCTTCAGAGTTTATTTGGAGTATCAACAAATCCTTTCCGTCAGAGATAGGAGAGATAATACTGAGAGTAATCGAAAGGCCTTTGATGAGTTATGGCTTCATATCCCAAGAAAATCGAGTGCCGTAAAGGCATAGACAGCGGCGCATGGGGGGATGTTTTCCAGCTCGATGTACTCATCCGGTCCGTGTGAAACCGATAGGAGACCCGGTCCATAGGCAAAGGCGGGAACACCTTTTTCCGCATAAAATCGGGTCTCAACCAGCCCGGGACACATCTCGAAACGGGGCCGACCTCCCTTGATGGCCTCGATGTTGTCGGACAGGACGCGGGCAAGCGGATGATCTTGTGAGACGCCTGATGAGGACCCCTCCTGCAGGATTTCGACATCCAGGGCGAGCCCCTGTTTCTTGAATCGCTCAAAGACCGCCATCAGTTCGGCCTTTTCATTGGCGAGGTTTTCCTCGGGGTTGATTCTGCGGTCGAGGGTAAATGAAAAAGCCCCCGGGACAAGGTTGAAATTGCTGCCGCCTCCGCTCTTGCCGCCCAGCATTAGGATGGAATGCCTTGCCTCGGGCGGATCGATCGGGTATTGAGTCGATCTCGACTCCACGTCTTTCTTGAGGTCGATCAAGGCATTTACCAGGGGGATCATTCGCTCAAAGGCATTAATACCCTGACACTGCAATCCCACGTGTACAGGACTTCCGTTGACCGTGATTTTCATGGTGACGGCGCCCCTGTTGGCGTGCCATACGGCGCCGCTGGTCGGCTCAGGGGTCAGCATCCCGATCGCCTCCCTTCCCAGGATACCGGCACCCGAAAGCCATTGAGCCCCCAACCGGCCTCCTGTTTCTTCGTCAGGGACAAAGATCAAACCGATTTTTCCCTGGAGTTTAATCTGGCATTCCTTTATGGCCTTGACCGCATAAACCATGGCAGCCAGGCCGCCTTTCATATCCGATGAGCCCCTCCCATAGAGCCTGCCGTTTTTCGTCCGGGGACGACACTGGGACGGATCCGACATCGGAACCACGTCGTAATGACCGTGAAACCAGAGTGTCTTTGACCCTTCTCCGTAGGTGCTGATGAGGGCATAACCGGGATAGGGGGCCTTGCCCTGCTCCTCTGGGTGCGGAATTTCAAGGACTTTGTACGCCAGTCCGATTTCCTCCAGTTTATCCCGGATCGTCCCAACGCACTCGCGATAGCGGGCGCCGGGCGGGTTTTCAGTGGGAATGGCCACAAGCTCCCGGATGAAATCCCACATGGCTTCGCTGCTTTTGTGGATGTTGTTGTTTAGCTTCTCCTTCATCGCATGTCTCCCTGTGCCTTAGAGTTGATGCTTTCAAAATAGAAAAAAGCGTATCAATTTAGCTTTCTGCAAAATTGGTACTGGGACAGTGGTATGGGGGTTCGGAATCTCCATGCCCCGGGTTTCAAACGGCTAAAGTGTTACAAAAACGCTTATATCTCATTGTGAGCCGACGCTTCAGACCGCTCCGGCGCCCTGTCATGGTAAAGTCTAAAGGAAAAGGTCTTGCGATTCAAGCGGTGATACAAGAAGATAATATGTCGCCTTCTGTCAGAATCAGGACAAGACGGTCCTACAGACGGCTATCTGCCAAAAACGATATCAAAAGCCTGCGGGGAGGAAATGAAATGTCCAATGTGTCTTTACTTGAACAGAGAAAGATCGAAGCCCGTGTGCTGATCCCAGTCATAAAGGCCTTTTAATCCCGGTTCGGAAAGGCCGAATCGGAGGAGATCGTTCAACGGGTTATTTCCGAGATGGCCTGGAAACAGGGGCGAGAGATCGTGAAGGGTGCCCCGGATCTGGGCCTTCTCCTCTCCTGCAGCCGGGACTTTGCACTTGCAAAGGGAATCAGTGATGATCTGGAACTGAGACGCACCCACACCATCATGCAGGGAGACGGCCTGTGTGATTTCAGATTCAGACTGATCCAATAGGCCACAGCCTGTTTCTTCCCGGTTTCTAAAAACACAGGACGTGGGGGCATTGAGGCATGCCATGAATGGACAGGAATACTGGATGATTATTGTGCGCTATTGAAAATGGGAAAGGAGATGAGTCCTGAAAGGATAATGGGGGTTCGGAATCCCCATTACCCCTTTCAAAAGGCCAAAGTGTTACGTCTTTTTCTTTTTTGCGGGCTTTTGGTCCTTATCCCGGAAGGCGTCGCGGAGAAGTCTCGATTGGCGGTTAAAGGCTTCACGGGGATTCTCAAGATCTTTCATGAGTGAGATCTCCTGGGTGATGAGCCGGGCGATGTTCAGGATGTGGGCCTCGCGTTTCCTGGATTCTCGTCTATATAGAGGATGATCGCGGTTGATATAGATGATGGTGCCTTCAGTCATACATTCGGGTCCGTCTTCTCCCAGGTGATCCAGACAGCAAGTCACCCCTGCCTCGCCGAACTTGAGTCTTTTGACTACGGCGTTGGGTGTGGCGATCTTCAATGAGGGTTTTTTCTCCTTTTTGGGTTTCTCATCCCCTGGCTCCGGCACAGGTTCGGCCCCTTCCGGATGTGGACCTGGCTCTTCTGTCTCCCCGATCTCCTCTATCCCTGGTTCATCTGGCACATCTTTTTCGCGAGTCGTTACGACCCCCGCCTCACCCATGCCTTTGGTCCCTTTCTCGGCCATGGGAACCACGCCAAAGGGAGAAAATTCCGGGTTTAATGTGAGGGCCTGGTGCACGCGGTGCAAGGCCTCCTTGAGCGCACGGCCCACCCTCTGGTTTTCACCCACCGCGGCCAACTGGTCATAGGCCCTCTTTACCTCTACGATTGTTTTCGCAACGGCTTTGTGAAATGCCCTGTATTCGGATGAGTCCTCAATAAAACCAGAACGATCACTCGTCAGCGGGAGAAAATCTGCATTGATCTCACCCCTGATACGTGTGGCCGCCTTTCCCCATGAAGCCATTTCAAAGAGCTCCCTGCGGACCGTGACTCCTTTGACCTTGATCTCAACCCCCATATCGTCGTTGGACGCCCGATAGGCAGGGAGGATAACGATTTCTCCATGGATGACACCATACCGTGTCCCGGTCATGACGGGGATACGGTTTCCGGTCCACCGTCGGGGCGTCACCCTGTAACCGTTGACAAAGACAGAGAAACTCTCCGCGCGAATGGGCACGCCTTCGGCAATGCGTTGAATCACATCTTCGGGTTTGAAGGACCTTTTTAGCTCGACCAGTCGAACCAGTGTACCGTCGCCCCTCCTGGGATCGTTTGGAAGGTGTGTCAGAGGGACCTTCCAGGAGTCGCCCTCCCCCATCCATCGCGCCTTATCAAAGATAACCCGGGCAGCGAAATCACCCTTTTGCGTGGTGATCTCAAAGCGGGAGGCGGCAGCCAGGCTTGCAAATTTGCCTATGCCGAACTGACCAATCCGGTTTCGACCGAATCGAGGAGAGATGGGATTTACAACCTTTTCATCCGACCCCACACTAAAATACTGTCTGAGACCCTCCATGTCCATGCCCTGTCCGTTGTCCAAAACGGTTATCTCCTTCTCGGAGACGGTCACCTCCACTCTCGTTGCATCCGCGTCATAGGCATTGTTGACAAGTTCCCTGATCAATTCAATGCTCTGCTCATAGAGCCTTTCACCAATCGTTATGATGTGGCCCTTGTCAACGCTGACCTCGAGGAACGATGTTTCATTCGACATGGCGTCTTACCGAAGGTCTGAAAGTCCTTTCCTGGAGCAAATATAAGAAAAGCCGTGCCCCTGTGTCAACAGCAAACCATTACGGGAGGCGGGCCCAGGAATGCATGAAATAGGGGGCCACAGCCCCAGGGGTTGCGGAAGGACGTGACGGTTCTTATATTGAATTGTCTTACAATTCAATTGTAACTTCAGATCCAGTCATGAGTGCTCAAATGCAAATATCTCCCGACCGCCACGATCTGGAAGGATATTGGGGAGAAGAGCACAGGACTGAGGCGATAAACCGGCTATAGATAAGAGGTTAAAAATAATGGCTAATTTCATAAAACCCGATGATAGTGAAAAGGGAGTAGGGGGTATACCGGCCACCCTTCCTATCCTGCCTTTGAGAAACACCGTGGCATACCCCTCAGCGGTTCTGCCACTGGCGATCGGAATCCGGAGGTCCATCAAGCTGGTCGAAGACGCACTGGCGGGTGATCGCTTGATCGGCCTGGTGGCTATGAAAGACCCTTCCATAGAAGAACCCCAGCAGGGGCAGATTTACGAGGTGGGAACGGTTGCCAGGATCACGGGCGTTATGCGAGAAACTGACAATAGCCTCCACGTGCTGGTTCAGTGTGTGGAGCGCTTTAGGGTAGAGCATTGGCTCGAGACGGATTCATACCTGCGCGCGCAGATTACCCTGACGCCCGATCAGGTCGAACCGGGAGTGGAGCTGGATGCTTTGCAGCGCAGTTTGCGCGATCTGGCAAAAGAGGTCGTTGCCCTTACACCGAGTCTACCCGACGAGATGGGCAATTTTCTCGACCAGGTAGAGGATCCGCGATATTTGGCGTACCTGGTGGCAGCCAACGTGGGCCTGGAAGTAAAAGAGGGCCAGCGGGTTTTGGAAATGGACCATGTCAAAGACAAGATGCATGCCCTGATTTCACATCTTTCGCATGAGAAGGAAGTCTTGACCCTGGGACAAAAAATTCAGACCGAAGCGCGCGAAGAAATGGACAAGGCCCAGCGGGAGTACTACCTGCGGCAACAACTGAAGACAATCCAAAAGGAATTGGGGGAAACAGATGAATGCCAGTCAAGCGCTGCCGAATATGCCGAAAAGATTGAAAAAGCGGGGTTACCTCAGGAGGCCGAGAGGGAGGCCCGACGCGAATTAAAACGCCTGGAGGGAATGTCTCCGCATTCGGCTGAGTATCCGGTAATCAAGAACTATCTTGACTGGCTTGTCGAACTCCCCTGGACCGTGCTGAGCGAAGACCAGCTGGACATAGATCATGCCCGGAGGGTTCTGGACGAGGATCACTACGACCTAGAAAAGGTCAAAGAACGGATTATCGAATACCTGGCGGTCTGTAAACTCGTGAAGGAACGTGGCCTAACCGTGAACCCAGACCGGCATTCGGCAGCAAATGAGGCTATGGGAGCGATTCTCTGCTTTGCCGGCCCACCCGGGGTGGGAAAAACCAGCCTGGGGAAAAGCATTGCACGTGCCCTGGGCCGGAGGTTCACACGGATGAGTCTGGGGGGGATGCGCGATGAAGCAGAGATCCGAGGACATCGCCGGACTTACATCGGGGCCATGCCGGGCCGGATCATACAGGCTGTCAAGAGGGCCGGTACCCGGAATCCTGTCTTTATGCTGGACGAGGTCGACAAGGTTGGTGCGGACTGGCGAGGTGATCCCAGCAGCGCCCTGTTAGAAGTGCTGGATCCGGCACAAAACCATGCCTTTCGCGACCATTATCTGGATGTGGACTTTGACCTGAGCGATGTGATGTTTATCACAACGGCCAACCAACTGGAGACGATCCCCGTCCCGCTACGGGACCGAATGGAAATCATCCATCTGGATGGGTATACCGAATACGAGAAACTCCTGATTGCCAAGCGGTATCTTGTGCCCCGGCAGTTAAAGGCAAATGGTCTCCGGGAGGGTGAAATCACCTTTACCGAAGAGTCACTTCGGAAGATCATCCAGGACTACACGCGCGAAGCGGGTGTTCGGAGTCTGGAGCGCCAAATTGGTGCGATCTGTCGAAAAAGCGTGGTTAGAATTGCAGGGAAGCAATCCCCACAAACAGAGATCACTCCGGAGATCGTGCGGAGGTATCTAAAAAAGGAGAAGTTTGAATCCGAGGTATCCGAATCTATCGAAGTTCCGGGGATTGCTACGGCCCTTGCAGTCACTGCGGTGGGAGGTGACATCCTCTTTATTGAAGCGACACGCATGAGGGGTAAGGGGGGACTCACCCTCACCGGGCAACTGGGTGACGTGATGCGGGAGAGCGCCCAGATAGCTTACAGCTATGTGCGCTCCCAGGCGGGTCGGCTCGATCTGGAGGCTGATCAGTTTGAACAAACGGACATGCATGTCCACGTCCCGGCCGGGGCCACTCCCAAGGATGGTCCTTCCGCAGGCCTGGCCCTGGTGATGGCTATTGCCAGCCTGTTTACAGGGCGGCCGGTTCGAGGGGACGTGGGCATGACCGGCGAAGTGACCCTGCGGGGCCGTGTCCTCCCTGTGGGGGGGATTAAGATGAAGGTTTTGGCCGGACACCGTGCCGGGCTCACCACGATCATCTTGCCCAAACGGAACGAACCCGACCTCGAAGAATTGCCAGAGGATGTGCGCAACGCCATGACCTTTGTCCCGGTGGAACGGATTGACGAGGCGCTTGAAATGGCGTTAATGGAGGCGGCGACAGAAACCCAGGAGTCCCTGGCCAGGGAAGGCCGGGGGGTTCGGCGACCAAAGGCGGCCTGACGTATAAAATCGGCGGGGGACGCGCTTATGCGGCAATCCCCTAACCCTAAACCCTGATTCATGGGGAAACCCTGTCGAAGATCCTGCTCGGCGGGGAACCTGTGAACGGGTACCATGTCCCCACGGCCACCTGCTTGTGATCCCCTTTACGAGACCCATCCGATAGCTCTCGCATGCTTGCGGCAAGAGTCCCTCTTTACCAACAAGGCGGGCCGACAAGTCCAACATCAAGAATTCTGTGCTTTTCCTTGACTCCAAATGGTGTTATTAGAAAAAGCCTATATTGACCCCGATGTTGCATTGGAATCACCCAATCCGATGGAATATGACGTTATATAAGCGCCAATGGGATAATTGATGCCCTCACAGGACCGCATTCAATATGAATTCCTCATAGCGCATCAATTTGGTCAGTTCGTACAGCAAAAACAGAGTAATTTAAAGGAACCATGGATATTTTTTTGCAACATCGGGGTTGATGCAACCCGATAAGGAGGGGGTAGACGATGGATCTCGGATTAAAGGATAAGGTGGCTATTGTGACGGGCGCCAGCCGGGGCATCGGTCGCTCAATTGCCATGGGACTTGCCGATGAGGGGTGCAACCTGGTCATCTGTGCGCGCGGCCACGAGGCACTCGAGGAGGCGGCGCGGATGATGCGGGATAAGGGCGTGAAGGTGGAGGCCGTCCCCGCCGATGTCGTAGGGGAGCGAGGGGCCAGGCAAGTGGTAGACCGGGCCATGGGCTCTTTTGAGCGCATCGATATACTGGTAAACAATGTGGGCGGGAGCAACTGGAAGCCCTTTGTTGAACACACCGACGAGGATTGGCAGGGGATAATCGACCTCAATATGTTTGCTGCCATACGGATGAGTCGCCGGGTCGTGCCCATCATGGAACAACAGGGACATGGCTCGATCATTATGATTTCGTCTATATGGGGCCGTGAATTGGGCGGCCCATCCAGCTATAACGCCACCAAGGCCGCAGAAATCGGGATGGCCAAAAATATGGCCAAGGAGCTGGCGCCAAAGGGTATCCGGGTAAACAGCGTGGCCCCCGGTTCGATCCTGTTCCCGGGCGGCGGCTGGGATCGGCGCCGGAAGGCCGATCCAGAGGGGATGGCGGCGTTTGTCAAACAGCAGATGCCCTTTGGACGATTTGGAAGACCGGAAGAGGTGGCCAATGTAGTGGTCTTTCTCTCTTCCGAGAAGGCCAGTTTGGTCAGTGGGGCCTGCATCAACGTCGATGGGTGTCAGAGCTATAGTTTGATATAGACGATTCAGCACCGAATAGCGGTCCGGTGGTTTGGCCCATGATCAAGACACCCCTGACCGAACAATGGCTTAGCGACCACGAGCGATACAATGCCGTTATCAGCCGAAGCCCCATCAAGCGGCTGGGGGAGCCCCGGGATCTGAAGGGATTGTTGCTTCTCCTGGTATCGGATGCCTCGGATTATATCACCGGGCAGACCTTTTTGGTAACATTTTAGCTTTTTGAAACCCGGGCAATGGGGGTTCCATTTTTCGGGTGTATAACTCGCCCGTAAGAGAGCGTAAAGAAATCACCTGCCATAG
>CAZXCQ010000142.1:0-16131 GCA_964639275.1 uncultured Desulfobacteraceae bacterium | reverse complement strand
CAGGGCCGCGCCCTCTGCGCTGCATGCCACAATTCCGATGTGTCTTGCCATTTTTCTCCTTTCGTTGGAGCGGTTGCAGATAACCTGCGGGACCCATTGCTTTTCAAGCCGAGAGGTTATCTGCTCCAGCGTATCTTAAGGACAGAAGTTGTTTTCACCGCCCGCTTTGCTAGAGACGCAAAGTCCGCAGAGAGATTCTTTATTTTCTTTTCTGCTGAGAGGGCAGAAAAGAAAAGATCCGCACGGGGATACCTGCCGGGGATCAAAGATGTTAACAAAAGACACGGTGTTGAATCAAAAAGCTCTATCGCCGTTATGCGCGTTGTGATTTGTTTTGCTTCCTCTCAAAGGAAAACAAATCAAAGAATAAACTTTGCGTTCTCTGCGCCTTTGCGGTGAGAAACGGCTTTGTCGAGCCATCCCTTTAAGGGGTAGTGGTTGATTTGAGGGGTAATTTACAGGGAGGGGGGAGAGCGGTCAAGTTGAAATTCCTGGATCAGGTCCGGTATAATGATTGACGTTTTGAGTCAAAACCCTTAAAAGATGTGGGGTACGGCGGAAAAATTCTGGAAGGTGCCGGATTCGGACATGCACGGAGAGATAATTACCATAGGAAATGAACTGACCTCCGGGAGGACCGTTGACCTGGATTCGTGCTATGCCGCAAACAGACTCACTGCCTCGGGTCTGCGGGTGACACGGATTGTCACTGTGGGAGACGACTATGAACTGGTCTCCGAGGTCCTGAAAAAGGCCGTTGAAAGGTCGCGGTTTGTTATTGTCACCGGCGGGCTGGGTTCAACCGAGGACGATCGGACTGCCGCCATTGTCTCAAAGTCTCTCAAGCGACCGCTATGCCTGGACCAACACCTGTTGGAGAAGATCACCAGGCACGCCAGGGCCCGCAGGATCAGGATCACTCCCTCACTTGAAAAGATGGCATGGCTCCCTCAAGGTTACCGGGTCCTCAGCCCGGAGGGGAGGGCATGTGGCTTTTCGCTCGTGGAGGATGAGGTGCATCTCTATTTCCTGCCCGGGGTGCCGGAGCAGATGCGCTATCTGATGGATGAGGTTGTTTTGCCCGAGATCCTGAGCCTTTATAAGACCGTCCCTGTAATAAGGCAGCGGGTGCTAAAGGTGTATGGCCTGAGCGAGCCGGAGATTACCGAGATCTTCAGGGGATATCAGCCGGTGCCGGGGGATGTGGATTTTGGGTTTTATCCCCAGTTTCCGGAAAATCATATCACCATCACGCTAAAGGGTGCCAAAGGGCCAGAGGTCACAAAGGATCTGGACCGGGTTGAAAGGGAGGTGAGGGAGCTTCTGGGGGCCTGTGTCTTTGCCACCGGCAACGGGACAATGGAAGAGGCGGTGGGAATTGGGCTCATGGAAAAGGCCCTGACCCTCTCGGTGGCCGAATCGTGTACCGGCGGCCTGGTCGGTCACAGGCTGACAGGTGTGCCGGGCAGCTCCAGGTATTTTCAGGGGGGGGTGGTGGTATACAGCAACCGTTCCAAGGTGGATCTCCTTTGTGTCCAGCAGGAGACACTCGAGAGATACGGGGCCGTGAGTGATGAGACGGTGCGAGAGATGGCCCGGGGGGTAAGGGACCGTATAAAGACAGACCTGGGTTTTGCCATCACAGGGATTGCCGGACCCGACGGGGGGAGCGAGGAAAAACCGGTGGGGACCGTCCATATGGGGCTGGCGACCGGTGAGGAGATCTTTTCGAGGAGATACCGGTTCTGGGGTGACCGGCACGAGGTCAAAATGAATGCCGCGACCATGGCGCTTGACTGGGTCAGGAGGTTTCTGAATGGAGATCCGTTCCTTCCTGGCCTTTGAACTGCCCCCGGAGATCAAGGGGATTGTCTCTCAGGTCTCTGAGAGTCTGGAGAGGTCTCTTCTGGATATCAGGCGGGTAAGACCCGCGAATATTCATCTCACCGTGGTATTCCTGGGGAATGTCCCCCGGGAAAGTATCAACCCCATTGGCGAGGTGGCCCAAGAGGCCTGTATGCAATATTCACCCTTCCCTGTCGCACTAAAGGGGACGGGGGTCTTTGGGAGCCAGAAGAGCCCCAGGGTCCTCTGGATCGGTCTGGACGGGGATATTGAGAGGATGTCCCGTTTCAGGGATACCCTCCAAGAGGGCCTGGCTCCCTTTGACATAAAACAGGAGAAGCGCCGGTTCAGGCCGCATCTGACCCTCGGGAGGTTCCGCAAGGGGGCAAGCCCTGATGCAAATTTGGATAAATTTCTTTCCAGATACGGGGACCTGACCAGTCCCGCATGTCCCCTGGGGGAGCTGGCCCTGTTTAGAAGCGATCTCAACCCGGGTGGGGCGGTCTATACCAAGATGATGGCATGGCCTCTGACTGGAAAGCACTGAGTGAAGGGGAGAGTTCTTATGGATAGAGAAAGGGCGGTGGAACAGGCCATTTCGCAGATCGAAAGACAATTTGGCCGGGGAGCGATCATGAAGATGGGGGAGGAAAAGATCATCGATGTGCCGGCCATCTCCACAGGATCGCTGGCCCTGGATCTGGCACTCGGAGTGGGTGGTGTCCCGCGCGGGAGGGTGGTGGAGATCTATGGGCCAGAGGCCTCGGGAAAGACCACCCTGGCGCTCCATATTGCTGCCGAGGCACAGGCAAAGGAAGGCATGGTGGCATTTGTGGATGCCGAGCATGCCCTGGATGTGGCCTATGCCAGAAACCTGGGCGTTGATGTGGACAGCCTCTTGGTCTCGCAGCCCGACACCGGGGAACAGGCCCTGGATATTGCGGAGATCCTGGTCCGGAGCGGGGCGATTGACGTCCTGATCATAGATTCGGTGGCTGCCCTTGTGCCCAGGGCCGAGATCGAGGGGGAGATGGGGGATCAGCACGTGGGCCTGCAGGCCCGGCTGATGTCCCAGGCCCTCAGGAAGCTGACCGCGGCCATCAGCAAGTCCAGGTCTTGCGTGATCTTTATCAACCAGATCCGGATGAAGATCGGTGTCATGTTCGGGAGCCCCGAGACCACCACGGGCGGGAATGCCCTGAAGTTCTATGCGACCCAGCGGCTGGATATCCGACGGATCGGTGCCATCAAAGAGGGGGACCAGGTGGTGGGAAACCGGACGCGCGTAAAGGTGGTAAAGAATAAGGTCGCCCCCCCATTTAAAGACGCGGAGTTTGACATCATCTATGGACAGGGGATCTCCAAGGAGGGGGATATCCTTGACCTGGGCGTTTCGCTGGGCATCGTGGATAAGAGCGGGGCATGGTTTTCTTACGGGGACGAGAGGATCGGTCAGGGGAGGCAGAACGTGAGGCGTTTTCTGGCCGAGAACATCGATATTCGGGATAAGATTGCGGATCAGATCAGGGAGAAGGCCGGGCTCAAAAAGAGAAAGGAAACAGACAGCGATCACCAGGAAGAAAAACCTGACGGATAGAGCGGTGGTAACCCCCCTGTTTCTTGAGATATTACGCAAAGACATGGATGGTTGAAATGGATTTTAGAGAGGTCAGAGAGAAATTTCTTAAATACTTTAAGCACCACGGTCACGAAATCGTGGCCAGTTCTTCGCTCCTTCCCAAGGATGACCCCAGCCTGCTTTTTACCAATGCGGGTATGGTCCAATTCAAGAGGCTTTTTCTCGGAGAAGAGAAGCGGGGCTATACCCGTGCGGCCACATCCCAGAAGTGCGTGAGGGCGGGCGGGAAGCACAACGACCTGGATAATGTGGGTTACACGGCAAGACACCACACCTTTTTTGAGATGCTTGGGAATTTCTCCTTTGGGGACTATTTCAAAGAAGAGGCCATAGAATGGGGGTGGGAACTCCTGACCGATGGCTATGGCCTCCCCGGGGATCGGTTATATGTCTCCATCTACAAGGATGATGACGAGGCCCATCAGATATGGGCCGATAAGATCGGTGTGGCCGAAGAGCGGATCGTCCGTCTGGGGGAAAAAGATAATTTCTGGGCCATGGGGGATACCGGTCCCTGCGGCCCCTGCTCCGAGATCCTTCTTGACCAGGGGTCCTCCATCGGGTGCGGGCAACCCGCGTGTGCCCCGGGATGTGACTGCGATCGATACCTGGAGATATGGAACCTGGTCTTTACCCAGTTTGACAGGGCCCCGGACGGGAGCCTGACACCCCTTCCCAGGCCAAACATTGACACGGGCATGGGGCTTGAGAGACTGACCGCCGTGGTTCAGGGGGTCACCTCCAATTATGATACCGACATCTTCCGGGATCTCATCTCCAGCATCGAGGACCTCTCCGGAAGGGCTTACGGCCATGACGCAAAGCAGGACGTGGCCTTCAGGGTCATCTCTGATCACGCCCGCGCGCTTGCCTTTCTGATCGGGGACGGGATCATGCCTTCAAACGAAGGCAGGGGCTATGTCTTGAGACGCATTATCCGAAGGGCGATCCGTTTTGGCCAGGTGCTCGACCTGAAGGATTCTTTTTTGACCCCGGTCTGCAGGAAGGTGATTGAGGTCATGGGGGCGGATTACGATGAACTCCTTCGGTCCAGGGGTTTTATCGAAGGGGTCGTGGGCAATGAGGAGAGGCGCTTTGCCGACACCCTGCATCACGCGATGCGGGTGCTCGACGAAGAGATCAACAGGATAAGGGCCCAGGGAGGGGATACCATCCCGGGCGATGTGGCCTTTCGGCTTTATGACACCTTTGGCCTATCCGTGGATATCGTCGAGGATGTGGCGCGGGATGAAGCCCTCAAACTGGACATGGAGGGATATCAGAAATCGATGTCCAGACAGCGGCTCCTCTCTCAGGAATCATGGAGGGGAAGCGGAGAAGAGGAGATCCCCGAGGCCATTCGAGGCCTGATGGGCCGTGACATCACCACCCGTTTTTTGGGCTATGAAACCCTTTTTTCGGAGGCAACGGTTGCCGCGGTGGTCTCGGAGGGACGAGAAGTGAGCCCCCATGAGGCCGGCGCCCGGGCCGAGGTGGTGCTGGACCAAACACCCTTTTACGGCGAGGCCGGCGGTCAGGCGGGTGACACGGGCTGGCTCACAGATGGTAAGGGGCTCAGGTTTCGGGTCACCCATACCCTTAAATACGGCCAGGACCTGATCGTTCACAAGGGCCACCTGGAGTCGGGAGGCATTGCCCCCGGAGACCGGGTGGAGGCAGGTGTTGATGGGGAAAGAAGAAATGCCACGGTCCTTAACCACTCGGCCACACACCTCCTCCACGCGGCCCTGCGGGAGGTGCTGGGGGATCATGTAAAGCAGGCCGGTTCGCTGGTCTCGCCGGAAAGGCTTCGCTTTGACTTTAGCCATTTTACCCAGGTGTCTGCCGACAAGTTGATGGAGGTAGAGCGGATCGTCAACCGGCATATCCGCGAAAATCTACCCATTCAAACGACCGAGATGTCGAGGGAAGAGGCCATGAATACCGGGGCAACCGCCATCTTTGAAGAAAGATATGGTGACCGGGTCAGGCTGGTCCGCGTCGGCGATAGTGTCAGCATGGAGCTGTGCGGGGGCACCCATACGAGACGCACCGGCGACATCGGCCTCTTTCGGATTATCGGTGAGGGCTCGGTGGCCGCCAATGTCCGCCGGATAGAGGCCCTGACCGGAGAGGCGGCACTTGTCCATGACCAGGGGCAGGATGGGGAATTGAAGTCGATTGCCGGTCTTCTCAAGACCGTACCCGACCGGGCAGGGGAGAGGGTTGAGCGGCTCCTGATGGATCTTAGGGATAAGGAGAGAGAACTCGAATCGTTAAAGACGAGATTGCTCTCCGAGAAATCGGACGACATGCTCTCCGGGGTGCGGGAGATCGGCGGGATCAAGGTGATCTCACGCGAGCTAGATGCCGATTCCCAGAAGGCGCTCCGGGATACAGCGGACCGGATAAGGGACAGGCTCCGCTCCGGCATCATCCTGGTGGGCGCAAAGGGCCAGGGAAAGGCCATGTTGACCTGTGTGGTCACCAAAGACCTGACCGACCGGTTCAAGGCAGGGGAGATAATCAAACGCCTGTCGAAGATCGTAGGGGGAAAGGGGGGAGGTCGGCCGGATATGGCCCAGGGCGGGGGCGGGCAACCGGAAAACCTGGCCAGGGCCCTGGAGGCGCTCTACGGGCTAATAGAGAAAGGAGGGGATTAATTTCTTCCACCAGGACCCCTCCCCGGCCTTTTCCTCCTGGGCCAACTTCTCTTTGCATTTCTTTAGACGCTCCAGGGCAATATGGTATTGCCCCAGATCGGGGTAGTGTTCGATCAGATAGAGATACCTGGCCATGGCTGTCTGGTATTTTTTCATCTTGTAGTAATAATTGCCCACATAGAGTTCATATTCGGCCAGATTGATGTAACACTGCCTGATCTTCCTGCGGGCCATGTTTGCGTATTCGCTCCTGCGGTATCTCTTGACCAGCCGCTCAAACTCGTCTTTGGCCTTAAGGGTATGGGACTGATCGCGATCAATGGTGCTGATCTGGTTAAAGTGGCACATCCCCCTCTGGTAAATCACGTAGGGGATATTGGGGTTTCTGGGGTGTAGCCTCTCGAATTCCCCATAGGCATCATAGGCCTCCAGATAAAGCTTCCTCCTGTAGTAGGCGTCGGCCATCTTGAGTTCAGCCTCCACAGCAAACTTACTGTACGGGTATCGGTCCTTTAGCTGTTGGAAGATCTCAGCGGCCTGTTCGTAATCCCCCCCCTTGAAGTCTTCCATCCCTTCATTCCATAGCTCGGCAGGGGTCTTTTCGTGTTTCTCAAAGAACCAATCCCACAGGGCGCACCCATTCAGAAGAAAGACCAACAAGGCCCCGGCGCAGAGCCACTTTAAGATATGGGATGACTTGGGCATAATCATTTCAAGGGTTTTATTGTTCTGGCAAGGCCTCCGGCCCGGAGAAGGATTCAAGGTATCTTTCTGCGGCAAAGGCGGCCGTGGCCCCCTCACCCACCGCAGTGGAAATCTGGCGGAGTAGTTTTGATCGGATATCCCCGGCAGCGAACACCCCCGGTACAGAGGTCTCCATGTTGTCGCTGGTCAATACAAAGCCGCTCTCATCCAGTTCCAACAATCCCTTGACAATTTCGTTGTTGGGGGAGTAGCCAACAAAGACAAAGACCCCGTGGACCGGGAGCCGGGACTCCTCACCTGTCTTGAGATTTCTGAGACCCACACCTTCCACACCGGTTTCACCATCGATGCGGGTGGGTATAGTATCCCATAGAAACGCTATCTTTTCTTCGGCCATGGCGCGATCCTGAAGGAGTTTGATCGCCCTCAGCTCGTCCCTCCGATGGATAAGATAGACCTTACTGGCAAACCGGGTCAGGTAGATGGCCTCCTCCACCGCGGTATCGCCCCCCCCGATGACGGCCACCTCATGATCCCTGAAGAAAGGCCCATCGCATGTGGCGCAATAGGAAACCCCTCTTCCTGTCAAGAGCGATTCACCCTCAATCCCCAATTTCCGGGGCGTTGCACCGCATGCCAGAATAATGGCCCTGGTCGGGAGTGGTCCTTTATCCGTGACCACGTTTCTGTGTTGCCCAGAGAGTTCCAGACCCGTAACCTCCAGGGTCCGCATCTCCAGGCCAAACTTCTCGGCCTGCGACTTCATCCGTTCAACAAGCTCAAAGCCTGAGATCCCATCCGGAAACCCGGGATAATTCTCTACCCAGTCTGTGGTGAGGACCTGGCCACCGGGTGAGAGCCTCTCAAGCAAAATGGTCCTAAGCTGTGACCTTGCGGCATAAAGCCCCGCCGTCAGCCCGGCGGGGCCTCCACCGATAATGATCAAATCTTCCATTGTGATCCATAGAAACAAAAACCCCATCTTGTCGGCTATGACGGGGTGAAGTTTTTCATTGCGGCAGACTATAGTAGTTTCTTGAGTTCCTCGTTGATGTGGCTCTTTGGCTGGGCACCCACGATCATCTTGGCGACCTCGCCTCCCTTGAACAGGATAAGGGTGGGAATGTTCCTGATACCAAACCTTGCCGGGGTCTCCCGATTTGCATCCACGTCCATCTTGGCAATCTTTATCCTGCCTTTGTACTCCCGTGACAATTCCTCTACCACAGGCCCTACCATCTTACAGGGACCGCACCATTCAGCCCAAAAGTCGACCATGGCCGGTGTGTCAGATTTGATAATTTCTTCCTCAAAGTTTCCATCCGTTACGTGCAACAGATCGGACATGCTCCCTCTCCTTTCGATACCCAATTTTTGAAAAAAGGATTAACACGGGTCCACCATTTTGTCAACCGAAAGGCTTCGCCCGTCTTTCCAGTGTGAGATCAATAGACCCTCTTGCTGCACCGACGGCAGGCCAAGAGGGAAAGGGGGGCAGATATGAAAAGGCCTCCGGGAGGAGGGAGAAGAGAGCCCTTAATAAAAAAGAGCGGGGATGAGAGGAGGCCTTGGTTCTTGATTGATTATTGGTCGCCCTTTTCCAGCAAAGTCTTTATCTTATTGATAAGCGTGACCGGAACAGGACCGGAGCGGGAATAGAGGTTTAGGAGTTGATGAGGGACTTTGGTCTGTTCCTGGACCTTATCCCATCCGATTCCCTTTTCTTCGACCTGTTTCATTAGCTCGATAAGCGCTTGAGATTCCATCGTGAACTCCCCTATCTCTTCTTGGAAGGCGTCTTGTCGGGCGGATAGATAAATTTGGGATCCATGTCATATGTCCACGGGAGCCCCCACCACTGCCATCCATAGTGCCTTCTCTTATCAAAACCGTGGATCTTGTTTCTTTTGGCAAGCTGACGATAGAACTTGTCCTTGTTGCTGTCTTTAAAGGTTGGGAATTGATGCCCCTCAAAACCATCCTCTACGTCATAGACATTCTTAAAGCCGGCCTTTACAAGCTCCTCGGCAGCAGGGCCACTTCGGGTTCCGTCGCGGGAAATTATCAGGAGATTGTCCGTGTTCTTGAATACCTTGCTTATTTCTTGAACAAAATCCTTGTTTACCTCGTTAAACCTGTAGCCGACGTTTCCATCCTTTTTCTGGAAATCATTGGTCATAAACATCCAGGGAAAGAGATAGGCATTGATCGGATGGCCAACAAACTGGTATTCGGCCCTTGTCCTGACATCTATGAGGTAGGTATCCGGCACCGTGTTTAGCATATCATAGGCTTCGATACTCAAGATCTTTTTGAGCTCCTCTGCATGGCCATCTCTGCACGGTGAAAATATGATGAGGAACCCCAAGAGAACAACAAGACCCGATGACAATGATTTCTGACTCATGGCTTTATCTTCTCTTATCTGTCAGGGCCCGGTATGCCGGGCTGTTTGGCAGGGGATCTTAATCTTGCTTGGCAGAGGCGGGTTTAATTCCCTGGCTGCTCAAACCCACACCCTCAATGGCATACAATTCGATATAAATTAATAGTCCAAAACATTTTTGTTTGTCAACGAAAAATATGGAGGCCGAGACAACATCCTTGACAGGTATATAACAAAAGCTGTAACAATTTAACCTTTTAAAACCCGGGCAGTTGAGAAAAACCGCAGGGGGTGCCTGTTGGCAACAAGTGAAGTCTTTTTTTCAGATCTCAGGACATCTGCAAAAGAAAGCCTGCCATCCAAATTGGTGAGGCTAATGGACCGCGCCGGCCTGGGGGAGGCCGTGGTGCCCAAAGGGCTTATTGCGGTCAAGCTTCACTTTGGTGAGAAGGGAAACTCAGGCTTTATCCGCCCTCTCTTTATTCGAAGGATCGTGGAGCGGGTCAAAGAACTGGGGGCGTATCCCTTTTTGACCGATACCAATACGCTTTACTCAGGGACGAGAGGCAACAGTGTGGACCATCTGAACACGGCAACAGAGAATGGATTTGCCTACTCGGTTGTCAATGCCCCGGTCATCATTGCCGATGGTATGAGGGGGGCCTCTTATTCAATGGTCAAGGTCAACGGAAGACATATTGAGACCGCTTACCTGGCAAAAGAAATCGTTGAATCCGATGCCCTCATCGGTGTTGCCCATTTTAAGGGGCATGAGCTGGCAGGCTTTGGAGGCACCATCAAGAACCTGGGTATGGGTTGTGCGTCAAGAAGAGGGAAACTGGAGCTCCACTCGGACCTGTCCCCAAAGGTCAAACGCAAGAGGTGTGTCGGGTGTGGGGATTGCATCCAACGCTGTGCTCAAGGGGCGATCTCGCTGATCGAGGAAAGGGCGGTCATCGACCCCAAGAAATGTGTGGGTTGCGGAGAGTGCATCTCGATCTGCCCGAAGCGTGCCGTACACGTTCAGTGGAGCGGGGATGCCGCCGGCTTTCAGAAAAAGATGGCAGAATACGCCCTGGCGGTCCTCAGGGCCAAACCGGGGAAGGTCCTTTTCCTCAATTTCCTGACCCATATCACGCCGGACTGCGACTGCCACGGTCACAGCGATGCCCCTATCGTGCAGGATATCGGCATCACGGCCTCGAAAGATCCCGTGGCCATTGACCAGGCGTCCGTGGACCTGGTCAATCGTCAGGTGGCCTCTGTCCATTCTTGTCTTACGACCCACGCAAAAGCGGGTGAGGACAAATTCAGGGGCGTCTATCCAAGAATTGACTGGTCTGTCCAACTGGATTATGGTGAGGAGTTGGGGCTCGGTTCTCGTCAATACCATCTGATTACTATATAGTGCCTGAACGAAAACCCTTATTTTCCCTGCCCCTTGACGGGGGAGGGTTAGGGGGAGGGTGAAATTGGTGCCTCCCGGGGGAATTGACCTCTTGAGGGGAGAGGAATCTTTGAAAAGACCAAAAGGAGAGGATCATGGAAATCAAAGTGACAAAAGCCGGTCAGGGTCAACAACGGCCAAAACCAACCGACGAGTCAAAACTTGGGTTTGGTGACATCTTTACGGATCACATGTTTTCAATGGACTACGAGGGGGGGAAAGGCTGGTCTGAGGCGCGTATTGAGCCTTATGGGGATATCGCCATCGACCCCGGTGCAATGGCGCTTCACTATGGGCAAGAGATATTTGAGGGGCTCAAGGCCTATCGCGGAAAGGACGGCGGTATCCGCCTCTTTCGGGCCAGAGACAACTTTGAGAGGCTGAACCGCTCGGCCCAAAGACTCTGTATGCCAGAGGTGGATATTGACCTGAGCCTGGAAGGGATGAAGCAACTGATCCTGTTGGATCGGGATTGGGTCCCGAAGAGCCGCGGTACTTCCCTCTATATCAGGCCTACCATGATTGCCACCGAGCCGCATCTGGGTGTGCGGGTCTCAACCGCCTATCTCTTTTTTATCATTATCGGGCCTGTGGGGGCTTACTACAAAGAGGGTCTGAACCCCGTAAAGATCTATGTGGAGGACTTCTATGTGAGGGCCGCCGTCGGCGGGACAGGGGAAGCCAAGACCGCGGGCAACTATGCGGCCAGTCTGCTCGCCGCAGAGGAGGCCAAGAAAAAGGGATTTACCCAGGTCATGTGGCTCGACGCAGCCCAGAGGAAATATGTCGAAGAAGTCGGGACCATGAATATGTTTTTCCTCGTTGACGACGAGTTGATCACAGCCCCGCTGACAGGGAGTATACTGCCCGGGATTACAAGGGACTCGGTCATCCAGATTGTAAGGGACTGGGGGATAAAGGTATCGGAGCGGTCCCTCTCCATTGACGAAGTTATCGAAGCAACCAGAAATGGGAGACTAAAAGAGGCCTTTGGCACAGGGACTGCTGCCGTCATATCACCGGTGGGTCAGATGACCTACAAAGGGGAAGACCACATCGTGGGTGGGGGCCGGATGGGAGAGCTATCCCAGAGACTCTATGACGAGATAGTGGGGATGCAATATGGAGAAAGACCCGATCCCCATGGATGGGTGGAGCGGATCGCTTAGTGAAATATAGGGGTTTTTGAGAAGAAACAGATAAGCCAAGAGGGTGCAACATGATCCCCACCATAGAATGGGATGGGCAGTATGTGAGGATGATTGATCAGAGAAAGATCCCATCCAGGATTGAGTGGTACGTATGCAGGGGTTACAAAGACGTCATTGAGGCCATCGGCAAGATGGTCATACGGGGGGCCCCTGCCATAGGCGTGGCGGCCGGTATGGGACTTGCCCTGGGGGGATTGTCCATCCGGAGCAAATCGACTCCCGTGTTTATCGAGAGGTTCAAGAAGATAGCCAAAGAGATGCTCCTGTCGCGTCCCACAGCGGTAAACCTCAGATGGGCGGTTGAGAGGATGGAGAATCTCGTAGAAACGATGGGCGGCGCCCCGGTGGACAGGATCAAGAGGGCGCTCAGGGAGGAATCGGAAAAGATCCTTGCCGAGGATATCGAGATGAATCAAAGAATGGGTTGGAATGGACAGGGGCTTGTCCCGGCCAGGGCGACCATCCTGACCCACTGTAACGCCGGCTCACTGGCCACCGGGGGTTACGGGACGGCCCTGGGTGTGATCCGGGCAGCCCATGAAAAAGGAAAGCAGATACAGGTGATTGCCGATGAGACCCGGCCGTGGCTCCAGGGGCTCCGGCTGACGGCATTCGAATTGATGGAGGATGGCATCCCGGTTACTGTGATTGCTGATAACGCCGCGGGGTCCCTGATGCGTCAGGGAATGATTGACCTGGTGATCACGGGTGCAGACAGGATCGCCGCAAATGGAGATGTGGCCAACAAGATCGGTACATACCAGGTCGCTGTCCTGGCCAGGACAAACAAGGTCCCCTTTTACGTGGCAGCACCGATTTCCACAATTGATCCGACCACCCGGAGTGGAGATATGATCCCGGTGGAGGAAAGGGGAGGTGAAGAGATCTTCCAGTTTGGTAAAACGCGGTTAGGCCCTTCCGGGGTCTCTGTCTTGAATCCTGCCTTTGACATTACACCCGCCAAGTATGTCTCCGCCATAATCACCGAAAAAGGGATTATCAGGCCCCCATTTGGGAAAGGGATCAAAGACCTGTTTCACTGAGGGGTTTCGGCACACATGAAACCATGGTGATCAGAACAGCTGACCCATTTTGGTCTGAAGTTTTTGGTTGACAAACTTCTCCGATGTTAAATAGAGTCACGAGCCAAGATTGGCACTTCCCCGCTGTCTGTTTTTGACGATAAGAGGAGAACGATATGCAACAGAAAACAGTCGGTTCTGTTTTGATTGTGGGGGGCGGAATCGCCGGAATGCAGTGTGCCCTGGACCTGGCCAATTCCGGCTACTATGTCTACCTCCTTGAAAAGAGCCCTTCCATCGGGGGGGGCATGGCGCAGCTGGACAAGACCTTCCCCACCAACGACTGCGCCATGTGAATTATCTCTCCAAAACTGGTCGAGGTCGGCCGGCATCTCAACATCGAATTGGTAACCCTCGCAGAAATGATGGATATCAAGGGTGAGACAGGAGACTTCCAGGTGGAAGTCCTGCAACATCCGAGGTACGTCAACATAGAAAAGTGTATCGGTTGCGGCACGTGTGCAGAGAAATGCCCCAGGAAGGTAGATGATACCTACAATATGGGGCTTGACAAGAGGAAGGCCATTTATGTCCCTTATGCACAGGCGATTCCTCTCAAATATGCCATCGACAAGGAGAGCTGCATCTATTTCCAGAAGGGGAAGTGCAAGGCCTGTGAAAAATTCTGCCCTGTGGGGGCGGTCAATTTCGAAGACAAGGAAGAGATGCGAACCCTCCATGTGGGTTCGGTTGTCCTTGCCCCGGGTTTTCAGCCCTTTGACCCCACCCGATTCGAGACTTACACCTACGCCACCCATCCCAATGTGATTACCTCCATGGAGTGTGAGCGGATCCTCTCCGCCTCCGGGCCGACCATGGGGCACCTTGTCAGGATGTCGGACCATAACGAGCCCAGAAAGATCGCCTGGCTGCAGTGCGTCGGATCCAGGGACATCAACCAGTGTGATCACGGATATTGTTCCTCGGTCTGCTGTATGTATGCCGTCAAGGAGGCGGTCATTGCAAAAGAGCATTCCGGAAACGACCTGGACTGTGCCATATTTTTCATGGACATGCGGACCCATGGCAAGGATTTTGAGCGGTACTACGACAATGCAAGAGAAAAGGAGGGGGTCCGTTTTATCCGATCGCGGGTCCACAGTGTTGAGCCGGTCGCCAGTACGGGAGATGTGATCGTCAAATACGCCGATGAGGAGGGTCGATACATCGAAGAGGCCTTTGACATGGTGGTCCTATCGGTCGGTTTGGAGACATCCCCGGAGGTCCTGAAAGTCGCGGAGAGACTCGGTATAAGCCTTACCGAGGGCCAATTCTGCCAGACCGACAGTTTCCGGCCGGTGGCCACGAACCGGGAGGGGGTTTTTGTGTGCGGGGCCTTCCAGGGCCCAAAAGACATCCCCCAGTCCGTTATAGAGGCAAGTTCGGCAGCGGCAGAATCGGGCGCTATCCTGAGCGCGGCCAGAAACAGCCAGACAAGACAGCGGGAGATCCCCAGCGAGAGAGACGTCCGGGGTGAGAGGCCTCGGGTGGGTATCTTTGTGTGCAACTGTGGAATCAATATCGCCGGGGTTGTGGATGTACCGGCCATCCGGGAGTATGCAAAAGGCCTTCCCTATGTGGAATATGTGGTCGATAATCTCTACTCCTGTTCGCAGGATACGCAGGACGCGATGGCGCAGGTCATTAAAGACAACAACCTGAACCGGATCGTTGTGGCCGCCTGTACTCCCAAGACCCATGAACCCCTGTTTCAGGAGACCCTTGTGAATGCGGGTCTCAACAAGTACCTCTTTGAGATGACCAATATCCGCAACCAGGATTCCTGGGTCCACAAAGATGATCCGGAGGCAGCCACTGAAAAGGCCAAAGACCTGGTTCGGATGGCCGTGGCCAAGGTGGCGCTCACCGAAGCCCTGACAGAGGCCGAGCTGGAGGTGAACCAGAAGGCCCTGGTGATTGGCGGAGGGATCTCAGGGATGACCGCCGCCGTGACCCTTTCGAGGCAGGGATATGAGGTCTGTCTGGCGGAACGGGCTCAGGCCCTGGGGGGGCAGGCCACAAGGCTCTACAAGACCTGGAAGGGGGAGGATGTTCAGGCATACCTATCGTCAATGATCCGCTCTGTGGAGTCGGATCCCCGTATTGCCGTATGTGTTAATACAGAGCTTCAGAGCGTGGAGGGTTTTGTCGGTAATTTCAAGACCACCCTGCGGTCTGGCGGCAAAGAGGAGCTGATTGAGCATGGTATTGCCGTCATTGCCACGGGGGCAGGGGAATATCGGCCCGATGAGTATCTTTATGGAAAAGATCCCAGGGTGCTGACCCATCTGGACCTGGATCAGAGATTTATCAAGGATGATCCGTCCCTGAAGGGGGTCCAATCGGTCGTTTTTATCCAGTGTGTGGGATCGAGGGAACCCCAGAGGCCTTATTGCTCGAGGGTCTGCTGCAGCCACACCATGGAGGCAGCGCTTCATTTAAAGGAGATCAATCCCGAGGCCAGCGTCTATGTCCTCTACCGCGACATCAGGACCTACGGAGAGCGGGAATATCTTTACCGAAAGGCGAGGGAGGCCGGCATCCTTTTTATCAGGTACTCCTTGGAAGAAAAGGCAAAGGTGCTGGCCTCCCAGGACGGCCTACACATCGAGGTCACAGATCATGTCCTCGGGCGGCCCATTGCAATAAAGGCCGATCTCCTGACCCTGGCCACAGCGATTGTTTCGGAGAGGGATGAGACCCTGGCCCGATATTTCAAGGTGCCGATGAATGAGGACGGGTTTTTTGTTGAGGCCCATGCAAAGCTTGGTCCTTCGGAGTTTGCCACCGACGGCGTCTTTCTCTGCGGTATGGCCCACTATCCGAAACCCATCGACGAATCCGTGGCCCAGGCCCAGGCCGCGGCATCGCGCGCGGTGACCCTTCTGGCAAGAGAGAGGATCCACGTCAGTGGAACCGTGGCCGAGGTGAATCCTTTTTTATGCAGCAGTTGCGGAATTTGTATATCGGTCTGTGCCTATTCCGCCCCTTCCTTCAGAGAAAAGAGACCTTTTGCGGGGAGGGCCGAGATCAATCCGGTCCTCTGCAAGGGTTGCGGGCTGTGCACGGCCTCATGCCGGTCAGGGGCGATTTCCCTGAAAGGATTCCGGACAGACCAGATTATGGCGATGATAGAAGCGATATGAATCCGTG
>CAZXCQ010000141.1:11653-16134 GCA_964639275.1 uncultured Desulfobacteraceae bacterium | reverse complement strand
CCATCGGGGTGCAAGCCTCTTGCATGAATGATTCCGGCGAAAGCCGGAATCCAGGGTGTTTTTCTGGATGCCGGATCAAGTCCGGCATGACGAATGACAAGATTATTATGGGAGAGTTAATAAAAACATGGCTATTATATCCAGATCTGGACCAGGGATTTGAAGTAAGAGATCAACAGGACCAGAAAACGATCAAGTGAATCCCTGGCCCAGACCTGGATTTGCACGGTGCCAATCTTTGGTTCAGGTCTATGTATGAACAGGGCTCTTGCTGCCTTGTGTGTAAGTCGCGCTTTCCGAGGCGTAGGCCCTTTACGAGCCGGAGGCCAGGGCGGGCCTGTTATCCAGTCAAATATAGATGAACTGTTATGTTATTTTAAGCGAACCCTTGGAAACAGATAAGGAGTGCAGATGATGGGAGGAGAAAAGATCCAGATAGAGGTCCTTCAACGGGTGGCCCTTGCCACCATAAACAATCCCCCGGCCAATGCCTTGACCCCTGAGTTGCGAGACGAGTTTTTGGAAAAACTCCTTCGGATCTCAAAGGACGATGACCTTTGGACGCTGATCGTCACCGGGGCTGGTGAGAAATTCTTTATGGCCGGTGCCAATATCCCGGGGCTTGCAAAACTTGACCGCGACAGCGGTCTTAAGCGGGTACAGGCGACACGCAAGTTTTTTACCCGGATGGACTCTTTTGAAAAACCCGTGATCGCGGCGATCAATGGCCTGTGTCTGGGCGGCGGATTGGAACTGGCCCTGGTGTGCGACATCAGAATCGCTGCCGATCACGCCAAACTGGGCGTCCCCGAAGTAAACCTGGGGTTGATTCCGGGGGCAGGAGGCACGCAGCGAATCCCCCGTGCCATCGGGCCTGGCTGGGCAAATTACCTTCTGTTTACAGGAGAGGCCATATCGGCTCAAAAGGCCCTGGAGATCGGGCTGGTCCAGCAGGTGGTTCCCCTTGACTCGTTGAGGGAGGCGGCGTTCGAGCTGGCAGACAAGATCAACGGCAAAGGGCCACTCGCCGTGCGGGCGGCCAAAAAGGCCGCATCAAGAGGCCTTTCCCTGCCGCTCGAACAAGGGCTTGACATTGAAAACCAGGCCTTTTCCAAACTCTGCGAAACCCAGGACAAAAACGAAGGCATCACCGCCTTTCTCGAAAAGAGAAAACCCAGGTTTCAGGCAAGATAGCCGGCCGGTCCCCTTATTTGACGATCCCGGGATCAGTGCCGGTTCACCCCTGCCGGCAACGGCCTCGGGGGCAGGGGGGCCGGGCCGAAGTCTATTGGGGATTGCCGTCTCTCAAAACAGGTGGTATAGGAGGAGACAAAACCATCCCATACCCAAAAGGCCCAAATGGCGTAGGTCACCTCGTAACTTCTCAAAAACCCGGGGACAAATCGATTGTGGTGTGGCATGGGGGTCTTTTTTTCTTCCACATGCCACACCTTTCCCCCTGTTCTTTGAGATGTTACGTCATCTCGATATTTAACAGAAAGGAGCGAAAGCATGGATCTTAGCAAGGTCTTTGTGGTGGGTGCGGGGACCATGGGACACGGAATTGCCCAGGTCTGCGCCCAGAAGGGAATTGCGGTGGTCATGTCTGACATTTCTCGGGAATTATTGGACAAGGCCCTTAAGAACATCGAGTGGTCGGTTTCGAAATTTATTGAAAAGGCCAAGGTCACCGAGGACCTTGACACGGTCATGGGTCGCATCCAGATAACGTCTGATTATCAACCGGCTGCGGAGGCGGACCTGGTTATTGAGGCCGTCTTCGAAAAGTTGGCGGTAAAGCACGAGGTCTTTAGAAAGATCGATTCTGTGGTGGGAGACAGGACGATCCTTGCCTCCAACACTTCAGCCATTCCCATCACCGAGATCGCGTCGGTATTGAAGCGCCCCCAGAACTTTGTGGGGCTCCATTTCTTTAACCCGGTGCCGATGATGGTGGCAGTTGAAGTCATTCGGGGAATCGCCACGAGTGATGAGGCCTTTCAATTTGGGAGCGATTTTGTGAGATTTATCGGCAAAGAACCGATCCTGGTCAACCGGGATATTGCCGGTTTTATTCTAAATCGTATCAATATGTTGTCCAATATGGAGGCCATGCGGCTCGTCGAACAGGGCGTGGCAACCCCCGAAGACATTGACAAGGGAATGCGGCTGGCCTTTGGCAGGAGGATGGGGCCATTTGAGACCTCGGACTTGGTCGGACTGGAGGTACAGTTAATGGCCTACAATAACTTATACGAAGAGGAAAAGGACATCCGCTTTTACCCCCCCTCCATATTGCGGCGAAAGGTCCTGGCCGGTCATCTCGGCCGCAAGACGGATAAGGGCTGGTATGAATACAATCCGGACGGGAGCCGGAAAAACTAATCATGTGGTAACACTTTAGCCATATGAAACCCGGGGAATGGGGATTCCGAACCCCCATTCCCCTGTCTCAGTTCTAATCTTGAAGAAAACTAAGTTGTAACATCATAGGAAAGGAGCGTGAGGCTATGGAGATAAGAAACAGTGTTGCAATCATTACAGGTGGTGCGTCTGGCCTGGGAGAGGCCACGGCCCGGGCCATGGTGGAAAGAGGCGGCAGGGTTGCCCTCCTGGATCTGGACAAGGAAAGGGGGGAGCGGCTCTCTGCTGAACTCGAAGATGCCGCCATTTTTTGCCCGGCCGATGTCTCCAGCGAACAGGCCGTAGACGAGGTTGTCAAAAAGATCAAAGACGCCTTTGGGGCCTTTCAGGTCGTTGTGAACTGCGCCGGAATCGGTGGAGACGTCAAGATTGTGGGGAAGGAGGGTGTCATGCCGCTGGCGGCATTCAACCGGACCATCCAGATCAACCTGGTCGGTACCTTTAACGTGATCCGTGCCACGGCATCTTCGATGATGCTAAACAATCCCAACGACCGGGGCGAACGGGGCGTATATATCAACACCGCGTCGATCGCCGCATTTGACGGCCAGGTGGGTCAGTCGGCCTATTCGTCCTCAAAGGGGGGGATCGTGTCCTTGAGCCTGACCCTTGCCAGGGAATTTGCCAACAACGGGATCCGGATTGTGTGCATCCTTCCCGGGATCTTTGATACACCCCTTCTGGCCAAGCTCCCGGAAAAGATAAGGGAACGACTGGGGCTTCAGGTGCCTTTTCCGCCCAGGCTCGGCAGACCCTCGGAGTTTGCCGCGCTTGCCTGTCATATCGTTGAGAATAGCTATCTTAACGGCGAGTATATCCGGCTGGACGGGGGCCTGCGTATGGGCTTCGGTAGAAAACAGGTAGATATATAGGTAAAAGGGATGGACTTTGACTTAAGCCAAGAGGTGGTTGCCATCCAGGACATGGCACACCGGTTTGCCCAACGGGAGATCCTCCCAAAGGTAAAGGAAGAGGGGTTCAATCGCGACCTGGTGACAAAGATGGGGGAGCTTGGTTTTTTTGGCTGTGCATTTCCTCCCAGGTATGAGGGCTCAGACTCTGGCTTTCTGGCACACTCGGTGGCCTGCGAAGAGATCTCACGGGCCGATTCGGGGCTCCGGCCGCTCTTTAACCTCCAGGCCATGACCGTCCCCTATACCATTATGGAATGGGGCACCAGTGAGAGCAAAGAGAAATACGTCCGCGATCTGGTAAGTGGCGAAAAGATAGGGTGCACCTGCTTTTCAGAACCCAATGCCGGCTCTGACATCGCCTCCATTGAGACCCGCATAGAAGATCGGGGAGATCATTTTCTCATCAATGGCGCCAAGACCTGGATCTCGAACGGGACCGTTGCAGACGTCGCCGTGGTATATGGGACATATGACAGGACCCTGAAACACCGGGGCCTGTGTTCTGTGGTGGTCGAGACCGACCAGCCCGGGTGGACCACACGGGAGACGCCAAAGCTGGGTGACAAGTCCTCTCCCATTGCCGAGATCACCCTGGAGGGGGTCAAGGCCCCCAGGGAAAACCTCTTGGGGGAATGGGGGAGAGGCTTTGTGGTTGCCATGACCGCGCTCGATCGGGGACGGATCAGCGTGGCAAGCGGCGCCATTGGATTGGCCCAGGCCTGTCTGGATGCCTCTGTCAAGTACGCCAACGAGAGGATCCAGTTTGGCAGGCCCATCAGGGAATACCAGCTTGTAAAAGGGGTTATCGCCGAGATGGTTTCCCTGGTAGAGGCCGGGCGACTCCTGGTCCGCCGGGGGGCATGGCTAAACGACCGGGACCGGCCGTTTACGCGGGAGATCGCCATAGCCAAATATTTTGCGGGTGAGGCCGTGGTAAAGGCCGCGGGTATGGCCATGGAGGTCCACGGCGGCATGGGCTATTCGCTAGAGATGCCCGTTGAAAAATACTACCGCGATGCCAAGCTATACCAGGTCGGCGAGGGAACGGCCAATATTATGCGACTCTTGATCGCGGACGACGCCCTGGGGGTAAAAAAGGCAAACCGGCCCAGGCTCCACGTCCCCAGCGAATTTAGAGATCTG
>CAZXCQ010000141.1:0-11553 GCA_964639275.1 uncultured Desulfobacteraceae bacterium | reverse complement strand
GGTAAAAAAGGCAAACCGGCCCAGGCTCCACGTCCCCAGCGAATTTAGAGATCTGGAATAGACCCAAAGGGTAAGATCATGGGACATTTCAAGATAAACGAAAAGGATATCTTCTTTATATTGAAGGAACAGCTGAATTATGGCACGCTGTGCCGGCTTGAACGATATCGCGAGCTGGATCAGGAGACCCTGGATATGCTGGTCACCCAGGCCATCAAGTTTGCAAAGGGGGTGCTCGAACCGCTTCAGCAGATCGGTGAAGAGCAGGGGGTGGCCTTTTCAAACGGTCAGGTCCATTGCCCCACCGAATTCAGGGATGCCCTTAGACTCTATGGTGAAAACGGCTGGATTGCAGCGGCGCGTGATACAAAATATGGCGGCCAGGGGTTTCCCCACATGATGAGAATCGTCATCAATGATCAGATGTATGGGGCGGCCCAGTCATTTAATATCACCCCCAGTCTCACGCACGGGGCCGCCCATCTGATCGAGAGCTTTGCCGCAGAGGAACTCAAGGAGCGCTTTGTACCAAAGATGTACAGGGGACGGTGGACCGGGACCATGTGTCTCACCGAGCCCAACGCGGGGTCCAATCTGGCCGCCACACGCACCATGGCCATCCCGGAGGGGGACCACTACAAGATAAAGGGAAACAAGGTCTTTATCTCGGCCGGCGACCACGATATGGCAGAGAACGTCGTCCACCTGCTCCTGGCACGCATCGAGGGGGCCCCCCAAGGGGTAAATGGGATCTCACTCTTTGTTGTCCCCAAAATAAAGGTAAATCCTGATGGCTCCCTGGGGCGGCCCAATGATGTCATCTGCACGGCAGTAGAGAAAAAGCTGGGGTTACATGCCTCTCCCACCTGTGCCCTCAATTTTGGTGATAATAACGACTGTATCGGATATCTGTGCGGCCAGGAGAACAGGGGACTGGCCCATATGTTCCAGATGATGAACCAGGCCCGGATCAACACCGGTGTAAGCGGAACCACCTTGGCCAGCCTGGCCTATCAAAACGCGCTGGCTTATGCAAAGGAAAGGATACAGGGGCCTGATATCGCCGGGAGAAAACCCGAGTGGGTCCCCATCATCGACCACCCCGATGTCCGGCGGATGCTCCTGTGGATGAAGGCCGCGGTGGACGGTATGCGCTCGATGATCTACACGGCAGCCTACTGGTCTGATCTGGCCCACGAGATGCCAAAGGGCGACAAAAAAAGGCACTACCAGGCCCTGCTCGACTTTATGACCCCCATTGTCAAGGCCTATTGTTCGGACACGGGCTTCCGGGTCTGCGAGACCGCGATTCAGTGTTTTGGTGGCTATGGGTTTTCTAAGGAATACCCTGTTGAACAATATCTGCGGGACGTCAAGATCGCCTCCATTTATGAGGGCACAAACGGGATCCAGTCAATGGATCTTATGGGCAGAAAGATGAGGATAAACGATCGGGCCCCTTTCAAGGCCTATATGTCCGAGCTGGAGGGGTTCTGCGACAAAAACCAGGATCATCCCACCCTCGGGAATGAGGTCGTGGGTCTATCGACCGCGGCGAGGAGACTCAAAGAGGTCGCCCTCGAGTTATCGCTTTTAGGGGATACCGATCCACTCCAGTGGGCCGCGAAGACCTATCCTGCCCTTCTCTGTTTTGGAGATGTGACCATCTCCTGGCGATTGCTCGACATGGCCGTCATCGCCCAACAGGCCATGGATGACGGCAAGATAAGTGAATTTTACCGGGGCAAGATCATACAGGCCACCTATTTTTGTGGGGTTACCCTGCCCTTGACCCTCGCCCGCCTCGACACCTGTCTTCGGGAGGGCCGAGAGATCGTTGAAATCCCGGAAGAGGCCTTTTAAAATCCCCTGAGGCAAACACCCTGGCCGCCGGTCAGGTCACCGGGATGGTGAGAGAGCTCAGGTCAGCCCGGGAGATAATCGAAGAAATGGTAGGGCTATAGGGGAGCTTGATGAAACCTGGGGCATCTTTCCATGATAAAAAGCCCATGGACTTTGAGATCCTCAAAAAGTTGGGGGAAAACTCCTTATATTTCAAACACCTCCACATGGAACTTATTGAGGCGCAAGAAGGTTATGCCAAGGTCTCCATGGAGATCCGGTCGTGCCATATCAATGTCCATGGGGTTGTCCACGGGGGAGCCATCGCCTCACTGGCGGACCAGGCGGGCATGAGGGCCGTTCAGACAAGGCTTTTTGTCGGGCAGATCGGATCAACCATCCAGATGGATATCCACTATCTGGCACCGGCACGAGGCACCCGGCTGGTGGCCATCGGCCGAGTCCAGAAGATGGGTCGGCTTGTGGCCTTCAGCGATGTGGAGGTCATGGATGATAAGAAAAAGGTGGTGGCCCTGGCCCGGTGTACGATCTCCATTACTGAAAAAAATGTAAAAGTTTAGCCTTTTTCGTATCAGTTTAGCTTTTTTCAAAATCGGTACTTGGACAGGGCAATGGGGTTCCGAATCCCCATTGCCCGGGTTTCAGAGTGCTAAAGTGTTAAAAAAATGAGGGTAAAGTGAAGAAATCAGATCCCTTTTGAGAGACAAAATTGCCAGCAACGACAAAGACATACACCCATCAACTAAACAAAGAGATAAAGAGCATCTCGGGGTGGTATCAACTCCACAAGGAAGGAACGATAGACCATGGGGAAAAGGAATTCCTCTATGTGGTCGGGGATGCCGTGGTGGATTCCTCTTGCTGCGGTACCGGTGGGTGTCGCTATGCAGTCGTCCCGGGTTCAATTGTCAGCTGGAAGTCCAAAGTCGGTGAAGATGGCCTTTTGGCGTCTATTGTTCAGCCTGTTAGAAACAAAAAGGTGAAGGAGGAGCTCCGCGAAATCCTTATCAAGAAAGAGGGCGTCAGCCAGGTCCAGTTCTGGTAGGCCTTTTCTGAGGTCTCATCCAGATCCCATCAGCTCAAGTGCCTTTTCCACCACCCGATCAGGGGTGATGCCAAACTTCTCATAGAGGACCCTGGATGGGGCGGAGGCCCCAAAACGATCAAGCCCGATCACCGTACCTTTGGTCCCCACGTAACGGTGCCAGCCCTGCCCTACCCCTGCCTCGATAGCCAATCTGGCCTCTATCTCCGGGGGCAGGACCTCCAGGCGGTAATCCTCGGGCTGCTGATCAAACAACTCCCATGAGGGCATGCTGACGACCCGTACCCCCACGCCTTTCTCCTCAAGCCGCCTTGCCGCCTCAACGGCAATAGGTACCTCAGAACCGGTGCCGATCAGGATGACATCGGGTCTGCCGTCCCTGGCATCCATCAGTATATAGGCACCTTGGGACAGCCCTGTTGCCGGGGCAAATGCCGTGCGATCCAACACGGGCACGCCCTGCCGCGTCAAGGCCAGTGCCACCGGACCGTTGCCGTATGCGATGGCGACCTTCCATGCCTCGGCGGTTTCGTTGGCATCACAGGGCCGGATGACCACTAGATTCGGGACCGCCCTCAGGGAGGCCAGGTGTTCTATTGGCTGGTGTGTGGGTCCGTCTTCTCCCAGGCCAATACTGTCGTGTGTAAAAACATAGATCACCTTTAGACCCATCATCGCGGCCAGGCGAATGGCAGGTCTCATGTAATCCGAGAAGACCAGAAAGGTGCCGCCGTACGGGATTACCCCCCCGTGAAGCGCCATGCCGTTCAGGATCGAGCCCATACCGTGCTCCCTTACGCCAAAACGGAGATTGCGTCCATGCCTTGAGCCTGCCTGAAAATCCTCCGCCTCCTTGATCAATGTCTTGTTGGAGGGAGCCAGGTCGGCAGAACCACCCATCAGGTTTGGGACCTGGTCCGAAATGGCGTTGAGTACCGTTCCCGATGTGACCCTGGTGGCCGCCCCTTTTGGATCTGCAGGAAAAAAAGGGACAGCTTCGGACCATCCTTCCGGTAACTCCCCCTTCAGCCAATTCCTGAATTCCCGGGCCTGCTCAGGGTAGACCTTCTCATATGAACCGAGCTGTGTCTTCCACTGTCCCTCCAGCGCTTTTCCTTTTTCAAGCGCCTTCCGGAAATGAGCCAGCACCTCATCCGGGATAAAAAAGGGCGGATCAATGGGCCACCCCAGGTTTTCTTTGCTCAGTCGGATCTCTTCGGCCCCCAGTGGCTCACCATGGGCCACGGCCTTATCCTGCTTGTTGGGGCTCCCATAGCCGATATGCGTCCTCACAGCGATCAAGGAGGGTCGCCCTCTCTCCCCCTGGGCCCTCGCAATGGCATCTGCCACATCATCCAGGCGGTTCCCGTCCTCCACCTTTTCTACATGCCAGCCATAGGCCTCAAAGCGGGCAACCCGGTCCTCTGTGAATGTGATGCCGGTGCTCCCTTCGATGGAAATATGGTTGTCATCGTACAGGTAGATCAAATTGCCAAGCCCCAGATGTCCTGCCAGAGACGCGGCCTCGTGTGAAACCCCCTCCATCAGATCCCCATCACTGACAATGCCATAGACATGGTGACCCACAATCTCATGCCCGGGCCGATTAAAACGGGCGGCCAAAAACTGCCCGGCTATAGCCATCCCCACGCCATTGGCAAACCCCTGACCCAGGGGGCCGGTGGTGGTTTCCACCCCCGGGGTGAGGAGGTATTCGGGATGGCCGGGCGTCTTGCTCTTCCACTGGCGAAAATTTTTTAGCTCCTCCAGCGACAGGTCATATCCGGTCAGATGGAGCAGGCTATAGAGCAGCATCGAGCCGTGTCCGGCAGAGAGGACAAAGCGATCCCTGTCGGCCCACCTGGGATTTGCGGGATTATGCCGCAGGAAACGCGTCCAGAGGACGTAGGCCATGGCGGCCGCCCCCATGGGCATCCCCGGATGACCTGAATTGGCCTTTTCTACGCAATCCGCCGAAAGCATCCTGATCGTATTTACGCATAACTGATCCAGTTTAGTCGTCATTGGTATACCTTAAGCTCCTTTCAAGGAATAATTATTGCTGAACACTCCTGCGGTCCTTCTCCCAGTCTCCGCCCTTGATCTTCTTGATTACAACCGGGATAGAGGCCGAAAAGGCAAGAAGTGCCAGTGCGAAAAGGACCTTCTGAGATATCAGTTCTCCCCACCGTCCCGAGGCCCAGACCTCCTTCAGGACTCCTCCCAAAAACGTCAGGGCAAAGATGCTCACAATGACCCCCAGGGCAGTCCCCAAAAAGAAGTCCTTGAAATGGACCTTGGTTAGACCGATCCCAAAACTGAGCGGGGTAAAGGGCGAATTCAGGAGGCGGAGATAGAGGACCGTGGCAAACCCATTCCGCTCAATGGCGTTGTCATACCTTTTCAATCGGTCTCCAATCAAGGATGCGACAAAATCCCTACCGAGAAGGCGCCCGATATAAAAGGCACCGACGGCTCCGATGACGGCCCCCATCCAGCCATACAAAAATCCCCTGTAGGCACCAAAGATCCCAGCCCCCAGGACAACGGGAATGCTGGCCGGGACAAGGAGACAGATGCTTACGGCCTCAATCAGGACAAACGCAAGGGGGGCCCAGATACCAAAGACCTGAATAAATTGATCCAGGACCCGCGGGGTGAGAAACTCCTTTATCGGTGTGAGGTGATAGAGACAGATAGATCCGCCGATAAAGACCAGGAGGATGAATGCCTTGACCAGGGTCTGTCGAGAAAATCTCGGGTTTTTTTGTGCCTGCTCCATTTCTTCTGCCATACACCAGGACCCCTCTTTGAGACCACACCTCCATATCAGCTTTCTCCTGAGTAATCAACGTACAAATCAAAGATGTCATTTTCTGTTGACCCCGGTCTCTTTTTTTTATAATAAGAAAAAGTTACCTTTCCAACTCTTTGAAATAAGGAGGCTTTTAAATACCAAATCTTAGATCGGCGGTAGGAAAAATGAATCCTTTCTGGAAAATAGTCGTTTTTCTGAGTGTCCTCATCCTCTTTTGTCTGCCCTGTTACGCCGTGGCCGACGAGGCCTCCGAGGGCGAACAAAAGCCCACGCAAGAGACCTACACCAAAGGTCGGCTCTCGCTTCAACTGGTCTCGGGTGTCCTTAATTCCCTTACCAGGCTACCCCAGGGAAGCCCGGTTTTTGGTTACGCCCAGACCAACCTGCGCCTCGGGTGGATGATACACAGCCCGAGCCAGTCGCGATCCCTCTGGCGGGGGAACTGGGAGTTTATCGGCGAGCTTACCAATTCAGCCATCTACAAGGGCTTTGGGAACTATATCGGCGGTATTACTGCCCTGCTCCGCTACAATTTTGTACAACCCGGCTGGCGTTTTGTCCCCTATGTTCACGGTGGCGTCGGGATCGTCTATACCGATGCGTACAAGGACAAGACCCAGCGGGCCATAGGCCAGGCCATAGAGTTTACGCCTCAGTGCAGTTTGGGCTTTCGCTATCTGATCAAGAACAACTGGTCATTGGACGCCGAGGCCATGTTTCATCACATCTCAAACGCCGGCATGGATAAGAGAAATCGAAGCATCAACGCCGTAGGCGGTTTTGTGGGTGTCAC
Organism: uncultured Desulfobacteraceae bacterium; assembly: GCA_964639275.1. Lineage (GTDB taxonomy): Bacteria > Desulfobacterota > DSM-4660 > Desulfatiglandales > Desulfatiglandaceae > CAZXCQ01. The sequence continues at coordinate 5,034 of CAZXCQ010000141.1, read as the reverse complement.
CTACTTCTTTGATGAGATCTGGAAACCGTAAGAGGTGACAGGTCACAACATCCAGCAGATCGCTTCAGAAAGACAAAAGGCGGGTGCGGATCATTTGGCCTTTTTCAAAATCGACACTTGGGGACTATTTCCTGCTCACAGCAGTAAATAGACCTTGGTCAATTGAAGTCTGATGATTGAGTCAGAAAAGAAAGTTTGATTGAGAAAACTACGAAGATGTATAAAAAACGTTTTGAGAATATCTTTAGGGTTGCGAGAAGGGTTACTTCATCTCTTGATATTGGGCAAATCCTCGAGATGATTCGTGATGAAGCAAAGGTGACCGTTCCAAAGGCCCGGGAGGCCTGTCTACTGATCTTCGATCCCGAGGCACTCCATTATACTCGCCCACTCCATTGTGCCGTTTACAAAAGCCGGATCAATTGTCAGCTTTGCAAAAGAGGGCGAGAGACCATTCAGGGTGCACTTGACCAACCCCTGACCTTCCAGTGCTCATACGATCGGAATGGCAGGGTCCTCTCACAATCCGCCAGTCCCGATAAAGCCATATGTGAAATCGCTTTGCCTATCTATGACGGGGAAAAACCTCTTGCCGTATTAGATATCATTGCAAAAGATGGACAGAGTTTTGACGAACGGGATATTGTGCTTTTGAAGGATCTTGCTGATCTGGCCACCAACGCCATTATCAATACCCGAAGTCATTGGAAAGTGACGCAGGAGAAGTCAAACCTGGATGGCATCTTGGGACATTTACGGCCATTTGTGCCTGAAACCGTGAAAAGGATTGTCGAAAAGAATCCATCTGCACCATCCCTTGAAAAGCGAGGGGTGGACGTCTCTATTCTTTTCTTGGATGTGGCGGGATATACAAAGATCAGTGAGACACTCACACAGGAGAAGGTAAACTTTATTATTGAAAAATATTTTTCCAGTTTTCTGGACGTCATTTATGCCCATGACGGGGATATCAATGAGACGGCTGGGGATGGTCTGATGGTTATCTTTCAGGGGCCAGAACGGGAGAACGCCATAAATGCCTCAAGGGCGGCCCTCGATATCAACCATCGAACAGCTGAGATCAACAAGGAACTGGAGGGGCGATTTGAGGCCATCGATGTGAATATGGGGATAAACTCGGGGGTAGCCTCAGTTGGTATGACCAAGTTCCATGGTGCTGCCGGCACTCGAATGACCTTTACTGCAAGCGGACCCGTGACCAACCTTGCGGCGCGGATTGCATCGGCAGCCGCTGATGGGGACATACTCGTGGGCCCGGAAACGGCACAACGAATTAGAGAGGAGATCACTCTCTTTGACCGCGGTTTCATGAGGTTTAAGAATGTCACAGAAGGAGTCAGGGTTTATAGTCTGATCCGCTCAGGTTAAACGTTGGCTTATTTCCTTTATCCGAATTAACCCAACCAATCACTTCAATCCTCTTTCCCACAAAGAACGACTTTTTGTTGTTTTTTGTCTCCAGGGAATTAGAGAAGACCTGCAAAACCGATTTTAAAGGCAAAAGACTGCTTGCTTGGCAAAAACCTATTTTCTTGGAAAGGGGGACAGAAATGAAACTGCTTTTAAGAGTCCTGTTGTTGATGTTTTCACTGGTCCTGTTGACCGGCCCTGTCTGGGGAAAGGCCATTGTGACACGGGATCAATACGGAATCCCCTCAATAAAGGCTGATACAGAAGAGGAGCTTTTTGAGGAATTTGGTTACGTGGCAGCGACGGACCGGCTGTGGCAAATGGAGGTAAACAAGAGATGGGGGAGAGGGACCTTGGCCGAGATATTCGGTCCAAAGCTGGTGCCCGCAGACATGCAGAAGCGGATGATGGGATACACGGACGAAGAATACCAGGCCATGCTGGACCAGGTGTCACCCGAGGGCAAGAAGTTCTACCAGGCCTATCTAAAAGGGGTCAACCGGCGGGTCGCCGAAGTACTGGAGAACCCGAAACTCCTCCCCATGGAATATCTGGCCCTCAGGCTCAAACCCCAACCGTTTACAACGACTGATGCCCTGGGGTTTTTTAAGGCCCTGTTGCGGCGTTTCGGCATGCAGGGCGGCGGTGAGTTCAAAGACCTGGCGGCCTTGAAGACACTGACCAATCGCTTTGGCGAAACAGGGGGCTGGGCCGTCTTTAATGACTGGTGCTGGATAAATGATCCTTCCGCTCCCACATACGTGGAAGAAAGGATTGAAGGAGATTTTGTGCCGGGGGGTATACAGGTCTCGGCAATTCCATCTTATTTGAAAAGGGAAACAGCCATCGCGCAACTGGCTGTTGATGAAGAGAGGTCTTCTTTCATGGCCTTTAAAGAGGCATTGCGCGTGGGCGCACCCGTTATTATGGGAAGCAACTCCTGGGCACTTTCTCCCAAAGTAACGGGAACCGGCTTCCCCATCCTGGTGGGCCAGCCGCAAATGGGACATTCGGTGCCTTCGATCATATTCGAAGTCGAGCTCAAAGGAGGACGGTTTGATGTTGTGGGAATGGCATTCCCTTTGCTCCCGGCCATTCCGATTGGTCATAATCGCTATCTGGCCTGGTCGCATATGGTGGGGATGTGCGACAACGTGGATGTGTACCAGGAGGTCCTGAACCCCATGAACAAGGAAGAGTATCTGTTCAAGGGAAGCTGGCACAAGATGGAAAAAAGGACCGAAAAAATAAAGGTGGCAGGCGGGGGAGTGAAGGAGGTCCCTGTATACCGGACTGTCCATGGCCCTGTCTTTTCGCCCTTTCCATTTGATCCCACGACATTCAAGGGCGATCGGGTCTACACCAAGAAGCTTGCCCACTGGAAACTGGAGCCCTTATCGGGTGATGGGTGGTGGAAGATCATGATGGCGCGGAACGCCGAGGAGTTCGATGCCGGAGCAACCCTGATCATGACCTCTTTACATACCACCTATGCAGACACCGCTGGAAATATCGGTTACTGGCACACCGGGCTAAACCCCGAGCGGCCCGAAGGCTATGACCCCCGTCTACCACTGCCAGGCACGGGGGAGGCCGAATGGACAGGCCGTTACCTGCCCAATGCCCACGTCATGAACCCTGCCAAGGGGTTTGTTACCGGGTGGAACAACAAAGCCTCTCCGGATACCAGAAACCCTTTTGGAGAGAATCCAAACTACCATTCATTCGGTCGCTATCACCGCGCCCTCTGGTTGGAGCGGGCGCTTTCGGGGAGAAATGACCTTGATCCGGCTACCAACAAAGAGCTCATGAAATATCTTGGTGTCGCGGGCACATGGAAACACAATTCACACAACGCAATAGGCGGGGCGTGCAAAGACCTGCTTCCCTTTATGGCCCGGGCCGTAGACAAGGCCCAGGAAAAGGACAGGCCGTTACTCCAAAAGACGGTCGCTGTCCTGGCGGCCTGGGATGGCCGCTCGGCCAAAGATCCTGTCAGTGACGACAAATTCCCGGCAGGCCAAACCATTCTGCTGGATTGGATTCCCCGTGTGCTAAATGCCACCTTTGGCGATGAATTAGAGGGGATAGAGGATCTCAAGATAGCCCACAACCGTATCTTCGGCCTCTTCCTTCGTTGCCTGGATGGCGAGACATCCACCCTCCCGGTTTCCAGAAACTACTTTGACAACATAAACACCCAGGAGAAAGAGAATGCAGAGGATATATTCCTCTCCACACTCCTGGAAACCGCCACCCATTTAAGCAAGGAGTTTCAAAGCGACGATCCTGCAACCTTTACCGGCCCCCGGGCCAAGATCATCTTCAAGCACAACCTCTTTGGGAAGCTGGCAGAGATGTGGGACAATAACATCGGCACCTATATACAGATAGTGGAACTCAGACCCGAGGGGGCCGTGGGCTACAGCCGGTGGCCGATGGGGCAGAGCGGGAATGTGACACCAGGCCCGGACAAAAAGCCCGTGTTTGACAAGCATTTCTTTGACATGCTCCCATTATACAAGGGGTACACATACCAGAAGATGGGTCTGGACGAGACCCAATAGGCCGTACCTTTCAAATCAGGGGGATGAAAGCGTGGCAGTGTTGCCTGATACTCAAGTTAGCCCCGCTTTCGCCCCTTCTGACACCTGAAACCGTTACATTATGACCCCCTCATACGTACCATTCCCGTAAACCGCTCCGTGGACGTGTCTCATCCAATAACGACCTACGAAGACTCTCGTGAGATAATCAAGGGCCAGAAGTTGATCGGCTTGGCCAAATGCATCTGCCGGGTGCAGCAGGGGCTGCTCGACAAAGGCTGTGACAAACCGCTTGAGGTGTGCTTCCTGTTCGGGTCGTGGGGACAGCACTACGTTGACCAGGGTATCGCCCGTCAGATCCCAGTTGAGGAAGCCCTCAAGATCCTGGGCCAGGCCCAGGAGGCCGGACTGGTAACCCAGCCCGCTAACTCCCAGAACCCCGGGGGAATGTGTAATTGCTGCGGGGAGTGTTGCGCAATACTTCGCGGTCTCAACAAACTTCCTCGACCAGCGGAAGTGGTAACATCCAATTATTTTGCCGTTGTGGACCCTAAGTCGTGTACGAGCTGCGAGACTTGCATTGACCGGTGCCAGATGGGAGCCATTGCCCTGAATAAAGACGAGGTTGCTGAAATCAATCTAGAGCGGTGCATCGGATGTGGTCTTTGTGTAACCACTTGCTCAGGCGAGGCCCTTCGTTTGGAGATCAAGCCGAAAGAAAAGCACCGACAGCCCCCTAAGACAGGGGGGGGAGGCCATGGCAATGATGGCTCAAAAGCGAGGTAAATCCCTGACTCCCCTTGCCTTTAAGACAACTTAATCATAGACAGCAAGACCGAAAAAGTCTGGCACACCGCCATACTTTTCAAATAACAAAAGTTCACAATTTGACGTCAGTGTTCAATATGGGGCGAGGTATCAAAGGTAGGGATAAGCCTAAAATCACTTAGTCCCTCGATTCATAAATTCGATGACGTATTTATTCACTCGGGACTAAGTGCTGAGTGAGCAACTGCACAGGTTATAGTTATCAGAATACGTTATGGTATTTGCGAAT
>CAZXCQ010000140.1:0-16186 GCA_964639275.1 uncultured Desulfobacteraceae bacterium | reverse complement strand
GACAATCCTTGGCAGGGCTCCAATCCGGAATATCCATCAAGGCCAGTTCGTTATTCCCGATGATAACCCCCAGTATATTGTTGAACTCATGGGCAATACCTCCGGCCAGTGTGCCGATGGACTCCATCTTCTGGGATTGGCGGAGCAAAGCTTCAAACCTCTTATTATCCTCATCGGCTTGTGCATGTTCAATGATATCCGTTGCCTGGCGGACCAGTAGGTCCAGTTGGCGTAAAGTCATCTCATTGGGACGATGTGGGATTTTAAAGTGCGTAGAGATCATCCCAAGCACTTTGCCGGTGCGTCCGACCAGCGGGGTGGATTGGACCGCACGCACACCCGCTGCCAACTGAACATCCAAAGCAGGCGTGCCCACAAAGATTTCGCTTTGAGTGACGTCCTCCACGATTATCCGGCCCCCTTCCTTAATGGCCGTCCCACAGGCGCCACGACCCTCTTGGACACTTTCCCAGAAGTCGAGCCATGGCTTGTCGAATCCTCGGTGGGCAATGATTTTAAGACTGTCCGATCGTGGGTCGTAAATCTGGAGATTTCCCATATCTGCTCCGCTAATGAAGATAGCCGTTTCAACAATCTCTTCCATAACCTCCCGAAGGTCCTTTTCCCCCACAAAGAGTGATCCAATATGATGCAGTCTTTCCATCACTTCCAAATCGGCAGATAGCCGGTTTCTGCTCTCTAGCAGCTTTTCCTCAGCCATCTTCTGTTCGGTGATGTCGCGCCAAATGCTGTGGTACACATTGCGACCCGCGACGTCAATTATCTGTGCCGTTACGTGAACATGTCTGGTTTCGCCCTGCTTGGTGCGTTGGCGGGTTTCAAAATTGTCAAACCCTTCGTCAATGACCTTTTGAATATGCGCCTGGATTTCTTCGGCTGTTTCCCTGACTTCGATATCAGACAACCGTAACCGCGCAAACTCCTCCCGTGTATAGCCTAATTGTCGGCAAACCTGATCATTAAATTGGATGGGTTTAGTGGTTTCCGGGTCCAGGACCACAACCCCGTCCCGCCCTTTTTCGAAAAAAGCGCGATAGCGGCTTTCACTCTCACGCAGCGCCACTTCAGCATGCATCCTCTCAGTCTCATCACTATACACCGCTACAATCTCCCCAGATGGTAGCTTATAGACAAAATTGTCTCTCCAACCCGAAATCCTTTCATCTTTGTACAAGGTAATAGGATGATGCTCCGGCATTCCCGTCTTCCATACTCTCTTGAATACATCAAAGAGCCCAAACTCCTTAACGCCGGGGAACATTTCTAGAACGCTTTTACCAATGATATCTTCCTTCCTGATATTATCTATCCTTTCACCAGATTTGTTAAAATCAAGGAAGACAAAAACTTCGCCATCGTTTTCAGCCCGATATATGGCAACCCCATCACTCATATAGTCAAACAAAGCCCTGTATCTTTCTTCGCTTTCTTGTAGCGCGTCCTCCGCCTGCTTGCGCTCAGTAATGTTTTTATAGACAACTAGAATAAATTTATTTCCAGCGATCGTTAGCTCGGAGGGGCTGAGATCAGTGGAAAAGATGCCTCCGTCTTTTCGCTTGAATCGGATATCGTGACGTATGCCCTTCTCCCCCTTTCTGAATTTTTCGATCTGTTCATAGATAAAGGGCAGGTCTTCCTCCGGATGTAAATCAGAGATATCCAAAGTCAAAAACTCCTCCGGAGTATAACCCAGCATTTGTGCACTCACGGCGTTGCAGAATAGAAATTTCCCCTTTTCCAAATCAAAAACAAACATTCCGTCGCTGGCGTTATCAAAAATAGTCCTAAATTTTTCTTCCGATGTCTTCAGTTCTTCCTCGGCCCGCTTACGTTCGGTGATGTCATGCAGAATGCAATGGGTCTGTTTGAATTGTCCCCGGTCATCGAGTCCAATATGCCCGTCAATGCGCACAAAAATCGAGGAACCGTCACGCTTCACCATCTCAACATCCGTGTGAACTTCGCCGGATGCAATGAATTTCGGAAAACGCTGCTTGTAAGGCGCTATCTCGTTTGGTGCTAGGAAATCACCGAACCATTTCCCAATCACTTCTGAACGCGAATAACCCATCATACTCAGCCAAGCCTCGTTGACTTCGAGAAAGCGACCTTGCAAGTCTAAAGACTGGTATCCCAATGGTGTCCGTTTATAGAGGTTCCGGAATCGTTCCTCGCCAAGCCGCAGCTCGGTTATTGCATCTTGATACTTGGACTCAGTTTTCTCCAACTCCCGAATCCGGCTCTCTAATTCTTCGTATGTAGGCTTGCTAGACATTATTTTCACCTCCGCCTTTACAACAGGGCCACGTTACGATTACTTGCATGAAACGCAACCTCGAAGTACACAAATTTCATAGAAGGTTTGGTTTTGCAGTCGTCTGTTTCACGGCCTTTTGAAATTCCAGGAGCAGAAGATGGTCTTGAGTTTTACAGTTTCCCAAACATGGTCCTTATAATATTCTTAGTAGCCTGTATGTCTTTAAGTCCCAATACCCCTATTATGAAATGCGTTCTTCGGGCGAAGAGTACGGTTCCATAATACCTGTCCTCCCCAAGGAAAGAATCCTCACCCAGACCAGATATCTTTTCAATGATCTTACCTTCTTCATCCAAATAAGCCCTGTATCTCTCAAAATTCACAGCGGTTTCTTGGGACGTTGCCGCCTCAATTAATAAAATTGCATACTGTTTTCCTCCCAGGTCATACTCCATTCGGAAGCCATTCTGGAAATAATCCTGCCCTAAAATATTTTTCTTCATATAGCGGTCGCGGTTCTTGATTCTCCCGTCTTCGGGAAACACGGCAAGTTGCCTCGGAAGAACCTTATCATCAGGTAGCTTCCGGGAAATAGCGCCCGCCAGTTCGGGTAATAATTTGTCTGCCCTGGGCGTGACATAATAGGGGATCAGCTTTATGTAGTAGTGATCCTGCCAGAAATAAAGCGCACCTCCGCAGAGAGAGCCGTCACAACCCCATTCGATGGGTTTTCCATCCGCACAACGTTGCACTGAGTAGATGCCATAGGCGTTAATTGGTTTGCCCATGTCGAAAATATCCACAACAATCTCAGTTTTGCTATTCTCGTGAACCGTTGTAAAGGTAATCAGCTCTGCGAAATCATAGGCCAGATAAATAGAAGCGCCTCCATTCATATAGTTCCAAAGATTTGCTGGATGATAAATAACCGGTTTATCGATAATCTTAAAACCCGCAAGCTCCCCTGCTGGAGGAAGTCTCTCTTTGAGATCTCCTGCGGAAACGAGTTTCCCGAGAAAAAAGACCAAGCAAATCATCACTGCAAAGCATAATCTGCATTTCATTTAAATTTCTCCGTCATCGCTTCAATATCGTATCAAAACATGGCCCTAATATTTTCATTGATTTCCTTGATATTTCCCATGGCTACGGCCATGGTACTGATATAGCTATGACTTAATACCCATTTCAGGGCATCTTTAAATGTCGCCTTGCTTACACCATCAGGGGAATAGGGACCTCCTGAGCAGGTTTTTATGGCAACGACGCCAATCCCGTTTTTCTGAGCCTCTTCAAATTCCTTCTCCATTGCGGACTGATCCCACTCACCGGAAAATCCCCATCCCGAATGAATAAAAGAGCCTTTGTGGTTATAAGGAACCATGACAACATCATAGAACTTGCTTCGATTGGCATCTCTGGTGAGTTCTACCTGATTCCAATGGGTGGAGAACCCACAGGCCCGTATCTTACCCTCTTTCTTTGCTCCCGCAAAAAAGCGCATAACAGTTTCGTGGTTGATGAGTTGTGTTTCACTCACACCGTGTAGCAGCATAATGTCAATATAATCAGTCTGCAGGGCCTTCAGGCTTTGCTCCAGATAGGTTTCCATCATTGTGTGCAGTTTTTTCCCCATTTCAGGTGTATCGAGTGCCTCGCTCCACCCAAAAGGACGGAAGAGCATCTTGGACTGGATTATGACCTCCTGGCGGACTCCTTTCAGCACCTTCCCCAGCATCACCTCATTTTGCCCCCCGGAGTAATATCGTCCTGTGTCAAAAAAGTTGATGCCGGTGTCCAGGACCTTTTGCACCAGAGAAGGCTCCATTGTGCGGGCGGTCCCAAAACCGACTGATGTAACCTTTATTCCTGTCCTGCCGAGTAAGCGGTATTCAGGCTTTTGTCGGGCCTGATTCTTCCGGGGCGTGGCCAGGAGAGGAGACATCTTCCCAAAAACTCCTGCTCCCAAGAGTGCTGTGAAAGATATCTTGAGAAATTTCTTTCTGGTGATCAAATGATCTTTTTTGTCGTCCATTTTTCCTCCATCCAAGAAGCCCCTAGCATCCTCAGTAGAGGCTAAATGACTGGTGGGAAGCCCTAAATTGATGAAATGACAAGAAGTGCCCTAAGTCAAGAGAAATTGGATTTCAGAATTACCACTGAATCAACGGTTTTGGCCTTGAGAAATGACACAATATGCTCAGGATTTCTTGATATTTGGCAGCACTTGGGACTGAAGGTTTCTTGCATTGTCATTTGGCTCACATCGGCAACCCGCTCTTACCGCACAATGAACCCGTATTGGGATTATTCATGGCCATTTGGAGATAACTGAAACGCCGCACCCTAATTCCTGATCCGATATATCCAGTCTTCAGGCTGTCAACAATTTTACCATCTTTGCCCATCTTGGGGAAACGTTTTTTGGAGGGAACGTTCGTGGGGTGACAGCAGTGAGCGAAGGAAGTGTCCAAGAAATGTTCCGGTTCCTTCCAATTGACACCCAAGAGCACCTTGTCTATACTCTTTCCCAAAGAGGGGGAATTCTTATCATAATGCTGTCCGAAGGAGACTGTGTCTCATGAGGGGATCGCCCATTTAGCAGAAAGTCTTTTTGCAACTATGGGGTTAACAAAGGAGGTCGAAAATGAAAAAGTCTTTTGGTCAGCTTGTCGTCTGGGCGTCAACCTCCTTCATGCTCAGCGGGTGCATGCTGCTCGGGCTTCACAAAGACCTGGAAGAGCAAAACCGGTACAGCTCGGTTTCGGGGGTTGTAAAAAGCGATTCCACTCACCACAAGCCAATAGAAGTTCTCCTGGTCAAAATAAATATGAAAGACGAAACCGACAATACCATTGTCAATTCTACGGTGATGTACAAACCGGGGCCATACAAATTCTGGGTGCTCCCGGGAACGTATATGGTAGGTGCTTTCCAGGATAGAAATGAGAACCTGACGTTTGAACCCGACGAACTTGTTGGCTGGTACGGCGATCCCGACCCCATCATCGTCGAAGAAAATAAGGAATACAAAGGTTTTCCTATTGTTCTGCGCCCACCACAGGAGGCACGCCGCCAATTTCCCCTATTGTATGAACTGCCTCCCTTCAAGGTGTCAGAGGATCTCGACAAGGTTTTTTGTATGGGGGAGGTCGTCAAATTAACCGACCCGAGGTTTTCGTCCAAGAATGGGGGTCTGGGTCTATGGGAGCCACTGTCGTTTATGAACACGGTGGGGGGTGGTATTTTTTTTCTGCAAGAATATGACCCGGAAAAGATCCCGATATTAATTGTTCATGGGGCCGGTGGAAATCCTGCCGAGTTTAACCAGATCATCCAGAGCCTCGATCGCAATAGATTTCAGCCATGGGTTCTTTTCTATCCCTCGGGGATGCGACTTACAATCGTGAGCAAATGGGCCGCCGTAACGATTTCCGCGCTTCGGGTTCGCCATAAATTCACGCGTCTTTATGTACTCGCCCACAGTATGGGAGGATTGGTGGCCCGCGACATGGTGAATCGATTGATTGAAAGTGGCAGTGGCGAGATCCTACGATTATTCATTTCCATGTCCACCCCGTGGGGCGGACAGGCATTTGCGGCAAAAGGCGTAGAACAATGTCCAGCCGTTGTCCCCGCATGGTATGACGTTGTGCCCGGGAGCCCTTTTATCGACGGTCTCTTTAAGACAGACCTGCCGTCTCATTTGGAATACAACCTGTTCTTCAGCTACCGCGGCGGATGGCATTTGACAATCCCAAATAGCAACGACGGGACGGTATCTTTGGAAAGCGAACTCTTCTTGCCGGCGCAGCTGGCCGCAAGGAAGGTCCTGGGTTTTAACGTAAGCCATAACGGCATTCTCTCGAGCCCGGTTGTGATCAAGAGATTGAACCTCTTGTTCGAGGAGCGGAGCAGGAACGATAGATAGGGAGTTTCTCGCCCTTTTGGACAGATCGCCTGAGAAAGTCAAAGCCCCCCTTTATGATCTCCTTTTTAGCCCTGCCATTTTCTCCAGCACGGCACAAACCGAAGCAGTGTCCTTTTTTGCATGCCCGTCTGCCAATGCCGCCGTGTAGATCTGGGCCGCTGTCGAGAGGAGGGGGGTAGGGCACTGGAGTTCGCTTGCAAAAGCGGTGATGATTTTGATGTCCTTCTGAAAGACGTCTACCTTCATGGTCGGTTGATCATAATTCCCGGCGACCATGAGAGGCCCGCGCACCTCAAACATCCGTGAGGTGCCCGCGCCATCGCTGATCACCTTAAAGACCATCTGGGGGTCGAGCCCCGCTTTTATCCCCAGGACAAAGGCCTCGGCTGCTGCCACGTTGTGGATGGTTACGAGGAGATTGGCCACAAACTTCATCCTGGTGCCCATGCCAAACTCACCCAGGTAGTAGTTTGACCGGGAAAATCCGTCAAAGATCGGAATACACTTCTCACAGGCCTTTTTGTTACCGCTGGCGTACACCACCAGGTCTTTTTTGACCGCCTGGGCACCGGTGCCGCTGAGCGGGCAGTCGAGCAGATCCACATTACGGGCCTTTAATGCCTCATAAGCCGCCCGCTTGGCCTCCAGAGGAAGTGTACTGGTCTCGACCACAACCAGGCCCGTTTTTGTCCCCCCCAAAAGTCCTTCTTTCCCTGATACGACCTCTTGTAGGGCCTCCACACTGGGCAGGGAAATGATGACCACATCTGAATTTTGGGCCACCTCCCTGGGGGAAGCCGCACCGGTTCCCCCTTTGTCCCCGAGGCTCTCCACCAATTCGGGCACGATATCATATCCAACCACCGGAAAACCTGCCTTCAAGAGATTGGTGGACATGGCCGATCCCATGATACCCAAACCGATCATACCGACTTTTTGTTTCATTGATTCATCCTTTCCTTTCTTAACCCCTTAGGCCTTCCCGCAAGGCGGATGGTGCGGGTAGAAATACTTCCTTGAACAGGCACTGTCAATAAGAGACGCCTCTGTCTTTACCTGCCATCTCATAGTCGTCCCCCGGCCTCCTAGTTGATGCAAGGGGAGTGGGTCGGAAGGGTTGGGCGATATCAATAGGGTATTGACATTGCTTTGAAACCTTAATTATAATGAACACAAGAAGATGCCGGAGTGGTGAAACTGGTAGACGCGCTGGACTCAAAATCCAGTGGACCTTTGGTCCGTGTCGGTTCGATTCCGACCTCCGGCACCAGCAATATCAAGGTTTTACATATCTTCAGCACTTCTAACATTTTCACCACAAGGCTTTTGGGGCTACAAACTGCTTTAAGGCGTTTGACAATAGTTTTATCGGTTTTGAGACCTTTGATTAGCCTATAGCTGGCAGATCGGCTTCGGCCTTCTGTAAAGACCCCTCGCCGTCCTCTCAAAAAGGCTCGGTTGGAAGGGGTCTTTTTTTGAAAGAACTCTGACAGATTTGTTTTTGGAAGCCATCCAAGACTTGTTAAAGAAGTATGAAAAAAAGGGCAAGGAATAGTTGTCATAGCAACCCGCACAGGAGGTTGATGCTATGTCAGCCGAAGAATTGGATTTTGAGGAGTTTCAAAGCCTTTTTGGAAACCTGGCTGTCAAGAAAGGATTTATCACGTCGGAGGAGTTTGTTCAGGCACTGAAAAGACAGGTTTTTGAAGAGATAGAAAACGGTCAGCTCAGGCCTGTTGCATCGATACTGCATGAACAAGGAAGGATTACGTCCCTCCAAATCGATGACGTTCTTGAAACATTAAAAGAAGCAAAGCGGTTGGCTCCCTTTGCCAACTCCTGGAATAGCTAGACATTGCGCAAAAAATCATCAAGAGCCCCCAGATCGGGTATGCCGGTCTGCGCTCCGATCTGGGTACATTTCATTGCCGCGGCCCCGGACGTGAACCGCATGGAACGGGGCATGTCCCAGCCCTAGAGCACCCCGTATATGTATGCACCATGATACACATCCCCGGCACCCGTGGTATCAATGGCATTTACCGAGAAGGCCTTCTGAAAGACCACTCCCTGGTCATTTTGCCCTATGCTACCCCTTTCCCCCAATGTGATGATTACCTCTTTTGGACCGAACTGGCAGAGGGCCCGAAGGGTGGTTTCGTCGGAGGCGTTGGGCCCCACCAGGGGGACAGCAGATGGGGCGCCGTTCCCCTGTGCCAGAAGATAGTCCGGCTGCCACTTTGCCGGGTAATGGCAATAAATGAAAACTGGGAGGTGAGGTTGGAATGCCCAGGCGGGAGAGTGTGACAAGGGCAGTGGAAGCGGGGCCCCCATACCGGATGTGGAGATCAGTAAGTTCGGACCTACCATCCTCTGGAGGATAGGAGACGAGAGCACCCAGATAGTCCACGCAGGCCTGGCCGAGTCCTACTGCCTGAGCCTTTTCATGCCCCTTTTGCTTCATCAGAAAGATGTAGCGCAAGCGTTCACAGGTTCAGGGTTCAGAGGTTCACGGTTAGGGACAAGGGCAAAATTGATATCCCGAAGTCTTCGTAAAACCTGCTGGTTTTGCCACATGCTTGCCAATGTACGGCCAATTTTCAGGTTGGGAACGATGAATCCGGATGCTTTTCGCTGGAATACGCGTCCGAAAAGTAATCCGGGGAAAAGAATGCAATCGCGCTTTCAGCGGGAAATCCCTGAACCCCTGAACCTTTGAACCCGTGAACGGCTACGACCTAGCGAAGCCTCGCCAAGTGCTAATTTCGACGGTTCTGCAAAAACCCATCAGTACTATATCCTTGTGATTCCTGCGAAAGCCATTCGGCTCTGAGCTCATGGCCGAAGGGCCGGAATCCAGTGCCTTCCATTGGTTACGAAAGGCCTGGACTCCGGAGCCTGCCCCGGGCCCCGATCCGGTTTTCACCGGAGTGACGACTTTTTACGAGACTCTCAAGTATTGGTGTCTTCTACCGAGGGATACTAAGAACTGCCCTTTGCCACCTTGTCAAGCTCTTCCCTGACCACCTCGATATGGGATTTAACCTTTAAAATCAAAGGGGATGACGGATATTTATCGACTAATGATTTAAGTATATTGTAGGAGGAGAGAAGGTATTCCCGTTTCTTTTGGGGGTCATGGGTCTTTTTTGCTTCCAAAAAGATCTTTGCCGCTCGATTCCTCTCACGGTTTACGAGCATTTCAACGGCCAGATCCTTCAGTTTCTTCGCCTCGGGACTTTCTTTGTTTTCCATGTCGAGGGAGTCCAGTTGTGATATGGCATCTTCAAATTTTTCTTCTTCAAGGAGTTTCATTGCCAACTCAAGGGTCTTTCTCTTCTTGGAATCCCGTGAGAGCACGGATAGCTTTTTCTGGAGGTACTCATCCTCTGCTAGGTCCACATCTTTCAGGGCCTTGTCTATCGGCTCGATCTCCCGGGCGGGAGATGCTTCCAACAGTAATTCACTCCTTCTAAAAGCGAGTAATTCTCTTGCCTTATCAAACTTCTGTTCTTGAATCAGCCTAGCCACCGTTTGATAGAGCTGCTCTGTCTTTGTATCCCCGGCCCGCCGGGGTGGTGTTTCTGTTATAGCCACCCCAGGTGCTCGGGCTGCAGGGGATTTGACTGCCAGGATCTTTTTGTGGAGTGACTGTATTTCAGCCTCCCTCTCATCCAGTGTATGTCTAAGACCTTCATAGATGGATAATGCCCCTTCACCCTGACCCAGCCTGAGTTTCCACTCCGCGATTCTGGCCCTCAGAACGATGAGGTCAGGGGTTGTGTCATGTTGACTGATGATTCCTTCCCCGATATTTATCGCCTCTTTTAACATCCCTTCCTTGGCCAGTGAGAGGGCAAGGACAAGGCCGATTTCGGGAGTAAGGGCATCCGGGCCAAACACGGACTTCAGCTTGCCGGAACGACTAACGACACCCCTGTAGTCCTGCTGGTTATAGCTATCAAGGATCTCGCGTCTCATTTTGGCAAGATCCATTATGGGCGTCTGATAGTCGGTTTTGCCGGTTTTCCCTTTTAAAATGAACTCCTCATCAAGGAGGCTCAGGCCTTGGAAGAGTTTGCGGATGGCCTTTCGGTATTCCTCGTAAGTCAGGTCGCCGGCAGAGACCTCTGCGAGCGATTTATATGTCTCCAGGAGACCGGAGGCGATCTCCCTTTCCCGCTCTGAGAGGTCTTTGTCATTAAGTCTGTCTTCAAGAAGACCAATCTTTCTGTCGAGGGTGTCGGATGCGAGCAAAGGGGCCTGTTCCACCGGAACCTCTGGTCCGACCGGCGGCGCGGACGGCGAGGGCCTTTCCGGGGGCGGCATACATCCATAGATCGAAAAAAACAGAAGGATCAAGAGAGGCTTCTTTGTTATCTTCATTCCACTATTCCTCCCGCCGGCTCAAAGTGCCTTTTTAGTACCAGTGTCCCTCCATCCTCAGTCGCTTCCCCGATTATGTGGACAGGAGGTGAAGCAGTTGCAGCGCTCTTTTTGTCCACTCCTGACGGAAGCCCACTGAGGGGTGACACAGCAATGGTCTCTAAATCCCCCTCCATGGGGATCAGACTTGAGGTGGGGCCAAATACCAGGTCTGCAAGCTGGAGCGCCCTGGAATAATCCTCGGAGTTGGTGACGGCATTTGCGGTGTCGGTCCAGAGGGGGAGGGCACCCGAAGAACCGTATAGGGTAAAGTGTTTGGATTTCATGGGTCGGTTATCATCATACCCCACATAACTGGCGATTACATATCCGTCCTTTAAATCCAGTTCCCCCGTCCTTTCGTCAGGCCCGGGAATCACCCCCACAAAGCTTGAATTGGTAAATTGATTAGCGGTACCGGTCTTTCCAAAGGTAGGGAGGGCGATGTCAAAGGCCATGACTGCATCCCTTGCCTGACGGCCCGTACCGACTTCCATGACCTTTTTCAAGATTTCGGTAACCAGACTGCAGACCCGGGCGGATAGGACCCTTTTGGGTTTTGGCCCATATTCCCAGATCACCTCGCCCATTCTATCTACGATCTTTGTGATGACAGGGACCATTCTGGATCCACCCTCTGGCAAAAGGCTGTAAATGTGACCCGTTATCAGGGTCTGATAGGCCAACGCCGCTTCCAGGATGCTGATAGAATTTGGCCCGAGGGGAAAGGAAAGGACCGGATCGAGCCTTGTAGAGATCCCGATCTTCCTGGAAAGATAGACCACATAGTGTAGATTGACAAGGGTTCTGAAGTCCCTGATCCTGAACAGGGTTTCAATATCGTAGGGTCTGTTGGCACGCAATCGCTTGTAAGGCTCTTTCACCTGCTTGTGGATCAGGGCCAAGACCCCCGAGGTGATCAGTCCGTCTATCCATATCTTCTCGCTTGTCAAGGTCGGGGTCATCCCAAGAAGCCACTCTGGGGTGATCGGGAGTAATACTTGAGGAGCCAGTTCTCCAGGGTCTTCTGTAAAGACAACCTTTGCCCGGTTGTTGTCAGTCCGGTAAAAATGACGGAGATGTTGAGAGAGCTCTTGCCATATTCTCGGGTCTTTGTTGTGGGCATACGCGTCAATCAGACCGGGGATCTCTTGAAACTGATCTTTCATCTTCTTGTCAAGGTCGCTGAGCCTGCTGAAACTGTATCTCAAGAGCTGCCTTTCTTCCGGGCCCTCAACCTTTGTGAGGGAGGGGTTGATATTGAAGTGCAATCGTTTGAGGTTGTCCAGGATTTGCTCCTGGCCTCCAAATATGAGATCCGATTCGATCTCTTTTTTTGTTTCTTCAAAGGCCGCTTCCATGAGTGCCTCTTTGTTGACCAAAACCCCATAGAGATCCCGGATCCTCTTCTCGTAATCCAGATAGGATTCCCCTTTTCTCCTGCCGAGCCCAACAATATCGGCGACCTCTTTGAATTCGCTCATGTTCAGGTGTTCGGTGAGGTGGTAGATCAGCCAGACAGTGGCCAGATTTTCCGACTTTGCTCCTGCCCAGGCCATTGAAACCTTGGGGCTCTGGGGGGTATGGTCCGGTCGCGGCAAATAGAAGGTGTTTTCAAATCGAAAGATGTCCCTCACGTTTTGCAGGGGATCAAGGGTATTCCATTTGAGCTGCAGGGCTGCGGTGTAGACGATCGGTTTAAAGATAGAGCCCAACTGTCTCTTTGCGTCAACGGCCCGATTAAAAAATCGATCCTCAAAGCCACCCACCATGGCCCTTATCATGCCCTTTTGGAGCACCACCACGCCGCCTTCGAGCTGCGGGATTATTGAAAGCAGCAATCTTGGCTCGGGCTCGCCATTTTTTGACATCTGAGCGGAACGAACGAGCCGGACCGCCACCATATCTCCCTTGTGGAAATTCTCCAGGAACTCGGGGACATCTTTTTTCTTGAACACCGCCCACGGTCCTGACTTCCATTTTAACCAGGCCTCCCCAACGGGCTGGAGGGCATCGAAGTCAATAATTCCGCCCCCCTGGTCCCACGAGACCACCAAGTGGGCCTTTTCATTATCTCTATCGACCTGGGTGATTCGTGCCAGAAAGGGCAGGGCGCCCTTTGGTTCCATGGGATCCGTGGCTGATCGATCACCGGGACCGTCCTTTGTCTTGCTCGCGGTGTAGCCATTTAGCCGGATATCCATCATTGCGAGATGGGTGCGGAGGCTCTGCAAGGCGGCTTCCTGGGTCTCTTTATGGATGGATGTGTAGATACTGATCCCGGAGGTGGCAAAATTATCTACCCCTTGTTCGTGGAGAATCTCCTGAAAATAGTCAGATTCTAGCTGTTCGCGAATATAGTCCATGACCACATTTAACCGATAGGTGATCCTCCCTTCCTTAAAAGGGACCTTCCGCTTTATGCCCTCGAGGTACTGCTCTTTGGTGATAAGACCCAGCTTTTGCATGCTGGAAAGGACATAGTCCTTCCGCAGCTTGGCAAGTCGAAGGGCCTCCTTCCTTTCTGCCTCGCTCTTTTTGATAAACGGATTGTAACGGTTGGGGCCCTTGACCGACCCGACTATGAAGGCCGTTTCCACAAGGTCAAGATCCTTTGGATCCTTTCCGAAATAATACTGGGCCGCGATCCGAAGACCCTTTCCATAACCTGTCACAAAGAACTGATTGGCATACATCTCAAGGATCTCCTTTTTGGTATATTCTCTTTCAAGGAGAAAGGCCTCGATCACCTCTTTGAGCTTTGCCCCGTAGGATCTTTTTTCTCGTTTAAATATGTTTTTGGCGGTCTGCTGGGTTATGGTGCTACCACCCTGAACCACCCGGCCTGCCCTAATGTTCGCCACGAGTGCCCTGAGCATCGCCTTGGGATCAAATCCCCAGTGAGTAAAAAAATCCCTGTCCTCGGCGGCCAGGAGGGCCTTTACAAAGATTTCAGGGATGTCCTCATATTTGGTGTATTTACGGTGGGTCTTTTCAAATAAGACACCGATAGGGGTCTGGCCGTCGTCATAGTAGACAGGGCTTTCCGAGGCAATGATGCGATCGATAGCTCCCCTCTCGATACGACTTGAGACCTCGCGGGTGACCTTGAAATAAAAATATCCCAAGAAAGATACCGGGACCAGGACAAGGACACAGAAAACGAGAATAAGGAGCTTTGACTTTTTACCCATCATGTTTTTCAAAAAGCTCCCCGGAAACAAGTTTTTGACGTATGATTTCCTTTAGCTCCATTCCCTTCAGTTTTAACCCCTTGCGGCCGTACTTCATGTTTGCCTCAATAACATACCACTTGCCAGAATATAGGATAAGATCCATACCCACATCATCAAACCGGCACTTCCTCGCAGATTCCTGTGCAATCTCAATTCCGTCGGAGGGGACATCGGCAAAAGAGACTGTGCCCCCTTGCAAAAGATTGGTCCTGAAATCTTCGGGAGCCCTGATGCGCCAATATGAAAGGACCGGTCTGTAGTTTATGAGTATGACCCGCAGGTCGCGTTCATGAGGCAGGTATTCCTGGATATAGGCAACCTTTGTGAGTTTTAAATATCTTTCGAGATCCTCTGAATTGACGATCCTAAAGACCCCTCGTCCCCTGGCAGAGCGTCTTGGCAATTTTGCAATAAATGGGAAAGGGAATTCCTCCGGGATCTCCTGATGGTGGAGGCGGTAGTAGATCCTGGTACGGGGGTGCGGTATCCCCAGCATGTAAAAAAGGGTGGTCTGCTTGATCTTCTCATCGGCATAGAGGTGGGTCTCGAGGCTGGGAAAGATCCTCTTTCCCATGGTCGTGAGAAACTGGGCATAGTTGAGTGTGGGAAAGAGGATGACTTGGGCATTAAGAATCAACTCCCTCTCGCTGGCAGGATAGTCAAAGAAATTGGGTTTCACCCCCAGGGTCAGGACCTCGGGGACCCCTTTTAGTCTGCTTCCCAGGGCAATAAATCTGCTGTTTTCCACCGCCATATCGCCTGTGCCGCCATTTCTCAATTAGAAAGCCACTTCTTTACCCATAATGCCTTTTCCCTTGCATGCCCCATAACGTCGGTCAGGTTCAGGGTCCGGAGATTCCGCTCCTCCATGACATGACGTCCATTGATGATGGAATGGATCACGTCGTTCCCTCTTGCCGAGTAGACCAGATGGGAAAAGGGGTTGTACATGGGTATCAGGTGCGGCCTTTGAGAGTCCAAAACGATGACATCTGCCTTCTTGCCTACTTCGAGAGAGCCGATGAGCCTTTCGAGGCCTAACGCCCTGGCCCCCTCTATGGTCGCCATCCTCAGGACTGTCAAGGCATCCATAAACGTGGGATCCATATGATGGACCTTTTGGAGCTTTGCAGCCATGTCCATCTCTGCAAAGAGGTCCAGGTTGTTATTCGAGGCACACCCATCCGTCCCCAACCCCACAGTCACACCCCGGGCAAGCAGTTCGGGGACAGGTGCGACGCCTGAGGCCAGCTTCATATTGCTCTCGGGATTATGAATCGCGCTTACCCCGTGTTCAGCCATCTGTTTGATGTTCTGGGTATCGAGGTGCACACAGTGGTCTGCGATCAGATGCGGACCCAGGATGCCCAGGGAATGGAGATGTTCAACCGGGTCCTTCCCATACCGCGTTCTTATCTCCGCGACCTCGCTCCGCGTCTCGGCCAGGTGGATGACCAGCGGCACACCATATTGCAGGGCCAGTTTGTTTGCAGCGGTCAGGAGATCGGGGCTACAGGTGAACAGGGAGTGGGGCTCTACCGCGATTGAAACGATCGGATCGCCCTGCCATTCTTTGATCAACGACTCGGTGTACTCAAGACCCTTTTCAATGGGACCGTAGTTGGGGGAAGGAAAGTCATATAATACTTCTCCCACAAGGCATCTCATGCCGGCCTCTTTTGCCGCCCTGGCCACCTCCCCTTCGAATAGATACATGTCGCAGAAGGTGGTCGTGCCCGACATGATCATCTCTGCACACGCAAGCATTGTTCCGGTGAAAACAAAGCCCCCATCCATCCTGCTCTCCACGGGAAAGATATAGTTATTGAGCCACTCCATCAGGGGGAGGTCATCAGCCAATCCCCTGAAGAGGGTCATGGCCGCGTGCGTATGGCCATTGATCAGCCCGGGGAGGACGAGGCCTTCTTTGGCATCAATCCTCTTTTTTGCCTCAAAGCTGTCTTGCCCCTCTGTTCCGACGTGCGAGATGGCATCACCTTTTATGCAGAGAAACCCTCCTTTCAAGATGGTGGTTTTCTCATCCATTGTCAAAACGGTCCCATTTTCAACGATTATATCCACCTGTTCCATGACCCTACCTCTTTGTCTTATCGATTCGCTCTGAATAAGAAGCTCTTATGCTAAATCGCATGGGCTCATACGTCAAGCCGGTGTTTGACCAATTCCACGACTTATTGAATTATTGAATCGGCAAGTGGGCTAAAGGTAACTTGTTAAAACCGCGGGAGTTATTAACCGTATTAACCCTACAACGAAACTTGTTACTCCGTCATTCCGGCGAAAGCCGGAATCCAG
>CAZXCQ010000139.1:0-16188 GCA_964639275.1 uncultured Desulfobacteraceae bacterium | reverse complement strand
GATTCAAGAAAGGAGCGCGGAACAGTGAAAACCTCATTAAAAAAGACAATGCGGATACCAATTCTTGATCCGTCAACGTGACAAGCATTTAGCATCGTAAAGTGCCACATAAATCCATCACAGATGTCATTGCAGTGGCGATTCCAGGCTTTTTCGGTAGGATTTTGACCGGCTCCCTGCATGTTGTCTTTCCAAACGACCCGATAGTTGTCAAGGGACAGATGAGGGCAGAGAATCACGTTTTCAACCTTTTCATGCTCAAGATCGCAAGCCTGAGTCATGACCACAACATCAGCTTGTATCCCGTTGGCCGCACTCCTTAGGACCTCCCTTTCGTCCGCCCCTTCTAATCTCAGGGCATTCTCCTGCCACGCGAGTAAGGGACAGTCAAAGATTACATCGCCCTGAGTCAGAGATATATCGGGACCTACAATCTCGTACCATGCCTCAGTCATCTTCTTCATCAAAGGCTCTCAGGCCGATAATTCTTTTGGGTTTCCAACGTGGCAAATCGGAAGTCCTGGAAGTTATTGGCTTCGTGAATAGGACCTTTCGGGGGCAATGAGTAAGAAACACACCTCGCAGGTCGGTCGGCTGAGGTTCGCTTTGTTGCCAACGTTCTGGCCAGGGATACACGCTCCCTACTGCTTCGTCCGGGAATCCCATATGTTCATCAAGGACTTCGTACACCACGGGCACCTCAGAAGCATAATTCAATATAGGAGAAACGGTCGGATACCAAAGATACTTCTTGGCTTCACGCTGGCAATCCGGGTCAGTGTCCTTACTCCCTGGTTGACAAGCCACTAAGACAGCAACCTTTACGGATTGCCTTCTTTGATACAACGCTCTTTCTGCAATATCATCTGTATCCACAAAAGCCACATCCATTGAAGCAGCAGAGGGGTTAGCAGGCTCCTCCCTTGTTGAGAGATATGGCTCTTGCCAGGCTTGGTCGGCAGCTTCCATCATTCCTTTCTCCTCCATACATTCCTTTGGACATCCTCACCTGTCAAATCAGAAAATCCCCGCACTATCCATTCACGGGCCATATCAAACCAATTTTCCATACCTTCCACGGTTTTATCGCTGCCAATACCACGAACAGTTAGATCCAGCAGTATCAACGGAATACCCGAATCACGCAGCTGTGCATGCCGGATTATTACATGCAATCGACCTGCCTGGTCAGGCAGGAGAAAACTCGTTCTCCAGTTGATCCCTTCAGGCTTTGGCAAAAACCGGCCCTCAATTGCCCGTATATCGAAATCCGGAAAAAGCTTGCCAATCTCATTCAAATTTGTCCACCCGTCCCCAAGAGGAATGTGGTTGATGTAAGTCATTTCATACTGACGGGGTTCAATTTTTCCAAGGTCATTTTCTTCCAAAAATAATTCAAACTGAGATAGCCGCTCCTTGAAAAGCTTGATTACTTTAGGATAGCGTGGGTATTCGTCCTCTGGTGGGACCTTCTTCCAGTTGTGCAGAAATCGGTCGCGCTGAACCTGAATGATGCCATTGTCATTTTTGTGAACAAACCAGGTTCTCGGCAAAGGTGGCACATCAGCAAACTGAAGGTCAATCTTAGGAGCTTCACCGAAACGCTCTATCACAGGCGCCAAAGGAGGGACTTCGCGACAAAAAGGATATTCTGGCTTATATTTTTCCCACAGCAGACCAAGGTGCGGCGCAAGCATTCTATTGATAGGCTTAAAGAGAATTCCGCAGACCACCTCAATAACAGGGGGGCTCTCATAGTCTGGCAATCCACTTGAGTCTTTTCCCATTTTAACCACCCCACGTCTATCTAAATATTATTTAAGATAATAATCACTTACACCTTTAACTACATCATTTTTCAAAAAATTCAGCAAGTATTTTCTCTGGTTAGACGCATTTTCTTCTTGCATCATGTCCAGTTGATGTATTGATCATAGAAGGCGCTCTTCTTGACGGATAAATCCCATTCGTAAGGCTCCTTATTTTTCCTCCGAAGAACCACAAGACCGAAATATTCGCAGAATCGCTCCAAAAAACGGAGTGAAAAACAGCGCCGAATTTCCTCTGCGGGAGACGAAAAAACGGTTGATTCAGCCTCGCCGAGTGCAGCCGGGAAGGCCCTGACAAAAGAATCGCCCAGCTGCCGGGCAGAAACAAACTGCCGTGCCTTCAGGTGTAACATATATAAAGAGAACACAGCCCCCTTCTGGATGATCCAGAACTGGGGATAACGATCCTGAAAGGCCCAGTTGAAGCGCCGTACAAACACATTCATAAGCGTAAAAAAATGTGATGCGGAAAACCCCTTTTGGATGAGTTTTGTGCCCTTCGCCGTCAGGCTATAACGGTTCTTTGCCTTTTTCAACCATCCACACATCCTCAGCACGTGCCGCAGGGAGTTTACGAATATGGCCTCCCACTCGGATCTGATCCTCCCATGAAATCGTTCCCCGGGAACCAGGAATTTGTTATGGAGTTCCCGGGCAAACGCGCGAGGAAGATTGCCTTTTGCCGTGGCCCTGAGAGGTTCTAACTGTTTCAACCTGGTCAAAAAAAGCATGGTGTTCTTCACAACCGGAATTTCCCGAAAGGCCGCCGCTTCGAGGGCATGGTTGAACCGAACCATATCTTCCAGGGTCTCCAAAGGATAATGCAGCATCCGGTGGGTCTCCTCCGAGGAAAGGCCAAGGAAATCCATCTGAGGCACCGAATTTTTTCGATCCATGAAACCGGCGGTGAATTCGTTGGCCTGTTCAAGGGATTCAAACCCCTGGCCTTCCAGTCTCTCCATGACCTCTTCCATCACCTGTTGGGCCGGGTTCTTTTCCAATTCCTGACCCTGCTTTTCCAGACAACAGTGTTTGTACTTTTTCCCCGAACTGCAGGGGCATGGATCATTTCTTCCGATCTTTTTCATAAGGTTCATATCTCCGTCTGTTGTATGACGGTTCCAAAGCGCGGTATAGCCGCAACAAAAATAGTAATCACTCTTCAGGTTTCAGGAAACACCAAACCCTGAACCCCGAACCTTTATCCGAATGAATTATCCCGCTAAGTACGGGATCTTCGACCACAAAACATGTTGGCTTCTTGCATAGAAGTTATAGACAAAGGGTCTAAAACCATTGGTATGCCTTCACTGTAAACTATCGGCCAAACGGTTTCCCAATCGTCCCAGGCTTCAAGAAAATCAAGAACCTTCTCATAGTTCTTCTCAAGATCCGAGAGGATATGGCCTGCGTCAAACGAGAATCGGTGTTTGACGTGGATGGAAGCCGCGCTGCCACCGATCAAAACAGCACCCGGAAGGAGCCCTTGAATGGCGGCCGCTACCTCAAGCAGCTTTTCCCACTGATCCCAGTAGCCGTCTTTATCTGGAAACATCCATCTTCTCCAAGAACAGTTTGAAAAACCTCGGCCACCCATAGACCTGGGAACAGGGCACAGCCCTTCGCACAGCATCAGCAGCCTTGGGATTCTTCTTTACTTCCCGCATAAGCGCCCGAATATCATCGTCCGAACCCCGCTCCCATATGGAGTGAACAACAGCAACGTCCCATTGGTCGTCTCTTACATGGATATGCCGATGTTCCATGGTTAACCCTGCTGGCGGATAGAGGTTCGATAATACGATCTCGACGCTAAGTGCTCGCTCGAAGAAAATTTTACGGAATTGAAGCCCATATTAGAGTCAGATTTGCCTGTTCCGGTGGTCAAAAAGGTAAATCAATGTGTCGATGTCATCGACATATCAAAAAAACATGTCGATAAATCAACGCCTTATCGACGCGTTCCCCGGCATTGTCTTCAATGTGCTCTGCAACGGCCCATATTCTTCAGATATACACTCATTTTAATAAAGCCGGTGCATATCTGAAAAGCCCTTAAACAGATCCTACGATTCAATATTGATGAATTCGTGAAAACTGGGATTTTACCCTTTTTTGTCATTCCGGCCCCGTATAAGATACGGGATAAACTGCAGCCGGAATCCAGTATTTTCCATTGGTTACGGAGACTCTGGAGCCTGCCCCGGATCCCGGATCCAGTCCGGGACGGGCTCTGATCCGGGGTTCACCGGAGTGATGACTCTTTACGAGACCATCAATATTGATATAAGTACATCCTGTACTGCCTTCATAGACACCCTTCCCTTGACTTTTTTCATGTCCGAACCCTACCTGTACACAGATAACCTGTACATATTTTGGAGGAATCTGGACACGTTTTATGGACGTGCCCCTTACTTGGAAAGCGCCCACCTGTGGTTGGGGGAAAACCCCCTGGCGACCGGGTTAAGTCAACGTACTAATCTTCAGGGAAAAAATCCATATTTTTTCGTTTTTCATCTCACACTGAACAGTCCAAAGTTCTTCTAACCCATTAATATCGTTGGGCAGAAAGGATTCATTTCGTCATTCCGGCGAAAGCCATTCGGCTCCGAGCTCATGGCCGAGGGGCCGGAATCCAGAGCATTTTCGACTTTTCTAACCCTGAACGCTGAACCCTGAACCTGTGAACGTATACTGTCTTATTATACAAGCATTTCATTGGGCAGTCATTGGTTAAGGAAACCCATTTCCCTTGACTTTCTGAACAGTTAAATATAAAAGACAGTCAGCAGCATTCCCAAACAGGCCTCTTCGTTCAACCCCTAAGGGATGAAAAGCTGAGATGTTCAATTGTCGCTCAAAAACCCCGTTACTCCGAAATGATGGAAGACGGGGTTTTGCGTTTGCTGAGCCGCCAAACATAGTCGGCAAAGGATAATGAATCCCTGAGGATTGTAAATGGCCCGCATATGGCCCGTGCTGGTCATATTTGCGTTAATATCCCCGAGGCCGAAAGGGATGTTCCATGCAACCCATTGAACTGAAGCCAAACCACATCGTCACAGGCCCGCTTCTCCCTGAGCCGGTAAAGATCATTACCCTTGTTCCCATGGGCGATTCGATCAAGCTGATCGGCGAAGGGATGCATTCGGGCAGGGTTCACCAGCCCATCCTTACCGCAGATCAGATCGCCGAACTGGAAATATCCCCTGAGAGGGAGCCATTTGACGGGGACCCGGCTAGATTTCGCCGGGCATTGAAGCCATCCGGCGGGGTCTGGCCGTCCGAAATCCTGGCCGCATCTCAGGAGATATCCCCATGATCACACGGGAAACCCTCCGTCAGAAACGAAAAGCGATCCTGAAAATCGCCGAAAAATGGGGCGCTGATGATATCCGAATCTTTGGCTCCGTAGCCCGTGGTGATACCGGGGAGTCCTCGGACGTGGATTTCATCGTGCGTTTTCAACCGGACCGATCCCTCCTGGACCATGGCGGGCTTCTCATGGAACTTCAAGACCTGCTGGGGGTAAGGGTGGATGTTATCAGTGAAGCCGGGATGCGGGACCGTTTCCGTAAACATGTCCTCAAGGAGGCGATCCCATTATGAGACATGACCCATTTCTGCTCCAGGATTCTGTCGACGCATTTCTAGTAAGAATCGAGCATTACCATGCCGGCGCAAAAACAATACTGGAGGCGAAACAACTCTGATGGCCAAACATTTCCATGAAATCCGTGACCCTATTCATGTCTTTGTCCGGCTTGATTCAGATGAAAGGAAGGTCCTTGACTCTCGTCCATTCCAACGGCTTCGCTACATTCATCAGCTTGGCCTGACATGTCTCATTTATCCGGGAGCAGCGCACCGCAGATTTGAGCATTGCCTCGGCGTAATGGAATTGGCTGGAAAAGTGTATGATATCGTTACGGAACCCGACAATATTTTCCATGAATCCATTAGAAGGGTCGTTCCTACCCACAAGGACTATAAGCATACTTACTGGAGGCGGGTTCTACGAATGGCCGGTTTGTGTCACGACCTCGGACACTTACCATTTTCGCATGGCGCCGAGGAACTATTGCCTGAGGGCTGGGACCATGAACGCCTCACGATTGAGATCATCTTGAGTGATGAACTAAGACCCATTTGGGAGGAGATCAAAATACAGCCGGAGGATGTGGCTAAGATCGCAGTTGGCCCCAAGAAATATAAGAACGCTGTGTTTGACGACTGGCAGGCAATCCTCGCGGAAATAATCGTAGGGGATGCGTTCGGCGTAGATCGAATGGATTATCTGCTCAGAGACTCGCTTCATGCTGGTGTGGCCTACGGGAGGTTTGACCATCACCGGCTTATTGATACCCTTCGCATATTGCCGAGGGGGGAATCCGATTCTATTGAACCAGCTCTGGGGGTTGAAGAGGGTGGTATACACTCCGCTGAGGCCTTGTTGATGGCGCGTTATTTCATGTACACTCAGCTCTATTTTCATCATGTAAGGCGTGTCTACGACATTCACTTGAAGGATTTTCTCAAGTCGTGGCTACCAAACGGGGTTTTCTCAACAAAGGTTAAAGATCATTTGGAAGTGACAGACAATGAGGTCATGGCCTCGATTCAGCAGACGGCCGGAAATCCGAATGCACCGGGGCATGACGCTGCTCAATGTATCATGAAGCGAAAACATTTCAGGTGCATTTATCAAAGGAATCCCGATGACATTGTGAGAAATCGGCAGGCAGCCTCAGCAATCTATAATAATGCATGCGGGCAATTTGGCGCTGAGAAAATCCGGATAGATAGATATAGACAAAAAGGCGGTGGCCCAGATTTTCCTGTCTATACAACTGATGAGAGGATCATTTCTTCATTGGCAAGATCAGAGGTGCTGAGACAACTACCTGTAATAGCAACGGATTATGTTTTTGCTTCCGAGGAGATACGAACGGAAGCAACAGCGTGGCTCGAACAGCATCGAAACACCATCATAGAACCAAAGGAGGGGGAATAATGGAGAGGAACAAACGGGCAGTGATCCTGTTGGCCTTGGTGCAAAGCCTCAAGGATAATTCGAGTTGGTGTGGGGAGACACATATTCAGAAGGCAACCTATTTCCTCCAGGAAATGATGCAAGTGCCTTTAGGCTTTGACTTTATTTTATATAAGCATGGCCCTTTTTCATTTGACCTCACCGACGAGATAACCGCAATGCGGGCCGACAATCTTCTGAGGTTGGTCGCTCAGCCCTATCCCTACGGACCGTCTATCCTCCCGGGAGAAGCCAGCCAATCGCTCATGGAGCGCTTCCCCAAGACGCTCAGGAAGTTCGCCCCGCACATTGGATTGGTTGCAGAGAAGCTGGGAGGCAAGAAGGTCAGCGAACTGGAAAGATTAGCAACTGCGCTTTATGTGACGCTCAAAAATGAGACAGATGGTGATCTCCAATCCCGAGCCAGTCGCATCCATGATCTGAAACCGCACGCTTCTATCGACCAGGCCCTCGAAGCTACTCAGATGGTAGACGAATTTGCAGAGGATTCAAAGAGAATTCTTACAGCATGATTCTATATTTCAGGCTCCTTAATCCAGCGAGATAGGGCAGCTAACCGGCGATAACGACCGAGAATCATTCAATCAGTTCCAGTTTTGGAGGCAGCTAATGAGTGACCTCCGAGACGTTCTTATGTCAAAGTTCAGTGAGCCAAACAGGTACGCTAATTTTGGCAGTGTAATTATGCAGATGCATATTCAAGGCTTTCGGTGTCATGAGAATACCGTCATCGATATCAAATGCCCCATAACAGCGTTCTGCGGTCTAAACGGTACGGGTAAGTCAACGATTCTCTAGATTGCGGCAGCGAGCAGCAAGAATACCCAAGGGCGAAATTTCTATCTCCGTGATTTTTTTGTTGTGGGTACTTTGGATCCCACGCCGTATCTACAGGATGCAAGAGTTATTTATCAATTCTGGCGAGAGAACAGATCGTTAAGGCAGTTAACCTTGTCCCGTAGTCGCAAAAGCTGGTCCGGGTACAAACGTCGCCCTGAGAGAAGTGTTTTCTTTGCAGGGGTCGGCGTATTTCTTCCGAAAATTGAAAAGAGGGATTTTAGTGTATATCAAGCTCCAATGGTGCAGATAGACTCAAGAGAAGAAATCGCTGATTACATCAAGTCTGCCACCTGCAAAATACTTGGGCTCAACTATGATGCGATGCATTCTTACCACGTATCGTGTGGGCACCGAACCGCAGATGTGGTGCTCGTCAATCGTGGCGCTTCAACATATTCAGAGACTCATATGGGTTTTGGAGAAGGACGTGCCGCACACCTTGTTTCTACTCTGGAAACGCTACCCGACAAGAGCCTCGTTTTGATCGAGGAACCAGAGACGTCCCTACATCCGAGTGCGCAACACGAATTAGGCAAGTTCTTTATGGATGTCAGCATCCGGAAGGGACATCAGATCCTGCTCACGACTCACAGCGAATACCTACTTCGAGGCCTTCCATCGCCAGCACGGATTTATTTTTAGCACGATTCTGGAATGTTGCGCCAGTTACAAGGTCTAACAGCATCGGAGGTGAATAGTCTTATGACTGAAGGCCGCGAAAAGGCCCTTAACATCCTGGTGGAAGACAGTTTTGCCAAAGCAATCGTTACTGAAATGGTACGCCGAAACGACAGTGTATTCCTCCAAACAATTCGCGTAAATATTGCAGGGGATCACGGCTCGATCCGAACAACGATGCGCTGTCTTAAGGATTCAGGAATCCAGGTTGCCGCAGTACTCGATGGGGACCAGAGTATAATCCCTAAAAACAACATATTTTCTTTGCCAGGATCGGCGCCGCCTGAGAAAGAGGTTTTTTCGACCGTAAGGGTAACCAAGTATCTGAGGGCGACTTATGGCTTAGATTGGTCAGACTATTACGCTGCGAGAGATCTCCAGAATGTAAATCACCATGAGTGGATTCTCAGATTAGCCGAGCACCTATGTGTCGAGAAAGAGTTGTTAATGGGTGAGCTGGCTCGGGCCTATGCTGAAGTCCAAGACTGTGCGATGTTTACCAAACTCCTGAAAGAAGCGATTACCATATGACAAATTACCCGAAACGCTTGATCGAAGTGGACCTGCCTATCAAACGGATCTCTGCACATGCACGGAGAGAAAAGAGCATCCGACACGGCCACATCTCCACTCTTCATATCTGGTGGGCACGCCGCCTGCTGGCCGCTTGCCGCGCAGTCATATGCGCCTCGCTCTGGCCGGACCCGGCAGACCCTTTGTGCCCGGACATGTTCCGAAGGGTAGCCCGAGAGCAGATGACAGTGTGGGCAAAGGATCATCTCGACTTGGTGAGTGAAGATAGTTGGCCTCGATTTGTGGGTATATCAAAAGATGAACGAAAACTGGATAATCTGGTTGAATTGCGCTCAGCGTTACTGGATTTCATTGCCGATTTCGCCAACTGGGATAATTCCACAGTTCCTGAGTACTTGGAGGCAAGCCGCCTGTTGACCCAGACAGCCCACGAAGTCTTGAGTGGGAAATCGGGCTCACGCCCACTGGTGGCGGATCCTTTTGCTGGCGGTGGGGTGATTCCGCTAGAAGCACTCCGGATTGGAGCAGATGCTTTCGCTTCAGATCTTAATCCGGTGGCTGTTCTCCTTAACAAAGTCGTATTGGAATATATTCCCAAATATGGTCAAAAACTGGCTAATGAAGTTAGAAGATGGGGAGGCTGGATTGAAGAACAAGCAGAAAAGGAACTCGTGGAATTCTATCCAAAAGAAAGTAATAGCAGGACTCCCATTGCATACATATGGTCAAGGGTCATCCTATCTGAGGCCCCGGCTAAAGATAATATCCCGGTAGAAGTCCCTCTATTACGTTCTCTTTGGCTGACGAAAAAAGGAAAACACAAGTATGCACTTCGTTGGATTCTTGATGAAAGCGGTTCGTTAAAAAGTGAAACAGTTAATATAACTTATGCTGATGGGCATTCACGAACAGTTCGCCGACCTCTTTTTAGATTTTTGAACCAAAAAAAGAATCAGAGGTTGGATTAGGTACAGTGGCTCGTAGTGCTGTGACGTGCCCCATTTCAGGATATACAACGGCTGCCAAAAATGTACGTAATCAATTTGTTGCTCGCAGGGGTGGAGCAGATGATTCGCGATTAATGGCTGTGGTAACAACTTCAAGCGACTCAAAGGGTAGGCAATATCGCTTGCCAGTGGAAGATGATTTGTTGGCTGTTGAAGCAGCTAAGGCGAAATTAGATTCACTCGAAAATCAATTTCATCAGGGAAAAAATACCTACCTAAAAGAAGAATTGCCATATTTGCGAAGCATTTTCAACGTGCATCTAATCGGGATACATGCATGGGGAGATTTATTCTCGAGACGCCAAATGCTAGCTCTAACTGTCTTGAGTACACTTGTTCAAAAAGCTTCACAGATGGTGTCTGGAAACGACAAGGATTTCATACGAGCACTGATAGCCTGCCTTTCACTTGCAATTGATCGTCAAGCAGACTTGTTATCTTCGATTTGTCGCTGGCTACCTATTGAGGCAGTAGGGAACACATTCGGAAGACAGGCCCTTGGAATTGTATGGGGTTTTGTAGAAGCTGTTCCAATTTCCGGGTCAACTGGCTCATGGCATGGGGCCTATAATTGGATTGTTAGAGTGATTGAACATGAACCCCAAACTCAATCAGATATAGCTGAAACAGATATAGCAGATGCGTCAAAGCATATTTTGCCCGATGACTCCATTGACCTATATGTCACCGATCCTCCGTATTATGATGCTGTTCCATATGCCGATCTTTCAGATTTTTTTTATGTATGGCTAAAGCGTAATTTGAATGAGTATTTTCCAGAATTGTTCGCATCAGAATTAACACCCAAAAGAGGAGAAATAGTCCAGCTAGCAGAGAGAAATCCTGAGTGTCGATACAAAACGAAATCATATTTCGAAAATCTGATGACTCAGGCTTTGAGTGAAGGGCATCGCGAAATTCACGTTAATGGATTAGCGGTAATCGTATTTGCTCATAAGACTACTGATGCATGGGAGACCATGCTCCAATCTGTATTAGATGCAGACTGGATTGTTGTTGCTTCATGGCCCATTGACACCGAGCGAGCTGTGCGACTTCGAGCAATTGAAGCTGCTGCCCTTGGATCCTCCGTTCATCTTGTGTGTCGCCCTCGAAAGAAATCAGATAGAAGCATTCAAGACGCAGACATCGGTGATTGGCGTGACGTGCTTGCCGAACTTCCTAGACGCATCCACGAATGGTTGCCACGTCTGGCAGAAGAAGGAGTGGTCGGAGCTGATGCAATTTTTTCCTGTTTGGGTCCGGCACTGGAGATCTATTCCCGTTATTCGTCGGTTGAGAAGACTAGCGGTGAAAAGGTGGAGTTAAAGGAGTATCTGGAAGAGGTATGGGCTGCTGTTTCGCGGGAGGCCCTGAACATGATCTTTGAGGGAGCGGATGCGTCTGGTTTTGAAGAGGATGCCAGATTGACGGCCATGTGGCTATGGACATTGCGGACGGCTGTCAATGGTAATCATGGTGGGGATGAAGAGGGTTCGCAGGCAAAGAGTTTGCTGGGCTACAGTCTGGAGTACGATGCGGCCCGAAAGATCGCCCAGGGGCTGGGGGCGCACCTGGAAAAACTCTCCCATCTGGTTCAGATCAAAGGGGACACCGCCATGCTCCTCTCTGCCGGCGCGCGGACCCGATACCTTTTTGGCAAAGATGCCGGGGAGGCGCCCAGGAGCCGGAAGAAGAAAGCAAGCCAGCAAAAGTTTGCATTTATGGATGAGCTGAAAGAGATGGAGAGCGATTCCGGGGGCTGGGGAGGAGATCTATCAGGAAGACTCGGATCAACTGTGCTGGATCAGTTGCACCAGAGCATGATCCTTTTCGGCGCAGGCCGGGGGGAGGCCATGAAGCGGTTCCTGGTGGAAGAAGGCGTGGGCCGAAATCCCCTTTTCTGGCGTCTAGCCCAGGCCCTGTCGGCCCTTTATCCTGCAGGAACGGATGAGAAACGCTGGGTGGATGGGGTCCTTGCCCGAAAGAAGGGCTTGGGTTTTTGAACGGGTGGAAGATGCCAATCAATTCAAGAAAACGAAAAGCGGAAATCAACGATTTTCGGGATGGTGATATGGATCATGTCATTATCTTTGGAAAGCCGGTCCCCGTCAAAATTGTTAAGGGTGAAAGCCTATTTTTCGCTGAAAATGAAAGCCTGCATGTCTATGCGACTGGAAAGACAAAGGAGTCGGCCATTCAGGCATTTGCAAGGGATGTGCGTCATTTTTGGAGGCACTACAAAGAATTGGGTTGGGATCAGGTCACGGGGGGCGCCTGATCTCTGAAATGCTTTTACACCGACTATTTCAAGGATGTGCCAGATTGAAACTCGTTACCTATGGTAACTGAATGGAGAAGGTAACATGGCAAGACTGAAACCGTGGTACAGCGTCGTGACGCCGCGCGAGGACCTGCGGGAGGGAAGGCCTCTGGATGCATCGGAGTTTGCTGTGCATCTGGATCAGGTGCGGGACGGTCGGGCCAATGAGGACTACCAGAACCCTGCACGTTTCTTTGAACGTACCTTCCTCACCAAGAACCTGCGGCAGATGGCAGGCGAGGTGGTGCGGCGGATCTCCGGTCAGAAGACCGAGACATCGGCGGTATTCAACATGGCGACCCAGTTCGGAGGCGGAAAGACCCACGCTCTGACCCTCCTCTATCTCCTGGCAACAAATGGCCGGAAATCAGAAAACTGGCCGGGGGTGGCCGCCATTCTCCGGGAGGCCGGGGTTCAGCAGATTCCGGAAGCCGCGACCGCGGTTTTCGTGGGTACGGAGTTTGACTCCATACAGGGCCGGGGCGGCGACAATGGCACACCCCATCGGAAGACGCCGTGGGGGGAGATTGCATTCCAGATTTCCGGTGAAGACGGCTTCAGTGCGGTGGCTGAGCATGAGAAAGAACAGGTTGCCCCGGGGGGCGAAGTTATCCGGAAGTTCCTGCCGCAGGGCCGGCCCTGTCTGATCCTTGTCGATGAGTTGATGAACTACATCAGCCGCAACCGGAAGAGCGGCCTGGGGACCCAGATCTACAATTTCATCCAGAACCTGTCCGAAGAAGCGAGGGGGAGCGACCGGGTGGTGCTGGTGGCCTCGATCCCGGCATCGGAACTGGAGATGACCGCCTAAGACCGATCTGACTATGAGCGGTTCAAGAAGATGCTGGATCGGTTGAGCAAGGCCGTTATCATGTCGGCGGAGGCGGAGACCTCAGAGATCATCCGCCGGCGTCTGTTTGAGTGGGATCCTCGGCATGTGGGCGGTGATGGGAAGGTCCTCCTAACGACCGATGCCATTGCCACGTGCAACGGGTATGCGGACTGGCTCAATGACAACCGCCCTCAGATCCCGAGCTGGTTTTCCATTGACCATGCAAAAGAGACCTTTCAGTCGACCTATCCGTTTCATCCCATGGTTCTGTCGGTGTTTGAGCGTAAATGGCAGGCCCTTCCGAGGTTTCAGCAGACAAGGGGGATCCTGCGGCTTCTGGCACTCTGGGTCTCCAACGCCTTTCAGAAAGGGTTCAAGGGCGCTGAAAAGGACCCCCTGATCGGTCTGGGGACGGCGCCCCTTGAAGATCCGCAGTTTCGATCAGCGGTTTTTGAACAGTTGGGCGAATCCCGCCTGGAAGGAGCACTCACAACGGATATCTGCGGCAAAAAGGACGCCCATGCCGTGCGCCTGGATGAGGAGGCCGTGGATGCCATAAAGAAGGCTAAGCTCCACAAAAAGGTCGCCACCACTATCTTTTCTGAATCCAACGGCGGACAGACAAAGGATGAGGCCAGCCTTCCTGAGATCCGGCTGGCTGTGGCAGGCCCGGACATGGATCTGGGAAATGTGGAGACGGCCCTCGAGGGTCTTACAGATGCGTGCTACTACCTGACCACCGAACGGAACCGCTACCGCTTCAGCCTCAAGGAGAACCTGAACAAACGGTTTGCCGACCGTCGGGCCAGCATAAAAGACGAGGACATCGACAGCCGCGTCACGGAAGAAATCCAGAAGGTCTTTCCTGCCAGCGACGGGGTGGAGCGGGTCTTTTTCCCGGAAAAAAGCGGCCAGATCCCGGATCGGCCCGTGATTACGCTGGTGATCCTCGGGCCGGAAAGCTCAGTATCAGAGACGCCCGATATCCTGAAACAGGTGGATGCCATGACCCGGGGATACGGTAAATCGGCCCGCACCTTTAAGAGCGCCCTGCTGTGGGTTGTACCGGACTCAGGGGCACAGATGGCCGAGGAGGCGCGGAAGCTGATTGCCTGGGAAGACATCAAGGGCGAGAATCTTAATCTGGATGAACCTCAGAAAAAGCAACTGGATATCAATGTCAAAAAGGCCCGCCGCGATCTGGCCGAAAGCGTGTGGCGGGCCTACAAAAACGTCATGTATCTCGAAAAGAATAACCAGATAGACACCATGGACCTGGGGCTGGTGACATCGAGCGCAGCGGAATCCCTGACCAAATTCATCCTGTCCTCACTGCGGCAAAAAGACATCATCGCAAAAGAGGTCCCCCCGCGTTACCTGGTGCGCAACTGGCCCCCGGCCTTCACCGAATGGAGCACCCGGGCCGTGCGGGACGCCTTTTTCGCATCCCCCCAGTTTCCCCGTCTCCTCTATCCGGATACCATCAAGGAAACCATCGCCCGTGGGGTCCGTGAAGGCCATATTGCATATGTGGCCAAGGCGCCCAACGCTGGTTATGATCCCTTTCTTTACAAGACAGACCTGAACTCGGATGACGTTGAACTCTCCGAAGACCTTTTCATTTTGACATCAGCCGAGGCTGAAAAACACAAGGAGCCGCCCCAGATCACCCGACTGGTGATCTCCCCGGCATAGACTCAGATCAATGCCGGCATGAAACAGGCGTTCACGGTAGAGGCACTGGATCAGTTCGAAAGGCCCATCCAGCCAGAATACCTTGAATGGGCCGCGACCGGCGGCACCATCGACGCGGACGGCATATTCACCGCAGGACCGGATCTGGGCAATTTCAATGTGACCGTCACAGCAGCGGGAAAGACGGGCATCGCCGGGGTAGCCATCGTGGCCAAAGAAAAAGAGCCTTCACCTCCGCCACCCCCGCAAAAAGGTCCGAAAAGCCTGACCTGGTCCGGTGAGGTTGCGCCCCAGAAATGGAGCAATCTCTATATGAAGGTACTCACCAAGTTTGTTCAAACTGGGGATTTGAAGATCCGCGTCAGCATCGAGGCCCCATTAGAGGAAGACCTGGCCGATCAACAGGTAGAAGAAACCAAGGCGGCCCTTCAGGGGCTGGGGCTGGATGACAATGTAGGTACGAAATATGGGGGGACGGGGACGTAGTGACTTTCTGACTTTATTGATTTGAGCAAGGGCGGTTTCCCGGTGGAGATGCCTGAAGTGACTGCTGGTGCCGGAGGGGTCGGCCGGGACGCCAATTCAGGACCTTGGCCCAGGCCCTCTCGGCCCTTTATCCAGCTGGGACGGACGTGAAACGCTGGGTGGATGGGGGCCTTGCGCGCAAGAAGGGATTGGGATTTTAGAGTGTTTGTGGTATACCCAACTTATTGATTTTTGAGGGAACTATGGCAACAAAATATGATATTTCAGAGATCTATCCAAACTCCCCATTGGTTGAGGTTGTCTGTGAGATAAGGTTTTCAGCTGAGTTAGCCATTGAGTGCAGGAGAAATGAGTTCTTTGATAAAATAAGGAATAAGTATCCGAAAATACTGATTCCTCAACCCAGCACTGGTCAAGCGAATCCATTAGCTCCCTATCGCTTTGAAAACGAAAAGCACAACGCTGGAATCATGCTGGCGATTAATCGGTTTGCTTTTTATGAGAAGGACTACTCAGGCCACAGGAAATTCATAAGCGAATTTAAGAGGCTTACAAAGATCCTTTTAGAGATTTATTCTCTGAAGGATTTACAGCGATTGGGCTGGAGATATATTAATATTATCCCTTATTCCCGTGAAGATGGCATTGTACCGATCAACCGCTTTGTGGCTGCTGGTATAAGGGTTCCGGAAGGGATCTCAGACCAGTTCGAAAACCTCGGAATTGTCTTTGTGTCAAGGGTTGCAGGTGGAACAATCACAACGAAGATCGAGTCCATCATCCGGCAGGAGGATCAGCAGGAGGCGTTGCTGCTGGATTTCGATTTTGCTATGACCGAAAAACTCCAATTTTCGAAAATTTTGGTAGTGTCACCTGATCATTGTTAGATTTGCGGGTAGGCAAGGATC
>CAZXCQ010000138.1:0-16283 GCA_964639275.1 uncultured Desulfobacteraceae bacterium | reverse complement strand
ACGGCACTGCCGGGCCCCCTGTTAGAGGCATGTGGAAGAAAAAAAGACCCCCATGTCACACCCCAATCGATTTATCCCCGGGTTTTTGAGAAGTTACAAAGAACGCCTCATGGGGAGGAGAGATGGACACAGGGGATAGAGACACTAACTTTTTCAGAAATCCGAAAGGAGGGAAAAAATGGGAGAAATAAAGAAAGAGAGGGTGAGGATATGGGATTCGGTACCCGGGTTTGATTTCAATGAAGAGGTTGATCTGGCACAAATAAGTTCATACTTCTTCGATGGCACACACAGCGTACCTTTGTTGACGCCAATGTATAGCTGGTTCTGGATCAGGAATTGTTCCTATGGGGCTCAATATGCAGCCGAAAAATTCAGCATGCCCAAAAACAAAGGATTTACGCTGAGAGATGTGGAAGGCTCGGATTATGTCGGCATGCGTATCATAAAGGATGAGGAGGAGATAAAGCGACGAACGGTCAAGTTCAATGAGGCCTTGGTCCCATGGATTGAGGACTTTGACGGCATTTGGGGAGATCAGCGGAAGGAGTTGTTGTCCATGTACGAAAAATTCAGGGCCTTTGATGTGGACAATGCTACATCTATTGATCTCATGCACCATCTCTGGGATCTGATCAGTGCAAACCGCAGGATGTGGGAGATACACTTTCAAGGGATGACTGTCTCCTATGCTGCATTTCTCTTGCTTGAAGACATGGTGAAACCATACGGCCTAACATCGGAAAGTCCTGAATTCCAAAACATGTTCAGGGGGTATGACAATAAAGTATTCCAGGTGGATAAGAAGCTGTGGGAATTAGGTAGAAATGCCACTGATAAGGGCGTGGACGGTGTTATCATGGACACACCAATCGAGGAGGTGATAAGCGAGCTTGAGAAGAGTGACGCGGGGAAAGAATGGTTAAGAGATCTGTACGATTTCCTGGAGGTGGACGGATGGCGGATGGTGCGAATGATGGATTTAAATGAGCCCTATTGGCTAGAGGAACCGAGTACGGTGATATCGCCCATCAGGGCCTTTATTAAAAAAGGCGGTGATTATGACCTGGACGAGGTCAGAGCGAATTTGGCCAAAGAGAGAGAAAAGGCGATTGCAGATCTTTTGCAGAAAGTACCGGAAAATGAGAAGGTCTCCTTCGAGTCCCTCATAGCGCTGGGTGGCAAGACAGGCTCTTACAGCGAGGAGCATGATCTCTATTGCGAGCTTTACATGCATGCGGTATTGCGCCGTAGCTTTCTCGGCATTGGGAGAAGGTTGGCCAAGGCGGGAACGATTGACAAACCGGATGATATTTTCTTCCTGAACCCCGATGAAGTGGAAATGGTATTGATGGGGCCCGAATTTCATAAATTGCAGTACGTTACCAACAGACGGCAGGCACGCTGGGAGTACCTGAATGAAAATTGGGCGGAAGTGAGTGGGGTGACGCATCCGCCTGCATATACAAACAGGGCAAGTATTGAAGAAGCTGTAGGGATGGATCTCCTGCCTTCAGAAGATCCGATTATTATCAAAATAGTTGTCGGAGAATTGCCCAGGGTAAGAGAGGAGTTGAAGGCCGATATCTATGGGGTGTGCGGATCCCCCGGGGTCGCCGAAGGGACGGCCCGGGTCATCATGACTTATAACGAACTGGATCAAGTCCAGAAGGGTGACATACTGGTATGCCCGGGGACAAATCCTGCCTGGACGCCCGTTTTTGGTCTGGTCAAGGCTGTTGTCTCCGACAGGGGAGGGACCTTAAGTCATACGGCCATTGTGGGGCGGGAATACGGTCTGCCCACACTGGTGAACACCTTTACGGCCACATCGACGATCAAAACAGGACAGAGGATAAGAGTGGATGCGACTGAGGGCGCCCTTTACATCCTGGATAAATAAATGAAGCACCATGGGCAGGATGCAACCGTTTCGCATTCATTATGCAGAGCGTGAGATCGACGATCTGAACCGGCGTCTGGACGCCACTCGGTGGCCCTACATCCCCCTTGACAACGGGTGGAAAAGCGGCACCAATGATCAGGTGCTGCGTGACCTGGTTGAGAACTGGCGCCACGAATACGACTGGTTTCAGACCCAGGAGCGAATCAACCGGCTGAATCATTTACGCGGGCCCATGAGTGAATACGGAATGCCTACGAATGCAAAAAATTTGATCGTCTGTTTTGTTTCACAAATAAGCGACAAAGGAGGTTGGTCGTGTCCACCATTTCGGAAAACGTCGTGGGAAAACTGGTTCAGGAAAAGGGCCACCTGCACCGGGATCGGATCTTTCTCATGGACCTCCTGTCCAATCGGTTCGCCGGTGGCTTCAGGGATCTGGGCCTCCAAAAGGGTGACAAAATGGCCATCATGATGAAAAATCATCCGGACTTTCTCTATGCCTGGTTTGGTTTCGCCAAGCCGGGGGCTGTGGAGGTCCCTATCAATACTGCCTACAAAGGGGACCTCTTGAAACATATTATCAACAAGTCGGAATCGAAACTGCTGGTTATCGACGCACCCCTTCTGGAAAGACTTCCCATCATCAAGGATGAGCTGAAAAGGCTCAACAGAATTATCTGCCACGGCGAGATCGACAAGAAGGTCGCCCAATCGATTCCGATTCCCATATTACCCCTGGATGATCTCTTTGAAGGCCCTGCTGATCCGCCTGGGGTGGAAGTGAGCCCGAAAGACCCTGCGGGCATCATCTATACATCCGGAACCACAGGCCTTTCCAAAGGCGCTGTCTGCCCGAACAACTATTTTTTGCATCTCGCAAGGCTTGTTGTCCAGCTCCGTGAAGCCAATTCAGGGGACATCCTGTACACCTTCCTCCCCCTGTTCTACATCGATGCCCAGTTGATGACCGTGATGGCGGCGCTCATATCCGACGCCCGGGTCGTGCTGAGCGACCGGTTCAGCGCCTCCACCTTCTGGGATGAGATGCGGGAACACGGGGTCACCCAGTTCAACTATTTAGGGGTGGTGATGACCATCCTCGCGAAACAGGAACCGAGACCCGATGACCGCGATAACACGGTCCGGATAGCCTTCGACACCGCGTGCCCACCGGATGTGATGGCCCACCTGGAAGAGCGTTCCGGGTTCGTCTGCCTGGAGGGGTCTGGGATGACCGAATACTACAATATGCCCGACAAGACCCTCGAGGTGTATAGGAACCTCTGGTTTCACACCGGAGACTATGCAAAAAAGGACGCAGACGAATACTGTTACTTTATGGAGCGAAAGAAAGATGCCATACGACGCCGGGGGGAGAACATCTCATCCTTTGAGGTGGAAAAGGTGATCAACACGCACCCCAAGATCCTGGAGTCCGCTGTCTTCGCCGTTCCTTCCGATCTCGGGGAGGACGAGGTGAAGGCAAACATCGTCCTCAAGGCCAGGGAGAACCTGCCTCCTGAAGACCTGATTCAGTTCCTCAACGAGAGGATGGCATACTTCGCCATCCCCCGGTATCTGGAGTCTGTTGAAGAACTCCCAAAGATCCCGACCAACCGGATCGAGAAATATCGTTTGAGGGAGTTGGGCATCACGGAGACGACCTGGGATCGCGAAAAGACAGGGGTCAAAATCACCCGTTAGTGTCCAATTTCGGATAAATCCCTGAAAACCGGAGGGGAGGGAAACGGATATGGCGAAAAATATCCTCATCATCGGCACGGTGAACACCAAAGGCGAACAGTTGCGTTTTCTCAAGGAGCGAATCGAGGCCCGGGGACAGTCTGCACTACCCTGAAGGGAGAAAGATCTTTGCGGATACACTGCAGGAGAGCCTCAGCCCCGATGTAGAGTTCATCAGGATGGACTGCCACATCAACGACCCGGCCTACGCGGAAAGGGTCACGGAAACCGCCCTGAGGCTCTTCAAGAACGCCCTTTAGTTTGATGTGGAAACCCCCGCCCTGTCTCATTCCGACACATATTCTTTAGAAGGGATATCCCGGCACGTGTTCATGCTTTTAGGACTTTGCTTTCAGGAGGCCCATGGAAATGATCAAGGATTATAACCTCCACTTTCCGCCTGTCTTGATCTCCGAAGAGGAACAGGCCCTCCACAAGGCGGTTCACGAATTTGTGGACAGGGAGATCATGCCCGTTCGGGAGCGGCTCGAGGAAGACCTGGAACTGCAGAACAGGATCCGTCGTCTCTTGGTGGATATGGGGCTGCAGAGGCTTTGCATGCCCGAGGCCTATGGGGGAGAGGGTGTTCGGGGAACCCTGGTGAATGCCCTTATCAGCGAGGAATTGAGCCGTGGTGATGTGGGTATGGCCGTATCCCACATGTGTACAGGCTGGGCCTGGAAGCCGGCAACCAGCGGAAATATGAAGACTGTTTTGGACGAGTTTATGCCCGCGTTCTGTGACAACAAGGTACAAGTGGCCTGTTTTGCCATCACGGAAGCCGGAGGGCCCCATGGGGGCGGTGGCTGCGACCTTGAAAATGTTGTCTATAGGGGGAGCAAGCTGAAGACAATGGCCAAATTTGAGGGCCGGGAGTGCATCATAAACGGCAGCAAGTTCTGGGCCACAAACAGTGGAATCGCCGATCTGTACTGTCTCGTCTGCACCACCGATCCCAAACTTGGGGAGGACGGCATCGTCATTGCCTATGTGCCCAGGGGGTGGCCGGGTCTCACGGTCGGGCCGGATGAGGATAAGTGCGGTCTCAGGACTGATCACAACTGCCCCCTCTACTTTGAAGATATAAGAATACCCAGGGAATGGGCCATCGGGCCGGGGGGCAAAGCTGCCGAGCTTTTCTGGGCGCAACTCCCGGGTGTTTCCAGTGGTGCCATGGCGACCGGCGTGATGCAGGGGGTGTTGGAGAGAGTCCTTGAGTACACGGGGCAGAGAATCGTCGCCGACAAACCCATCAGACAGCACGGCGGACCAGCCGAGACACTGGCGGAGATTGCCATGTCCACTGAAATGGCGAGAACCTGGTATCTGATGACGGCTTACATGTGTGACCATCCGGAGGTCTACGGACCTCGAACGGGCCTCCTTTCAGCCAGGATGAATATGGCCAGAATAACCAGTGAGAATGCGGTCAGGTGCGCCGAAAAGGCCATTCAACTCATGGGCAGTTACGGTTATGTGAGAGAGTATCACGTGGAAAAATACTGGCGCGACTCACTCATGATAACCCTGTGGAAGGGGGGCACGCGTCTGAGCCGGCATAATGTATGCCGGGGATATTACGACCTGGAGATATAGATCCTGAAACTCGGTGTTTATGTTCAAAGGGAACCGGTTATGTTCGACCTGAATTGTTCAAGGGAAGGGAGGCCTGTTGACTCTCCCATCTCTTCAAAAAGAAGCCGGATGAATGCTTGCACTGCGGAAGAGAGCGTTTTTCGCTTTTTGAAAACAACATCTATGGCCACGGTCATCTGCTCATCCTCGAGGGGTATTCCTATTAAACGGCCTTGCTCGATCTCCTGCTTCAATCCCTCTCGTGCCATGATGGTAATGCCTTTTCCCTCTTTCACGACCTCACCGATGCACTCGTCATTTCCCGTCTCGATGAGGACCTTGGGGAAAATGCCCTTTTCTTCCAGGACCTTTTGTATCAACATGCGTGTCCCGGATCCTTTCTCCTTTAAAATGAGGGTCTCATTGGCGAGATCCTCAACGGATACACGAGCTCTATTACACAGTCTGTGTCCGATCGGCGTAATGAGAAATAGTTGCCCCTTGAGCAGATGGATGAATTCAATATTTTCGGGATACCTTACCCTCCCTACAACGGCCAGGTCATTCCGGTTTTGTAGGACGCTCTTTACCATCTCTTCGGAATGCCCCTCATTGATATGGATCAGAACATCAGGAAAGGTTTCTTGTAACTTGGAGACAAGGGGTATGAAATGACTGTGGAAGAATGTCTTACTGACGCCAATATTCATAGTATTGACAGGAAAGCCTTTGGCCTTCATTAATAGTCTGTCCGCCTCATCGACAAGATCGAAAACCTTCTCCGTGATCTTATGGAGCCTCAGGCCTGTCTCCGTCAGCTCAAGCCCTTTGTTGACTTTCTTAAAAAGATGGATCTCATACTGCTCCTCTAATGCTTTGAGCTGCATGCTGACCGCAGGTTGTGTCACCATCAGCCTTTCGGCAGCGAGCTTGACTTTTCCATATTTGGCAACAAAGTG
This sequence comes from uncultured Desulfobacteraceae bacterium, assembly GCA_964639275.1. GTDB lineage: Bacteria > Desulfobacterota > DSM-4660 > Desulfatiglandales > Desulfatiglandaceae > CAZXCQ01. The sequence continues at coordinate 10,100 of CAZXCQ010000138.1, read as the reverse complement.
GAAAACCCTCAATTGATTCAGATTTAAAAGGCTCGTCATCACCCTGTCTCTCGTTCATCACGTATAAGTTTTTCTTAAGTTGATGATAAAATTAAATATTTTGACATGTCAATGATATTTTTTTACTTTTTTTTAACCAACGATAAGATTCTGTAAAAAAGGGAGGTAAATTAAATGGCAGACAAGTCATACGATGCCGTGGTTATCGGCGGCGGACACCACGGGACCATTATTGCCCCTTATCTTGCCAAGGCAGGCTTGACGGTCGGTGTTTTTGAGCGGCTGGATCATCTCGGCGGGGGTGCTGTAACTGAAGATGGCCCGGCGCCCGGGTTTCGAATGAACTTTTGCGCCAACTGGACGCGGTTTTACGGCCATCCTGCATACAAGGAATTCAACCTTCGCCATGAAGGGCTGGAATATGTCTTTCCTGAAACCAATGAAGCCATCGTCTTTGACGATGAAACCTCCTATGTGAGCTATCCGGCCTTTCCGGTTGGGGATCCCAAAACAGGGGAATCACGGTTCAGCGAGGAAAACGTGAAAAAGACCCATGAGCAGATTGCCCGTCTGTCCAAGGCCGATGCGGAGACCTACCTTCAGTTGACGGAGGTGTACAAGGAGAAATGGCGCCCCGCATTCCGCCGGCACCGATACTCATTGCCCACTCCCTGGGGCACCCCTGATGCCATGGAAGAACTTTTATATGATCCCAAAAGCTGGCTGGACCCATCCATGCAGTTCATGACATGCAAGCAGATTGCACACTATTTCTTCGAAAGCCCGGAACTCAGGATCTTGACCTTGAGGGGTTTCATGACCTCGGCGGGTATTTTTCCCGACGACGTGCCGGGTATTGCCATGATCATTGCCAATCTTCATCTGGCGCTCGGTTGGGAGCCCGCGGCCGTCGCCAAGGGGGCATCCCAGGCCATCACGGACGCCCTGGTTTCGGCAGGGAAGAAGCTGGGTGTCGAGTATTTCGTTAACTCGGAAGTGGACAAGATCATGGTAGAGAACGGTAAGGCCACAGGGATACGATTGACCGACGGCACGGAGGTTACCGCAGGGCAATTGGTCGTAGCCGATATTGGAACGCCCCAACTCTTCGTTCGTTTCCTTGACCAGGAGCTTATAAACAGCGAGATGAGGCGAAGGCTTGAGACGAACCTCTACGACAGGGGCCATGTTTTCTGGGGAACCTTGGCGCTGCATGAGCTTCCCGATTATAAGGCGGCAAAGAACAATCCGGGTGTCAATACCACCACCCGAACCTACTGGGCACCCAACGACCTCGAATACATGGAAAACAAATATATGCACGAACTTTTTCTTTTGGGGATGGGCTCCAAGTTTTTCTGTTTGACCGCCCCGGACAGCATCTGGGACCCCTCTCGAACACCGGAAGGGAAACATACCGTCCTGTTTGAGGAATACTCCTGTCCCCTCAACTTTTTCTCCAGGAAAGAGTGGCGCCAGCTTGCGGATGAATTTATGGATTCCCTTGTTCAGCAATGGAAGACATATGCCCCCAATATGACGAAAGACAATACCATTGGATATCGCGTCATTACCCCGGTAGATTTGCAGGAAACTCATCTGGATATGAAAAATGGGTCATGGTGTGAGGGCAGCATGGCTGCCTCTCAGAGCGGGCGTTTCAGGGGGGTGCCCGGGGGATTTCGAACCTTTATCAGTAACCTCTACATGTGTTCCTCAGCCCTTACCGGCGGTGGAGGCATCGGAAGGGGCTCGAGCTTTAATTGTTTCCAGGCCATTGCGGAAGACTTCGGGCTGCCTAGACCAACCTATTGATTTGCGAGGACTTTATGAAAAAAAACTTTTTCAATTTGGAGGGAAAAGTGGCCTTGGTCACCGGGGCGGGCAGGGGATTCGGGAGGGCCTTCTCCCTGGCGCTGGCCGAAGCCGGCGCCCACCTGGTCTGCGCTGAAAAGGTGAGGGAGACCCTGGAGGAAACAACAGGGCTTGTCAGGCAGTGCGGACAAAGGCTTTTGCCCCTCACCATTGACGTGGCGAAACCCGGCGACGTGGAACGTATGAGGGATAAGATCTCCTCGGAGTATGGCAAACTCGACATAGCGGTCAACAATGCCGGGATTGTTCACAAGCCCTACCGATTTCATGAAACCCCCCTTGAAGAGTGGAACCGGCTTATAGGGATCAACATGACCGGCGTGTTTGTCTGCATGCAGAGAGAGATAGAATTAATGATAAAAAGTCAAAGCGGGGTCATCATCAATATCGCATCCATACTGGGGCTCAGGGGTCTTATCCCGGAACTCATGCCCAGGGCCAGCTATATTGCCGCCAAACACGCGGTGATCGGGCTCACCAAACAGGCGTCTCTCGAGTATGCGGGTGACGGCATCCGGGTAAACGCCATAGCCCCGGGGTGGTTCGAGGGCACCGACATTGCGCGCGAACGGCTTGCAGGCCAGGATGCAGCATTTTACAAAGAGCGGACTGAAAAGATTATCAACACCACACCCATGAAACGCTGCGGCCGAATTGACGAACTCATCGGCCTCTTGCTCTACCTCTCTTCGGATGCGTCTTCCTTTGTCACGGGCCAGACTTTCACGGTTGACGGCGGGTGGACAGCCTATTGAATGGCGCTTTTAGGTAAAGGTGGCTGCAAAAGGGGGACCTTTAGACTATTACAAACGTCACACTTTTGGGATGAGAGGCGATCCTTACCCTTTGGAAAGCTTGGCCTCGGCAAGCAGGGCAGCACCAAGGGCGCCGACAATCTGGGGCTCTTCGGGAATGATGATATCCATTCCGATCCGCTCTTCCAGAAACTTTTTTGAGATTTAGGGGTCAAATCTGCTGTTGACTGTTACTGTTTGATATGAGAGGTTGGCTTTATGAGCAGGCCATTAAGAATACAATATCCAGAGGGTTGGTACCATAGTCGTTTATTCTTTCACTCTTTGACAGGGAGAGACGAGGAGGGATAAACAGGTACAAAAAGTTTATCTCAATGGAAAGCCCGGAGGAGATAAACCGTATATTTTCACAGAGCAAGTTTCCGTCCGTGTTGGGCAGTGAAGATTTTATGGAGAAGGTGAAAGGGAACTTCTTTCACAATAAACGCCATGATGAAATCCCGGAGTCAAGGAGATTGGCGCCAGATACGGAGAAGATAAAGAAGGCGATATGTAGAGCCTATGGCATAGAAGAAAGTTCGCTGTTGTCATCACGGAGGGGAGTCCTAAACGAACCGAGGAATGTTGCCATTTTTCTTGTAAGGCGTCTTAGAGGAGAGAGGCTTGAAGAGATTGGGAGGCAGTTTGGGATATCCAAGTACAGCTCTGTGAGCAGCGTCATTGAAAAAATGAAAAGAGACATGTCGGCGGACCGAAAGCTAAGGGTACGTGTAAAAAACATAGAAAAGACATTGTATAACAGTCAACAGCAGAACTGACCCCTTTTTGACATATTTTTCAACAGGCCTGGCAGAGTTCGATGATGTCGGCAATGGCCGTATCGAAATCACAGACACGGCACTCCTTTTTTTCCCTCTGTTTCAGCTTCTCCTCGTTGTATTGAATCACTTCCCGGTCAAAGGGCAAATCTCCCGTCTGCAGGTATCGGACGGCCCCGGCCGCATCCCTCACCGGGATGATCGCTCCCTTCACGTTCTGGTTTGGAGACCAAGGTACGTCAAGTGTGCCGGCCTCGATGGCCCGCACGGCACCCACCGCCGCATCGCCCTCACCCAGTTCTAGGGCTTTGTCCACAATCTGGCAGGCCTCCTTGCGGATGATCTCCATCTCCTGCTTCATCTCCACATCTTCCGCCAGCCGCCGGCCCCGTGTGAGCTGAATGGCCATCCTGGTGGCCCTCAGACCCTCTGCATTGGCCTGCCTGGTGGGGATACCGATGGCCTCGTGGGTCGTCTTGGTAATCACCTGGGTCGCCCCGGCCAGGGCTGCAATGACCCCGCCCAGGCAGATCACCGAAAAGGCACGGGCCTCGTCAGGTGGAAAGGCCTGCATCCACTGGTGGGTCGCCACGGAGACGAACATGTCCCGGATCTCAAATTTGTTGAGATAATGATGGCACACCTCCTCCAAGACCCACAAGGCCGCCACGTCCTGCACGATATCCAGATTTTGTGCCAACCCCACGCTGTAATGCCGGACGCCCTGTCCCGCAGCAAGAAGCATCTCCAAAACGGCAATAGCGATAGCCACACCCGGAGGAATCAGCGTGCCCGTGAGAAAACCGGGCTGCTCACGGTGTATGGACACGCCCATCTCAGCATAAGCGGAGGCAAGACGGTCCAGATACTGATAACGCCTGATCCCCTCATCTATGGGCATGGTCTTGATGTATGAGGTGGGATAGGAGATCCCGCCGCCCAAAAAGCCTGTGAAGCCGGCAGCCAGGGTGATTTCGGCGGTCAGGCGCGGATAGGGCGTCCCAGACAGGGTCATGATGGGGCGGTCCACGGCCTCCACCAGTTTCCGGACCTCCCTGACGCCGTGGTTCACCACAGGGAGGCCGTTGAGCATTGACCTTCCCGCCTTGATACTCTCCTCGATACCCCTTTGGGCCTCCTGAAACTTCATGTTTCGGGTGTAGGTGTCCGTGGTCGTGGGAAGGAGTTCGGCCCCTCCCTCATCCTGTAATGCCTTCAATAGCTTGATATGCTCATTAATAAGGGCCACCCCTCCCCTGGGCTGACAAAAGGTCAGTCCATTAGTCTTGGCCCTCCGGACCTCTTTGGCGTAGTTCTTGTGGTCGGGCAGGTCCTTGTGAAAGGCCACGGCCTCCTCAAGGTCCACGTCTTTCCCCGTGGGCCAAAGGGAGAGGACCTCCTTCCTCTCTCGCTCAAACTCCTCATCACTCCATCTCACGTTCCTCACATCCATCTCTCATATCCCTCGGATGAGGCTGTCGGACAGCCTCGAATCTCTTTCTAACTCTCTTTCCATGGGAAGCATCATACTGTTTGTGTGATGCCCTTGGAGATTCCCAGCCTCTTCAAGTACTTTTTGGCCAGCCTCAATGCTGTGACCGGCTCCTTCTCCGACAGGAGGCCCACGGCGTAGAGAAGATATTTTTCATCCACAAAAAAGGTCGGCCCTTTCGGACGAAGAGAAAAAGGGTTATCCTCTGAAAAGAGGACCTCCCCGAGGATGTCTGCCGGTGCCGGGCCGAAGATGAGGGGCCCGCCGGTACCGATAACGGTCTTCACCTTCCTCAGATCCTTCCCGTATTGAATGTACACCGGACCGGTCGGCCCATACGTGGTCTCAACCCGACCGGCATGACGCTCCATGGCGAGGCGGGCTGCGGCCCTGGCCAGTTGCAGATCCAGGGCCTTCTCTCCCTCTGAATCAGGCAAGAGCTCGGGATGGCTGGAAAGGTTTCCTATGACCTGTTGAAAGTTGGCGTCCCCCCATCCCAACCTCTCCTTAAAAAAATCCTCCCCCGCGACCTGCACGATCGTGGAGGCGTTGTAGCGCATTCCCAGGTCGCCCTCCACGGTCCTTTTTACGTAAGGTTCAGGAAGACCTTTCTTCACAAGCCCGGGCTCGGTGGGGTCCCCTTTGGCGATGGAGTGAACGTCCGTCGTGGCTCCCCCTACGTCCACAACCGCCAGCTCTCCGAGCCCCTCCTCACCATCAATACCTTCGGCCAGGAGCCTGGCGGCGGTGAGAACCGAAGTGGGGGTCGGCATGAGGATCTCATCGATGAACGCCTCTGCGTTCTTGAGTCCCTTGGCCTCAACGATCCTGCTGATGAACAGCTCCCTGATCATGGCCCTCACTTTGTCCACCTCGAGCACACCGATCTCCGGCATCACATTTTCCGTCAGCACGTGCTCTTTCGACCCCGCCGTCAGTATGGCGCTGACCTCGTCCGCAGCCGCCTTGTTCCCTGCGACGATAATGGGAGCAGGAAGTCTCTGTAAACGGCTCAACCCCATGGCATTGTGGACAATGGTATCCCTCTCCCCGCCGTCCGTCCCCCCGGCAAGCAAGATGAGGTCCAGAGATGCGTTTTCGATCTCTTTCAACTCCTTTTGGGACAAGCGATAGGCATAGACTCCCACCACCTTGGCTCCGGCCCCAAGGGCCGCCCTCTTGGCCGCTTCCACCGTCAGCTCCGGTACCAGGCCTATGGCCACCATTTTGAGGCCCCCGGCGGCACTGGACGTGGCCAGTTTGTAGCGGTATGGGACTTCACGGCCCAAGAGCTTGTTGATATCCTCGAGTGCGGCAGTCAGGGCGATGGTGATGTCCGTATCAACCGTGGAGGGTCTCTGTGTCCTGCCTGCCACACGCAGATTCGTCAGATCCACGAGAACGACCTTGGTGAAGGTACTGCCGAAATCGATAAACAGGCCGTATTCCTGGTACGCACCCATTATTCCGAAACACCCAGGTCTCTTTTGAGATCCTCAATCACCCCATAGGGGGAGACCCCGGGGGGGTACACCCGGTCAAAACCCATCTGTTTAAATCTCTCATGGACCCCGGTGAAATCCTGCTTTCCCACTACGAGATTCCCGCCCACGATGAGGAGGATATCCCCTTTGCCCGCCTCGATGCACGCCTCCCTGAAGCCCTGGCAGTCCAGCTCCCCATGGCCGCATAGGGACCCCACCAGGATGGCATGGGCATCCGTTTCGATGGCGGCCTTGATGAAATCCTGCTGTGTGACAAAAGTGCCGAGATTGACCACCTTGAATCCGGCTTGACGCAGCACGTTCTCCATAAGCTTGTTGCCCACCACATGGGCGTCCACTCCTATGACTCCCATGATCAATGTCTTTTGCTTTTCCACATATACCTCAGAAAATAAAATCCTTTCACGACTCCTGAACCTGGCCAGGGATAGTTCTTATATGAGAGCTCAAGAAACTCAGTAGCCCAGTGTCTCGCCGACAATAATCACGGAGAAGGTATCCACACCCTTTGTCCTTTTCTCCAAAATGGTGGTCACCCGGCAAAGCCGGTCCGGACTATTGCAGTCAGGGCAGGGTTTGCCCTTGGCGCATGGAGTATTGTCGCCGCGCCTCGACGTATTTTTTGGGACGACCTGTTCCTTGATCCTTTGAATGGCGGCATGAACGTCTTCCACGATCTTGTTCTCACCGGCAACCACGATGACGTGCCTCGGCCCAAAGATCATGGCCGAAACCCGATTCCCGGTGTTGTCGATGTTTACGAGCTTTCCGTCCCGCGTCAGCCCGTTGGTTGAGGTCAAGAAGTAGTCGGCCACCACCTGTTTCCTCTTCACTTCCATGATCTCCTCTTTGCTCAGACCCGGCTGCCAGTGGTCGAAATACGGGGTGCCCCTCTCCTGGAGGGCGTCCAAGAGCCCCATCTCCCGCACGGTGACCGACCCGCCGATGCCCACAGTGGCCGCCTTGGGGATCATATCCAATATCTGATCCTTCGCAGCCTCTTTATGGGGAAAGTAATAGGGCTGCATCCCGTTCGACTCTAATTTCTTGAGAAGCTCCTCCATGAGGAAAATACCTCCATAGATCCGCGTTGGCGAACCCCTGTGACAGCATAGAAAATGACCCCGTAGGAATCCACTTGTATGCGGAGTCATTGCTGTTCAAAACATCTGGGATACGCACTTGAGGCTTCTGGTGCCACCTCTCATAAAGCCTTCATTCGAACGCTTTCAACTCGCTTTTATTATCCCGGCACGCCACGAACATATCTCCAGCACAACCGGTTGGCTCTGTCTCGACTCATAGGCATTACCAGCCTTTTCGCTAGGCACTGATGTAGAGCTTCGTCAGGACGAATTCCCGGTGGCCCAGGGCCTCCGTCGCGGTAAACCTGCCATTGCAGGTCCGGCGTATCATCTCTATCAACTTATCTCCCGCCTCATCCAGGGTCAACTCGCCCCTTAAAATGGCAGAGACATCCAGGTCAATATGCTCGTTCATGGTCTCGCACGTGAGGGGGTTGGCAGAAAGCTTGATTACAGGCACGATGGGATTACCGACAATATTCCCCTGGCCCGTCGGAAAGAGGTGCACCACCGCTCCGGATGCTGCCCAGAGAGTCACGGCCTCGGCGGCCGCCGAAGAGGTGTCCATGTACCACAGACCCTTCCCCTTGGGCTCTTCGGCCGGTTTCAGCACGCCCACATAGCGTCCTTTTTTACCGATCTTCTGCAGATTCCCGAACGCCTTCTCCTCAATGGTGGTCAGCCCCCCACGGATGTTCCCTTTGGTGGGCTGCGAACCGGAGAGGTCATCCGTCTTGAACTGGTTGATAATGGCGTTGTAGGCATTAAAGGCCTGCATAAAGGCCTCACCCACCTCCGGGGTCGCGGCTCGCTCCTTGCATATATGTTCCGCGCCGGTAATTTCGGAGGTCTCACCAAAGCAGGTTGTTGCGCCCATCTCATTGAGCTTGTCAAAGACGTTCCCGACCGTTGGGTTGGAGGCCAGTCCAGACGTGGTGTCCGACTCACCGCATTTGGTGGAGACATAGAGCTCGTCGAAAGAGCATTCTTCTCTTTGAAGCTCAGTGGCCCAATGGATGTACTCTTTGGCCTTCCGCGAGGCCCTCTCGATGGTCTTGAGATCCCCGAACCGTTCAATGGAAAAACCGTCCACCGGTTTCCCTGTCTTCGCAATTCCTTCCACAATTCTGTTGGTCCATTCCGGTTCGATCCCGATGACCACGGCGGCGGCCACATTGGGGTTCTTTCCTGTCCCGATGAGGGTCCTGAAAAAGAGTTCTAGGTCCTCCCCAAACTGCAAACGGCCATAAGGATGAGGAAGGGCCATGGTCCCTTTTATATTATTGGCAACGGCCTTTGAGGCCGCGTTGGACAGGTCGTCCAGGGGGAGGATGATCACATGGTTTCTTATGCCGACCTTTCCATTCTTTCTACGATAGCCCATAAATCTCGGTATCTCCATAACTACCACCTCTTTGTCTTAAGATTGTGAATGTGAACATGGTCCCCGATTTTGAAATCGGCGACGACCCTGCCGATATCCGCACCGTATTTGTAGACCGTGTCGTCCAGCTGGTGATCTTTCAATGCGATCTTGTGACCGAGGGGGATGTCCTTCAGTGCCTTTACGTCAATGGTTTCTTGTGTGTCCATGAAAAGGCCCTTGGCCGTCTCCCCTGCCTTGATGTCCACCGTGGCCACACCTACGGTGTCGCCTTTTTCGTGAATGAGAAAGTGAATCATTGTCGTACTCCTTTCCTTTTGATTCAGACCTAAAGTCGATTTTTGTATTCTATATGTTGTATAATATCGAAAAGAGCCGAATGCCCTTGTCAAAAAGATCCGCTCTTACCGGAAGGCGTTACTGAAGCAGTACGATGATCCAGCTACTGACCTCGTAAAACACCGGCCAGCTGCCTTCCGGCAGAGGGACAAAAAGAAATTTTGTAAAGACGATCAGGGTGACTGCATAGATCAGAAATGAGGTGACGATCAGATGGAGAAGTCGCCTCTCTCCCAGGAGAAACATAAAACCGGCGATAAAAAAAGGGGCGGACACAAAGTATCCCATCCGGGGTATCATCAACAGAAACACGATGGGCACCCCGAACGTGGCCAGCCTTTTGATATGAATCTTCGCATCTGAGATCGGTTTCGGTGAAATCCCTTCCTCACCTTTCGTGATGATCGCTGTCTTTGAATCCCCTTTCCTCCGAAACTCAATAAAGCTCAGGACTGCTTCGGTGATAGCAAAGACTGCCATGGCGAGGATTATGGCCCTCGGCCAGGAGGCGGCGCCGTAACGATAATTGTCCAGGGTATCGTCAAATTTGAACGTCAGGCTGTAGGCGATTATGCACAAGCCGAGCCAGACGACCACTTCGATAATAATGGACCTGCGTCTTTCCATAAGGGGACTCCTGATATATGGGTCTTATGATCCGTTTTATTTCCGGTTTGAGAGGCGACGTCTCGACTGAATCATACGCCTGATTATTTCTTGGCCCTTCCCATGTTCCTGTACGTATCCACGGTTTCCGTCACCAGCTCCTTGCCGTCTTCAATACCGCGGTAACTGTTGATCAGGTGCATATACTTCATCTTGTTGAATTTCTGAAAACCCTCGCTGC
>CAZXCQ010000137.1:0-16351 GCA_964639275.1 uncultured Desulfobacteraceae bacterium | reverse complement strand
CGGCATCTTCGACAGGCGGGGCAGGCTGGGTAAACTTCGCTAGCTTCCAGCCCGGTTCTGCCCCGTAGGACTTTCAGGCAGGCTTCCGGCTCGTAGAGCCTACAGCCCGGAGGGAGCACACAGAGGGCTCAGAGGGTTTTGGTCGGTTCGGTTGAGAACGTTGAGAGCGTTAAGATCGTTTAGATAGTTTGGAGCGTTGAGAACGCAGGTAACGTAGCAGGCCGTCTATGATCTGTGTCGTTTTCAATGCCTGCGCATAGATATCCTGGAATTCTGCGTCGTCCATATATTGCTGGTCCAGAGCCACGTACCCGCAATGCTGAATTTCTGCACAAGACCGCCTCGAATAGGTGAGAAACCTGATGAATTCAGCATTTGACTGGGCAGCCCAACCTTCAACTATGTTGTTCATGACTGAGACGGCAGCGGAAGTGATTTGGCCGACAAATCGCATGTCTCTCTGGAATGCTCTATTCCTCTGTACCGGACTATGTACCATTCTGACCAGCTTACGAGCTTCTTTCCAGCCCCAGTGGAATAGATTGTGATTCCACGGGGTAAACATTCGAGATCTTCAAAGCGGGTGATCTTTGTCAATTTGGTCTACCTGGTTTTTCTGGTCTATTTGGTTGATCTGGTGAGTTTTTTGGACCCCAGTACCATCCGCCACACCAACGGCCGATAAATCCTTCAGAGGCGGATAAATCTGTTGGAGCTACGCCGGTTGAACACCCAGAGGGTCCCGGTTCAACGGGGCACCGCATAGCGGCATCTCCGCCACAATGACGGTGGACAAGTTCGCCTTGCTACGACAGGCGGGGCAGGCCCCAATGAAATACCCTCCGGTGTTACTGACGTAAATTTCATGGGGCAGGCAGGATTTCCAGGATTTACTTTTTGCTTTGACAGATTTCATATCAATCTGGTGACTTTGAAATACGCACTCTGTCCCCCCTGATTGTAATTATTGCCCCAAGCTCCAAGTCCTGTGCATGTTCCCGAAGTAACGCCTGCATTAATTTAATTCGCCTTTCAGAAGGTGCATCGGGCAACCGAATTATCCCGCAGTGGGAGAGCCGATCAAGATACACGAGCTCACCAAAGTCAGTGTCTATCGTTATAAGAATCCTCCCTTGTTCAAAGGCTGTTGCAAGTAACTCCCTGTCACCAGGGTCTGGACCAAGTGTGCGAGATTCAAGGACATCGTGCCCTTGACTATTGAGCCATTCAGCCAGCGTTCGGCCCGCACACCGATCAATGAGAAATCTCACCTAATTCCGCCCCGTCACCCGGCTGTCACTCGCACACTGTCAAGAGAATCCTGAGCAATGACAGCATGGGCATACGTAAGACATGCCCGGATATCTTCCTGCTCAAGGTCGGGATAATCTTGCAGCAACGCTTCTGTCGTCTCTCCCTGAGCCAGCAGGCTGAGGATTAATTCAACAGAGATCCTCATTCCCCGTATGATTGGTTTACCGTTAAAGATTTTGGGGTTCACCGTAATGCGGCTCATCAGGTTTTTGTCTGCCATTCTTGGTCTCCTCTTCAAGTCTACCCTTCCGGACTATGGCGGTATATTTCTTTTCCCTTCCACGCTCCATGTGATGAAATAACGTTAGACTTGCACCAGTATGTTGGTACGTCTATTGTGCTACTGGCCAATATCCCTCAAATTTGCATAGTTGTCAATGTCTGTTTTGTATAATCTAGGGGACGTCTTTGACTTCGTTGACTTTTGGCCTATTTGGTCTGTTTGGTCTATCTGCTTGATTTGGTCTGTTTTGTTGATTTGGTTGGTTTGGTGCGGGGGTATTTGATTAGGCCGGAGATAGTCTTTGCAGTTTTGTCAGCCTTATCGTAAATCCGCTGAAACTTCTCGTGATCGATATAGCCCTGATCGAGCGCTAAATACAAATGGCTTTGCACTTCAGCTGCCGACGACATGGCGATGAACAAAAATTGGATGAATTCCTTGTCCGATCTCCTGATGAAACCTTCCGCGCAGTTGGCCATCGTCGAGGCCGCAGCAGCCTGAATCTGCCCTGCTAACCTCATGTCTTTCTTGAATTGCGGTTCTTTGGTCACCGTGTAGACTATCCGGGTAAGCTCACGGCCTTGTTGCCAACATTCGAGATCTTCAAAGCGGGTGATCTTTGTCAATTTGGTCTACCTGGTTTTTCTGGTCTATTTGGTTGATCTGGTGAGTTTTTTGGACCGCAGTACGATGCTTAGGGCTTGCGCAGAAATAACTTCACATTTTCGCATCCCATCTTCGGGTCATCTTCGGCCGCACCTCAATCGCAAGATCCTCGAAATAGTACTACTATTCCTGCGTTAGGGAATGGGGGACGTCGTTGACTTTCCTGCTCTGAATGCTGGATACTGGTTGCCGGTTGCTGAATGAAGATGCTGCTCATCGTCAGCTAAAGTTCTCATGGGTGCAATTGCACCAATCCCTAAATCAAAGTGAAATGTTTGTCCTTTGAATAAAGCTGATACCCATACTGAAATGCAACAGCCGCGATCCATATATCATTGGTAGGTATAGGGGTTCCTGCAACCCTCAGATTATTCAGCATCGACGCGTAGAATTCAGCCGTATCCTCATCAATGGGGTGGACAACGACTCTCGGAGAATCCAAGAAAAGATTAAGCTCTTCCCTGTTCCTGGTTTCACTTTGGCCACCTTTGAAACCTGAAAAAAGCTCACCGATACTGATCGTTGAAAAGCCAATCACATCAATTCTCCTCAATGCATTCACTACCTCCACATCCCCCTTCAGGGCAAATGAATATATGTTGGTGTCGATCAATACCCTCTTCATTTCCAAAGCTTCTGATCAACCTGCCGCTCCTGATCTATCTTCGCATAAATTTTTCTGAATTCGTCATCAGTCCACCTGCCAAACAAGTGATCCAGGTCATCGTATTCAAGCGAGAATTTTCTTTGTTTCTTGAGGCCAAGGCCTTCCTTAACAATTTCGAGGACGAGTTGATTGATGCTTTTGCCTTGTTTTGCGGCAGCTGATTTGAGTTTGTCGGCGACCTCTGGCTCAACACCCCTAATGGTGACTGTCTTCATAGCAACCTCCCAGTGATGATGCGATTGTGTGATTGCATATTGACATCAATATATAGCATCAGGCGGTATTTGTTAAAGGGGAAATTTATGCATTATTGAGGGGGTTGGAGGATGCCCCGGTTGAACACCCTGAAAGTGGAGATGGGGACGTACATTATCCCGAATTTCGCAAGTATATTTGGGGAAGCCCTGCTATTTCGGGCTCCGTAGACAAAATCCATTCACCGATTGGGTGAAGGAAAATCCTTGAGGTAGCCAGTACGCTCGGGCGGTCCGTAGAGACACTCGCGAAATACGGGATTATATTATGGATCAGCTATAAAGGCCACGGCCCATCCAATGAAACTATCGGAGGTGTTGGCCGCTGTATTCTAATGCCTCCTTTATGTCTTGTTTGACGTGCGGGTCGCTCAAGAGGGCTTTTATCTCATGTGTGCCGGTCTTGGCCATGAATTCAGCCCCTTCCTTGACATTTTTCTTGACGGCTGAAACAAGACGGCTGTCAAACGCTGTATTGATGGCCTTATGAATAGCATTGTTCATGGTATACTCTATGCCCTCTTTTAACTGTTGCTTGACTGAAACCATCGCAATAAAGAATACCGCCAGGAAGATGATGCCCCATGGTATTGCCATAATTAGATTTCTGACGAACAGGCTGCCTAATCCATTCTCTTTCATGAGCTTTACCTCCTTTGTCTGAATCGGGTTGGTATTTGAAGAAAGGTGACGTCAGTGCCAAAAGGACTTGCGCGTTTCGCAACATAAGGGATGCCCTTCAGTTTTTAAAATTCTTGTCTTATCTCTCGCCCAGCCCGGAGGGAGCACGCAGAGGCGCAGAGGTTGCTTTGTGACCCCGGTTGAATACCCCCGTGTACATCTTCCGGAGCTACCCTGTATCAATACGCTGCGCTGTCCTTCGGTCCCAGTTAAACAACAAATAAGGTTTAACCCCAGTACGACAGTAAATTGCCTACGGGGCAGGCGTGTTTTTACCAGATAGTGGCAATTCTGTTGGATTGTCTCAATTCCTTGTCAGCGGTAACCAGGTTGGCATTTTCGACGAATGAAGTTGCTGCGATGATTCTGTCAGCGGGATCTTTGTTATTGTTTGAAAACAAGTCGGTTGAAAGCCATGCTATTTCAGGCGTAATACGCCGAAGAACGTATTGATTGGATTCTAATATCAGTTTTATGAATTCTTTGTATTCGATATCTATACGGAGCCTACCTTTGTGCATCAGCATTGCTATTTCCCACAGCGAGATTTCACAGAATATTATTCCATCCGAATTACTGGCTGTTGAAATAGCTCTTTCTGCCTTTGCTGAGAGCATCTCTGGCTTTAAGGCATTCCAAATGATTATGTGGGTATCCACAACAATCATTTCATAGCCTCCCACTCCTCATAAACTGGGGATAGAATGTCACCGATGGTAGAATTCTTGCCCAGTTCTCTCAAAATTTCCCTTGCCTTCTGCCTCTTATCTTCAACAGGGACAAGTCTCGCCATTTCGTGCCCGCGGGAAGTAATTGTAATAACCTGCCCTTTTTGAACCTTTTTCAGAAAAACTGACAGGTTTTCTCTCAGGGTACTGATACCCACTTTTTCCATGTTTTTGTCACCCCCTCTCTTCTGTACAAGTTAATTGTACAACTCTACTCGAGGGAAATCAATATTTTTTTGTCTCTTGCCCAGCCTGTCCCGCTTAGCGGGGCTCCCGGTGGTCGCTAGCTTCCAGCCCCGGCTCCGCCCCGTAGGGCTTTCAGGCAGGCTTCCGCCTCGTAGAGCCTACAGCCCGGAGGGAGCCCACAGAGGCTCAGAGATTGCTTTTTCCTTGTTGTTCTCTTTCTGCGGCGACTCTGTGAGAGGTAATCTTAGATCTCACGGGGCACCCCATGCCGGCATCCTCGACTCCTGCAACGTTGGGGCTTAATCTACTGTTATTTGCTCTTTGATTATTTCAAACGTCTTCGGGCCTATCCCCTTAACCTCCATAATCTCTTCTATCTTATCAAATCGATTATTGCTGCGATATTCAACTATACGTTCAGCAATTTTTGGACCCACTCCTTTGAGTACCGCCAGTTCCTCCATGGTGGCTTTATTGATATTCACTTTTTCTCCGGCCTGAGCATTTACGACCCAACCTAAAGAGATCACCATCGAGATAACAAGTACAATTGTCAATAGCCTTCTTAATTTAAGCACTTCCATGTCTAACCTCCTTATGTATTAAGGTCTGTAATCTTTTGCTCCCGGTAAAAGATGGGGAACGCCACTTCAGGTTCTACATTTAAACCCATATTTTCCAGCTCAATTATCATACACTTCTGATAGACTGGCTTTACGAGGCCGGGGCCCAGGTTTTTATGGACTGTTGTGGATGCCTGGATGATTTGGGATGAAACAATATCAGGGTTCATGTGGGCCCTTTTTCGTGGTGTGAGGATTATAGACCCCTGCTTGCATTTGGGATCATTGGGATGGCTGAGTCAGGTTTTCAGGGGTTCATTACCAGGCATATCTTGCATATGCAAAGGAGAATAAGGAAAGCACAGAGATATATGTCGAGTCGCACCGCTCACAATGGTAGTGTCTGGTTCCAAGTATCAGACGCATCCAGAAATCGCGGTGTATGCGAGCAGCCTCGCTGCTTTTGCATCTGGGACAGCGTCTGCCAAAGGCTATGGACATGGTCTTGAGTCTTGGTGCAAGGGATAATGTGCCCGTGCTTTTCTATGTTGACATATTTTTAGTAGAGTCAGGTTGCCTGATATTTGCGCGGGAATCGAGCTATGATTCGAGTCTTCATTTGGAACACGGCGCAGGGAACGGGATTAACTTACACTGAGCCAGGAAACCATTAAACAGGTGGGTTTTTTCAGTGGTGAGTTCTTTGAATTGAATGCCTATGCGTTTGGTGGGCAAAACGCTGAATAGGGAATACTCAATCTGCAAATCACTTTCCCAGACAATTTCGCAGGGTATTCTTGATAGGTAGAACCCGTTTTCAGGATAGAGGATTTCTATCTCTGTTTTTGGTTCCGTTGAGATACTGCCGTTTTTATCCCCAAGAACCAAGTATTCAAAGGCGAGGCCCTCTTTGCCAATATTTTTGACCCGACCGATTTCCTCACCGTACGGTCTTAATACTGCTATAGTGCCTTCCGGTGGGCAGTAGCGATTGTATCGTCTGCGTTCCTCTTCTGTCACTTTCCTGTCCCCCTATGACTATTTGTTCCCAAAGAGAATACGGCGGATGCCATTTGACTGCCCCTTGAAACCAAAAAGGCCCGGCACCCGGCAGCAGGAAGAGACTCGAGGTGTGTTGCCAGTGCCGGGCTTTCAGGGATCCGGATTTCTCTTACAGGGATTTTTCCAGTTTGAATTTGAAGAAAGTGACCTCAGTTAGCGAGCTTGGGGCCCGCCCCTGGTGTCAGGGGGCGGAGAAAGGGTAGTTGTGCATAGCTCCGCCCCTTGAGGTACAGCCGGATATGGCTGATAACCGCTTGGTATAACAGGAAAAAATACCCTCTAAGGCGAATCTTTGCCTCCGGGGTTTATTGGTGCCCTTCTTTTTCAAAAGAACCGGCCACGGCGGTTTATGCGGGACGGTTCAGGGATATCGGGTGTAGATCCGGCCAGGATGGACCTCGGTATATCGGTGACCATATGCGCTGCATCGGTATAGCTATTGAGTATCTCTGCTGCCCTTTGAAGGGCCTCTGACAGGGCCGGTGGGCGGTCTTCGGGGGAGTGGGCATCGCTGGCAATGATGTGGACCAGGCGGTGTTTGAGAAGGAGCGTGGCTGTTTTTGCCGGCAGCTTTCCAAAATCACCTGTCAGACTCATGGCCGTTACCTGCCCCAGCGCCCCCATACAGATGAGCTCGTATAAGGTGTTGGGTGCCTGCTGTATGTTTGAATTTCGCTCGGGGTGGCTGATAATGGGGGTGATGCCGTTCATCTTTAGTGCAAAGATCTCGTCCTTGACCCCGGCAGGCACAGTCGATGACGGGAGTTCCAGGATGATATATTTTCCGTCACCATTGATGGTGCAGGCCTCACCATTTTTGATTTTTTCAGACAGCCCCGGGCACAGGTGGACATCGGAGCCCGGGTAGAGTTCCAGATCGATATGGTTTTCTAACAGGCTATGCTTTAAGGCGGTTACCTTTGCAGTGACCTTCTTTAAAGGGTTTGAGTATACACCGTTGAGGGCATGGGGGGTGGCCACAATGGTGCGGATGCCGTCCGCCACGGCGCGTCTTGCCATGGCCAGGCTTTCCTCCAGAGACCGGGCACCGTCATCCATGTTGGGAAGGATGTGGCAGTGAAGGTCGATCAATTCCATGACGGCATATCCCTCAACCGTAACACTTTGGCTTTTTGAAACCCGCGGAATGGGGATTCTGGACCCCATTCCCCTGTCTCAGTTCCAATTTTGAAGAAAGCTAAATTGATACCCTCAATCCTTAAACTCCAGGGTTGTTAACGAATCTTCTTTTCCGTAGTAGCCGTGTTTGGATTTTTTTCTTGCTTTCCTTCTGCCCTGTTTTTTCCTCTTATCTCCATCGTCACCGTAGTAGTAGTAATAGTACTGGTAGTAATAGTAGTAGTAGTATTTGTCCTTGCCGATATCCACGGCGTTGAGGACTGTCCCGAGTATCGGGGCCCCAACGGCCTGGAGCTGGGTCACACCGTTGATGGCAACCTCCCGTGTCGTGTTGGCAGCCCGCACCACCAGGACCACCCCGTCTACGGCCTTTGAAAGGATGACCGCGTCGGTTACGGCGGTGAGTGGAGGGGTGTCGATGATGATCCGGGGGTATTGTTTCCGGAGCTGGGCGAGTAGCGCAGCCATGCGGGCCGATCCCAGGATCTCTGAGGGGTTTGGGGGGAGGGGGCCGCTTGCGATCACATCGAGGTTGGGGACCTGGGTATGGACCACGGCCTGATCCAGGCCCATGTTTCCCACCAGGAGGTTTGTAAGACCCTGATCCTTTGAAACCCCAAAGAGGCGGTGGAGCTTGGGTCTGCGGAGGTCGCAGTCGATAAGAATCGCCCGGCTTCCGGACTGGGCCATGGCGACGGCCAGGTTTGAGGCGGTAACGGTCTTTCCTTCCCTGGGCCCCGCGCTGGTGATCATGACCACCTGGGGTTCGCCCTCGGCCCTGGAAAAAAGGATGCCGGTCCGGATGCCCCGGAACGATTCGCTCGCAGAGGACTTTGGCGAATGGAGGGTCACCAGCTCCGGGGCCCCCTGTTCCAGGATCTTCTTTCTGTTGGAGTTTTCAAACCGGGGGGTGGGGCCAAGATAGGGGAGCTTGAGATATCGTTTTACATCGTCGGGGACCTTGATGGTGTTGTCGAGATATTCAAAGAAAAAGGCCAGCCCGATTCCCGCCACAAGACCCACGATGACCGCCAGGAGGAGGTTAAGCCTCTTCCGGGGTTTGATCGGGCCGCCTGGGACCTCTGCCCGGTCGATTATCCTGATGTTGCCGGTCTTCATCTCCTCGGTGAGGCTGGTCTCCTTAAAGCGTTTGACCAGGAGGTCGTACATGTCCCTGGCGGTCTTGGCCTCTCGATAGAGCACGCTGTACTGGATGGCCTTTTGATTGAGATCCATCAATTCCTGTTTTTGTTTGGCAAAAGAACTCTTTAGCGATCTCTCCCTGGCCAGGGCCACCCGGTATTCGTTTTGAAGCGAGTTGATGACCCGGTCTACCTCACGGTTTTTTCTCTTTCGAAGGGGCTTGAGTTCTGAGTCTATGGCCACCATCTGGGGGTGGTTCCGGCCGTAACGCTTGGAGAGCTCGGACATGCGCTTGTAGAGGTCCACCTCCATCTTTTTTATCTCTCGGATCAGTTCGTTTTTGAGGACCTCGGGGACAGAATCGAGGAGATCGGGAGACCCTTTGAGCTCCTGGGCCTGTTTGTAGCGGGTCTCGGCCTCCACCCGCTCTGATTCTGCCTTGACCACCTGGCCGTTTAGCCTGGCAAGCTTCTGGGCGGTAACCTGTTCGGTCTCGCTGGAGAAATCGGTGACGATCCCCTGTGTTTTCTTGTAGCGAAGCAGGGCCTGTTCGGCCTCCTCCACCTTTTTGCGCTCCGTCTCTATCCGATCATAGAGCCATTTCACCGCCTCCTGGGCGGCCTTGAGTTTGATATCCAGGTTCTGGCTGATATAGACGCTGGCAAGGGTGTTGGTGATCCGGGTGGTGAGGACCGGATCCTTGCCCTCAAAGCTGAGGTCCATGAGCCGGCTGTTGCGGATGGGTTCGACCGCGATCCTGCTGATAAACGCGGAGATAAGGGCCGAGTCCGGGTCATATTCCGCTGAATCAGGATTGCCGGTCTCCCCCTTTTTCTCGGTCTTGAGGAGCGACTGGATGGAATCCTTCCAGAATTGAATGGTCTCGCCAACCGAACGCTTTATACGGGAGATGAGGTCATCTTTTGGTTTTGGGGAGAATTCCTCGCTCTCTCGCAGGTGGAGCCGATCGATCACCTTTCGGGCCACGGCCCGGCTTTCGACTATTTTATACTGGGTCTGGTAGTAATCGGTGCCGGATGCGTCCACGGCCATGACCTCCTCGATGGAGACCACGTTGGGGTTTTCTTTCTCGATGATCAGGCGGGTGGTGGCCCTGTAGATGGGGGTGGCGGTAAAGGTGTGGATGGCAACGGTGATGACAATAATAAAGAAGACCGTGATGATGGTCCACCTTCGTTTGAGCATCACCCGGAGGTAGTCGCGGAGGTCTATCTGTTCTTCCTTGCTCTCTGTTGCGTACATATAACCGCTGGTAACACTTTAACTGTTTGAAACCCGGGGTGTGGGGATTCCGTTTTTCGGCCGTATCACTCGCCCGTAAGAGAGGGTAAAGAAATCACGCGCCATAGGAAAAAATAGGGGAGGGAACCCCCCTACCCCTCCCCAAGTGCCAATTTTCAGAAAGCCAAATTGATTCAACCGCTGTAGTTCCTCAGAATCACCAGAGGAGATAGGGCAAAACCATGATATGGGGCAGGCAGCGGGTGGAATCTGCGGTTGATCTTTTCTGGAGGAAAATTTTGAGGTCTTGGTTCAAAAGAAGCTCTCCGGCACTACGATCACGTCGCCCGGTTTGATGGGAACGTCCTGTATCTTCTTGCCACCCTTTGTAATGGCATCCACCTTAACCTCTATGATCTTTTCAACACCTTCTTCCACCCGGATGATGCGGGTGCTGTTGCGCGAGGCAATCCGCGTAAACCCGCCTGCCATGCCAATGGCCTCCACCAGGGTCACCTCTCCCTCGGGCATGGTATAGGCCCCGGGCGCCCTGACCTGCCCGATGATGTAAAAGTGCTCTGCAGGGGGGACATAAAGGGCGTCCTTGTCCATCAGATAGATATTGGAGACCTGATCCCCCCTTTTTAAAAGACGCCTCAGATTGATATTGATGACGATCTTTTGCTGGCGATCTGTATCGGCCCACAGGGTCCGGATGATCATCGCCCCTGTGCTTGCCTGATCCGACTCGACCCCGCCGGCCTTGGAGATGCCGTCCAGGACGCGCTCACGGGCCTTGACGGGATAGCTGCCCGGGGTTTTCACTGCGCCGAGGACCATAAAATGTTTGCTAAAAAATCCGGTCACGGTCACCGAGACGTGGGCGTTCAGGAGATATTGCTGTTCGGCCAGCCTGTCTGATACGAGTCGTTCGATCTGGGAGGTGGTGAGACCGGCCACCTTGAGCTTGCCGATCAAGGGGAATGTGATGTACCCGTCACCCGAGACCCGCACCTCCTCTCTGGTGAGGTCGGCCTCTTCATAGACCTTAATACTCAAGACATCATAGCCGCCCACCGTATAGTCACCGGCCATGGTCTTTGCCTCGGGGTACTTTGACAGATACTCAGATACCGACAGGTGCGGGGTCTCGGCGATGACATTGCTTAGGGTGTGATTCGCCCCTTTGGGATGAGTGGTCTCCTTTAGCTCCTCGAGCTTTGCCAGGACCGACTGATCGAGGGCCTTGCCGGATCTGACGGTGCTGACCGTTACGACCTCGCCACTGGTGGCACAGGCACTGAGCAAAAAGGAGGCGGCCATGGCGATCGTGAAACGCAAGCTGTTCAGGAATTTCATTGACCTCTCTCTAAAAAACACCGCTGCCCAACGTGCACTTGGGAACCTAAGTGCTTCGTCTCAGAAATTTGGTGACATATTATTATGTTGCCTCACCGCCCATTCGCTCCGCTCATTCAAGGCACAGCGTTCACAGAGGATATTTATCTTATCCTTTTCGCTGAGAAGGGCGAAAAGGAAGATTGCGCTTCTTTTTTTCAATAGGCCACCCCGATTGAGAGTATTCCCTGTTGATCCGTAAAGGACTGATCCAGATAGTTGGAGTCCTTTCTCATGTAACGGTAGCCGGCGGTTACATCTAGCCACGACTGTATCTGATAGGTGAAGGTGACATTGCCGTTATAGTTGTTATCCAGTCTGCCGGGTCGGGCCGGGTCGGGCACATTGTAGTTGTTTTTGCTGTAGATAAAGCCCGCGGTGGCGCTAAATTTATACGGGAGATCCTGTTGAACATTTATGCCGATTGAGGTGTCGTCATACATCTCCCTGTTCGCGGCACCCGTGACCTTGATTCCCCTGGCGATGTTGAGGGTGAGGAGGGTGGTGGCAAAGGGACTGTAATCGATGGAGGTTCCGGCTATCCAGGTGTTTCTATCTTCATATTTTCGACCCAGGGGATCGGTGTTATTATCGTACTTGAGCCACTCATAACCAAAGTTGAGTTCGCCCCCGAGCTTTGCGCCGCTATCCCATGCGAGACCGATGTTTACGCGATTCCATTTGTTGCTTGCGTCATTGGACGAGGTGATGTTCGTGGGCACCCCCTTTACCTCGACGGGGTGGGAATCAAAGTTCTGTATGCCGAAGTGGTACCGGACAAACCCCCATGTCTTGGGAAGCACCCTCATCTGGAAGCCAAGCCCGAATTCGTTGTTGGTCCAGTTCTGGGTATAGTCCCTTTCGTCCTTGTATCTCTGTTTGTAAAAATTATAATAGCCGATGAGCTTGAACCGGTCAAAAAAGTCCCAGCCCCCCTTAAACTTGAGGTTGTTGTTCCACCGCTGCTTGACATAACCGAGGCCGTACTGGGTGGCATCACCATAGGGGTCGTTCCCGCTGGAAAAGACATTGTCCAGACCCAGGATCAGACCGACCGGGGCGTGGTAGTCCGCGTTGAACATACCCGTTTGCATGTCCCAGTTCTGCTCGGTCCTGCGTTTGTAAAAGGCCCAGTTGCCGGTGTAGCCGAGCCTCGCGCCTCCGCGCTCACCCAGGTCATAATTCAACATGAGCCCGGGTTGGACATGAAAGA
The DNA here is from genome assembly GCA_964639275.1 of uncultured Desulfobacteraceae bacterium. Classification (GTDB taxonomy): domain Bacteria; phylum Desulfobacterota; class DSM-4660; order Desulfatiglandales; family Desulfatiglandaceae; genus CAZXCQ01. The sequence goes on along the minus strand of CAZXCQ010000137.1, from coordinate 3,871 downwards.
TATAGTCCGACACAAGGGGTTTGGAGAGTTTGCCATCGACCTTGGGACCGGTGTTGGGATCGTTTGTGTAGTCATTTCCCAGGTAGATATTGCTGTCATAGTTCCCGCTGACCCTGACGGCGGGGATGATCCGCAATTTTCCGATTTCGATCTTTCCCCCCTCTCGCCGCATTTCGTCTTCAACCGAGATCGCTCCTTCCCTCCAGATGATTGCGGCCCCTGCACGGGCAGAGAAAAAGATCCCCAGGACAAGCATAATAGAGGTACAAAAGATGAGTCGCTTTTTCATGGATTCAGTCTCCTTGGTTTGTTAAAGGCAATCGGGCCTTCAGGGCTCTCTTCGATAGTCAAACGCAACCTCAGGACATGGATCTTGGCCCTTTAGGTCCTTATCTCCTTTTAGGCGGATGGGCTCACAGTTGTCTTCTTTGTGCTTGTTGTTGTTGTTGTGGTTGATGTTGTTGTGGTTGATGTTGTTGTCTCAATGGTGGTCGTCTCAACGGTGGTGGTCTCGGCGGTCGTTGTGGTCGCGACAGAAGTCGTTGGGGCGGCGGTTGTACTCACGACCGTGGTGGTTACGACTGTCGTATTGGCGGTGGTGGTGGTTACCTGCTGGGTCCCCTGTTGGGCGGCATTGGAGACCGTGTCCCGGTCTTGGCCCGTATTCTGGGCACCCCGGTCCGCCCCGTTTATGGCCCCCTGGTTTGCGGCATTGTTTACCTGATTGACGTCCTGCCCGGTTGCAACCGCCCCGTTGTTGGCCCCCTGTGAGGCCCCCTGGGCCGATGCCTGGGCCAGGGACGCAGCGTCTTGGCCAGGAGGGGGAGGGACAGGCGCAGCCTCTACCGCACCCTGTACGGCGCCTGATGCAGCCGACTCAGTCAACGCGGCAACGTCCTGCCCGGTATTGACAGCCCCTGTCACGGCCCCGTCTGCAACGCCCTGGGAGGCCGCGCGGGCTGCATCGGCAGGGTCCTGCCCGGCAGCAACCGCGGCCTCTACCGCAGCCTTCACTGCCCCCTGAGACGCGCCCTTCACTGCCGCGGCAACGTCGTCAGCGCGGTCCAACGCCACCTCAATCGCACCCTCGCTGACGGCCTTTCCGACCGCTTCAGGGTCTTCTCCTGCTGCAATCCTTTCGGCTGTCACTGCCCGGGCAGCCTCCTCGTAAGACATGCCCGCTGCCACCTTAGCGGCCAGGTCCTCTTTTATGTCAGCCACGGCTGTCCCCACCAATACCCACCCCAAGAACAGGCACAAGGTCAGGGCCCCTGCGAGAAAGAGGTGGGGACGACTACGGTCTGTATAAGAGACACAAAAGGTTTCTTTTGTCATGATTATCCCCTCCAATTTTGGCAATTGAGGTTTTGTCTGGAGGCCTTATCTCATAAAAAGGTTGAAGTTATTGTAATTTCAAAGAAACGGGGGTTTTGGATGAATTCCTTTACCACAAAAAATCTGATATATCAATACAAAAAATTCTGCTAGATAATGGTAGGTCGAAACTACTATTAATAGCCTTTGAAGGTCACGGTTACGGGTGTTATCTGTCTCAGAGTGTCTCTGTTTCTGACGACCTTTTTGTCTTAAATCCCGTCTTCCGCAAAATTGCCTTCTGACGTAATATCTCAATAATTAGGGGGAGGACACCTGGATTCCAGACCTTCTGACAATAAACATGTTTACCGCAAATTATTGAGAAGATACCTTCTGACCTTGGAAGTGTCTGGAATCATCGTGTGCTGTTCGCTCATATTTATGGGCTACAATTTCCAGTAGATTGGAAACATATCGCTATTTCAATATGTTACAAATCTCCTTTGCGGAATACGGGATAAATGCCGATAATTCACCGGTCACAAAGCATTTGATTAAGATAAAACAGGGGAGTAGGATAGCTATAATTTTAAGAAAATGCAAGCACTTTCTATCGTGACGTCACAAAATGAAATCGCCAGGATGATTACTGTGGCCATCCCTGCCCTCAACGAGGCTGCCACCCTGGGTGAGGTCATAGGGGGGTGTCGGAGATATACCGATGACATCCTGGTGATCGACGGGCATTCGGAAGACGATACGCGGGCGATCGCCTCCACGCTGGGTGCCCGCGTGATTCTTGACCACCAGAAGGGCAAGGGTGATGCGATCCGCACCGCCCTGTCCCACCTCAACAGAGAGGTTACCGTATTGATCGATGCAGACGGGTCCCACGATCCGAATGACATCCCCAGGCTGGTTGAACCGATCATGGATGGCCGGGCCGATCATGTCTCAGGGTCCCGGCTCCTGGGCGGATCGAGCGAACTCCATGGCGGGTTTGACGAATGTCTCCGGCTCATGGGGAGCTCATTTATTACAGCCTGCATCAATCACCGATTTAGGGTTCAACTCTCGGAGAGTCAGAACGGATTCCGGGCCATCAAGACGGGGGTGCTCAAGTCGCTCGATCTCAGGGAGGACATCACCACCATCGAGCAAGAGATGATCATAAAGACCCTGCAGAAGGGTTACCGCATGGCCGAGGTACCCACCCATGAGCACAAGCGGAAGGCCGGGGTCTCCAAGATAGAGGTAAGAAAGGTGGCCCTGCGGTATGTGTGGAGTATCGTGAAATATCTTTATCTGTGAGTCTTTGATAGAATTAGCAGGGTTTCTTTAAAGTTACGAGGGTTGCTTTCTGACCCTGTATCTAAATGGGGAGTGGATGGTCCCCAGGATAAGTATCCCCTCGTCTCCCTCAAAGAATAGGGGCCCGGGGCTTCCATCGGGCCCGCCAAGCAGCTCTCCGTCCACAATGGAGCCCAGATAGCTTCCCCTGTCCGCAGCCCCTATGCGGCCCTCATGGGTGATGAGTTCCACATGATGTCTGGAGACCTGAAACGGGACCGTGTCGGGGATCATCAGGTCATTGTGGGCGAGGGGATCGCTGCTCTTTCTGCCGACGCGGAAAGGGAGTCCCTTGATAAGAAAAGGGCTTTCCGGGAGGGCCTGGGAGGCTACGGGCGTCAGTCCCTCGAGCGAAATCAGCCCGGCGGATCGGTCCGGCAGGTGGTCCAGGCCCGCGGCGGGGATTTCCCGGGGGGGTGGCCCGGTCTGTTGGAGTTGCAGGATCTTTACATGACACTCCCTGAGACGCTCGAAGAGGACCTTTAGGATGGTTATGGGGACCTCCGGATCGGTCTTGAGGCCTTCGAGGAACTCATCGCGGTGGATTTCACGCACAACCGTATCTTCCAGGGCGGTGACCGTGGCGCTGCGCGGCTTATCATCAATCATCCCCATTTCACCAAATGTTTCGCCGGTCCCCAGATAGGCCAGGTGGATCTTTTGCCCGTCCAATTCCTTGCTCACCTCGACCCTTCCCTCCTCTATGACAAAGGCTGTTTCGCCCAGATCGTTTTCCTTGAGGATGATCTCTCCGGCCTCATACTTTCGTATGGTGATCATAGAAGTCCTCCTTTCATGTAAGGGGTCGCGGTCCCTCCCGGTAGAAGGCCCGGCCTAAAGTGACTAAAGTGACTAAAATTCTAGAGTTGATCGTTTCCTAAAAGGCCACTGTGTTACGTGTGTGCAAAGCTCCTTCTTCGGACAGCGATCTCCGTTTGAGGGAAGGTAATTGTTCACCGCCCACTCGCTGCGCTCGTTCGAGGCGCAAAGGACGCAGAAAAGGGAAAAGTCCTTCTCTGCGGCCTTGGCGTCTTGTGAACTGTTATGAGGGAAGATAATGGATAGGGCACGTTGCGTCAAGAGAAGAGGGTATTTGATGCCCGTCACGGGTGTGTGAGACGCCCCTTTATTTTTGCGCGAACCCTAAAGATTTGTAAGCGTTCACAGGTTCCGGGTTCAACGTTCAGGGTTAGGGAAAAGGACA
>CAZXCQ010000136.1:11912-16356 GCA_964639275.1 uncultured Desulfobacteraceae bacterium | reverse complement strand
GTTAATTTTGACTAAACTAACCTTAATTCAGGAGGCATAATCATGTCTGAGGAAGAGGTAGCTGTCATTGTCAAGTTTTTTGCAAAGCCCAGTGTCGCCGCGCTGGAGATAACCAGTGGGGGCATAAAAAGGGGCGACGTATTGAGGTACGAGGGGCATACCACCGATTTTACTGAAGAAGTGACCAGTATGGAAATGGATAATCAGCCCGTAGAAGAGGCCAAGGTGGGTGACCTTGTGGGTATCAAGGTAAAGGAAAGGGTCCGGGAAAACGACAAGGTCTATAAGGTCGTCGAGTAATCCTGAATTTCCGCTAATGCCTGGGGTATCAACTTCCTGATAAAGGTCTCCCTGTCAAATGCGTTTAGGCCGCGATACTCTTCATAGCCAGGATGGTCTGAACTAAGGGTGGGGATCCTTGCCTGAAGATTGGGCGCCAGTTTCTCAAACTGGGTTATCAATTCGACCAGGGTAAACTCTTCACCAGGATAGTCTACAATCAATCCCAGCCTCTTCATGCATTCAAAACGGACGCGGTCGAGCAAGAAAAGATACTGGTCAATTACCGCCATCTTGTTTTTTGGGCCCAGTTCATTGAATTCAAACCCCGATCCCCAACCCCGTATACCCATAACAAGGTCATAGAAATAGAAGGCGGCCTTATCCTTCCCCTGCGCCAGGTAGGAGAGGGTTTCCATAGAGACCTGGGACAGTCGAGTCTTGAGGCCGAACTCCTCTTTGAACCGACTCTCCCAGTTCCGGTAACCCCTTTTGACCGCCTTCAGCAAACGGCCTTCTTCCAGATCAACCACCCGGGACAACTTTACCTCCCCCCTTATACGTCCTTTTGAGTCAAACCCCGCGCATCACCCGTTCTATATGCAATTGCTCTCTCTCATCAATCTCGTCCTACTTCTTTCCCAGCCGTTCCAAACTCATCTTGGCATCAATCACCAGGGAAAAGAGAGAGGGGACCAGAAACACCGTAAAGACAGTGCTGACGATCAGGCCACCCACGATCACGCTGCCCAGACCCCGAGAAGAGTATGAGCGGAAACATTGCCATGACAGAGGCATCGGATCGATATCTTCAGTCAAGCCATAAAACCTGTTGTTGATGGGCCCCCGGGAATTCAACCGTACTTTTGAATCAGCTTGACCCTTATACAAAAACCGCTATGATTATCAACCTAAAAACTGTTGCCGACAACATACAAGCATGACCCATGCCATGACCCCTCTAATTGTCATCGTTGGAAGACCCAATGTAGGGAAATCCACTCTCTTTAATCGCCTCGCAAGATCAAGGGACGCCCTGGTTGACGACCGCCCTGGGATCACCAGGGACAGGCTTTATGCCCCCATCAACTATAAAGGGCTCCCCCTGAAGCTGTCGGATACAGGGGGCTTTGATGCCATGGACCGGGATCCCCTTTCGGAAAAGGTGAGAGACCAGGTGGAAACCGCCATAAATGAGGCCGACAGGATCATTTTCATGGTGGATGCCCGGGAGGGGATGACCCCAGGAGACGAAGATGTGGCCCATATTCTACGAAAAAGCCATAAGATCTTTTTCTTGGCGGCCAACAAGATTGACGGCCCGGAGCATGAAAATTTGATCCATGATTTCTATCGGTTTGGCATTGAACCTATCTACCCCATTTCAGCGGCCCACGGGTATGGTATTCGAACTCTGATGGACGATATCGTCAAAGATCTCCCGATTTCAGAACCGGATAAAGATCTTGACGGCCAGATCAGGGTGGCGATTCTCGGAAGACCCAATGTGGGCAAATCCTCCCTGATCAATCGGGTCCTGCGACTAGAGCGGCTTGTGGTGAGTGACCAGCCAGGCACTACACGTGACACTGTTGATTCCCCTTTTTTCTACGGTGGAAAGGAGTATCTCCTGATCGATACCGCCGGGATACGGAGAAAGGCAAGGGTAAAGGAGAAAATAGAGAAATTCTCAATGATCAAGGCCCTAAAAAGCCTAGATCGATGCCATATCGCAGTGATCCTCCTCGATGCCTCCCAGGGGTTATCGGAACAAGACGTGCGAATCTGCGGTTACGCCTTTGAACAAGGAAAAGGGGTGGTGTTGGCGGTCAATAAATGGGACCTGGTCAAAGGGGATGCCCAAAAACAGAAGCATCTAAATGGTAGCATAGAGAGGCAATTGAAATTTCTGTCTTTTGCCCCAAGGGTCAATCTTTCGGCCCGTACAGGAGAGCGGGTGATGAAGCTCTTTGACAAAATAGATCTCCTCTATGAGCAACTCTCCAGGACGATCCCCACGGCTCCCCTAAATCAGGCACTGGAGGAGATAATCAGGAAACACCCGCCCCCAAGGGTCGGCCGAGGGAGGCTAAAGCTATTTTATGCCACCCAGACCCGAACCAGGCCACCTACCTTTGTGGTGTTTGTAAACCGGCCCGACGAGATCCATTTTTCTTACGAACGTTTTCTGATCAATCAATTACGAACTCATTTTCAGCTCGATTTTGTTCCTATAAGGTTAAGGTTCAGAAAAAGATGATAAGGCTTGAAGGAGGTGCCTCCCCTGACCGATGTGGTCTGGTTGAGCTCAGAGCCTTGGGAAAAGACTTAAATTGGTGATTCCCATCTTAGCGAGTCGAAAGGCCAACCCTGTAAAAAGGCAACCAAAACCGTACCTGACACTCCGCCTAAAGTTGATGGATGAGGCCTCGGGGAAGTAATTTGTGGGGCAGCTTATCTCGGCGATGCGGTAACCCAGCCAGTGCACCTGGGCCAGAATCTGATTATCAAACACAAAGTCATCGGAATTACTTCCAAAGGGCAAACGTTCGAGCAGTTCGCGAGAATAGGCGCGATAGCCGGTATGATACTCTGACAGCTTTGCTCCCAGGAGAAAATTTTCTACAAGAGTCAGAAATCGATTAGAGACATATTTCCAGACTGGCATGCCACCCTTCAGGGCATATCCTCCCAGTATTCTGGATCCCAGCACACAGTGATACACCCCATTTCCGATTAGGGCCGCCATGGCCGGGATGAGCTTTGGCGTATATTGATAGTCAGGGTGGACCATGATCACAACGTCGGCCTGCTCCTCCAAGGCAACCCTGTAACACGTCTTTTGATTTGCGCCGTAACCGCGATTCATCGGGTGGGTGTAGACCTTCACATTGGGCAGTGTCTTGGCAATGGCAGTGGTCTCGTCATGGCTGGCATCGTCAACGACGATGACCAAGTCGACTACCTCCTGCGCCATGACCTCTTTATGGGTCTTCTCCAGGGTCTTGGCCGCATTGTATGCTGGCATGACCACCACTACTCTTTTGTCTCCGAACATTTGACACCCTTTAGGATTTGCCTTTTAGGGAAAGTCCCTTCTTTCTCAATCTCTTGGATCTCCTTATTGAAAATGTCCAGATATCGTTGAGCAGATAGTTGAGGACTGCTGCAAGGACGATAGAAATAACATTTGCGATGAGGTAATAAACAAATTGGGCAAGCAGTAGGGTGAAACCAAACTGGATACCGATTGCCAATCCGCATGCAACAAAATACTGGCCCATCTGAATCAAAAAACCATATCTTGTCTTGCCCTTACGATCCCTCCAGGTCCATATTCTATTCCAAAAGAAATTATTGATTGTGGCGATAAAGATCGCCAATCCAAGCGATAGATTGAGTCGTAACACCCCCGGGAGAATATCCTTGAAGAGGAATTCCTGGGCAATGTACAGGACAACCAGGTTGACAACCATACCCGAAAGGCCGACAACCCCAAACTTGCTAAAACGATGCCGGATCAATGGACCGATTATTGGAAGTTGCCAAATCCTTTCAATCACCATTGGAATCATTTTGTATATCAACCCCACAATCCCATCTGACATGGACTAAATTCTCTTTGGCTCAAGCATCTCATAGGCCTTTTCAAGCACTGCTTGTGGTGAAATGCTTTTTAGACATTCATTATCCCCATCGCATGGAGAGTTTCTATGGTTATATGCCGTAAGACAGGGGGAACATGAGAGCGAAACATAAAAACTAAATGAATTTGAACCAAAAGGACGATAGAGAAGCGGTGTCTCAGGGCCGTAAAAGATAATGGCAGGAATAGGTGTCATCGCCGCAAAATGTCCGGGCCCCCCATCATTTGTGATAAGGAGTGAGGCAAAATGGAATATGATCATGAGCTGCCTGATCGACTTGGTATATCCGGTCAGATCAATGCAGTCGAGGTGGCTGCACTGTGCCAGGATCTTCCGGGCCAACACCCTGTCCTCCTGAAGACCGATAACACCGACCGCATACCCGTGTTGAATCAGATCCCTTGCCACGATACAAAAGTTTTCCAAGGGCCATGCCCTTATCGGCAGCAGTCCTCCCCCGGCATAGAGAAGAACCAGTCTCTTGCCTCTAATATTGGGAAAATCCCTGTGGAATCGTG
>CAZXCQ010000136.1:0-11902 GCA_964639275.1 uncultured Desulfobacteraceae bacterium | reverse complement strand
TGCAAAGAGGCCTTTGATTTCCTCCTGGCTGACTTTCATGGGGGGCACTTCAAAACCATCTGCCCCGACGGGGCGTTTGACCTTTGGGGTCTTTTCCGAATCAATGGCTTCAACCAAGGTGATAAACTGCTGTGAAATATGGTGATATGGATTATAAAGGACCGGTCGATTGATGAATTCACCCCTGAACAGCCCCTCCTGTGTGTGGGGATGAAATCCCACACGTATCCTGGCCCCACTCAAAAATGAGTAAATGCTACTTATCCTCGAGAACAGCTCACAGTCAATCACAGTGTCGATCTTGATCCGGCGAAGTTTTCTCATGGCCCGGCGACTGCTCAAAAACATGTCTGTCAGTGTGGTATTTCGGACTGCCAGAATATTCTCAGTGGGAACCACATCAATTATTTCCAGGATCTCCCTGTTCTGTTCAAACAACAGGACATAGACAGAGGCAGTAGGGTATTTCGCCTTGATGTGGTTAAACATGGGACGTGCCAGCACAAGGCTCCCCATCTCTGAGAGGAGTATGACCAGAAATTTCTGGGGCTTGACCTCGGCACCGGCATCCCTTTTCCCCCTTGAAAACAAGGAGAGTATCCAGCAGATAAATGTCCCTGCCACTCGGTCTATCTTGCGTTGAAACTCCAGTTTCATAGCTGATCCGACATCTCCTTTAATGTCCGAATCGGCGCATCAGGTTAGCTCTTTTCCAAATTGGCACTTGGTTCCCGACCTCACTTGGTGAGGGTCAAGGGATAAAATACCAAAAACTCCTCGCCGGCCCTTATTGCCTTGAGTTGGTTGAGTTTCAGTCTGAAGTGAAGCAGTTGGATCTCATTGTCCTTAACAGCGACCTTTGGCGCAAAAAGCCGACCAAAGGCAAAATCCTTTCTGAAGATCAGGGCGAACCTCTTTCCTTGCGCGGTACGTCTCCGAACCTCTTCCTGGTAGTATGAATATCGCGGGAACGGGCTCAAGAGGTCGCTTGCCACAATTACCTCTTCGTCGGTTTCGAACATGAGTCTCCATTGAATCTCGTAGGGTGCATAGGCGATCTTGATGTTGTTCTCCACAAGCAAGTGACCGAGTTTCTTTATCTCCTCTCCGGAGGTTGTGATCCCGTGCTCCTCGTGACAGGGTCGAAGTCCAAACGCCGTGGATACAACCGCACCTCGTATCATAAGAAAGAGGACTATGGCAAATCCCACCTTTCTTGCCAGGTCTTTCCGCTCCCATAGGAGAAAAAGGACTATTGATATGGACACAAATGGGCAGAGCGGCAGGAAATACCGCGGCGTCTTCCATACGTCCAGAGAAAATTTGGCCGAACAGTATATAACCAAATATATAATGATGAACACAGGGGGAATGAGGGCCATCGGAATGGTGGCAGATTTGGCCCCACTAAGAGAAAGGCCTCTGACCACCCGGATGATGCTATGGCGTTGTCGGCAAAAAAGACCCACGACCGCAATCATCGCTATTGCAGCATGGATCCAGGAGCCAAAACCAATCATGCCCTCTTTGAAGTCATCTATCTGTCCCGTGTAGAAGGCGGCGAGATCCCCACTGATCGTAGCCCACAGCGCCCCACCAAAATGTGACAAAAAACCGATCTGCTCTCCCGGTCCCCCCTTGAACATAAGACGCAAATTGATGAAATCATGGGTCAGGTTATAGATGATCATCGGAAGGCATCCGATAGAGAGGCCGACCAGGAAGAGCCCCAGGCATCTCCATTTTCCCACAGGTCCTGTTGCTGCCAGCAACAGCACAAAGACGATGACGTAGACCAGGGCATAGTCCATGGCATAATAGGCTGCCCCACTGAAAATGCCTGCGATAAATGTATTCCGCATGGGATGGTGGCTGTCAAGATAGGCACGGAGGAAAAACATCAGCGCAAGGAGAGAAAGGCAAAGGCTTTCTGTCCCCCCATTTACCAGAAACGATTGATAGACCGCCGGCGGACTAAAGGCATAGAGACCGGTTCCTAACAATGCAATCCACTCATCCAGATAGCGGTTGAGGATTAGCCACAAAAGCAGTAGATTCAGCATGGAAACGGCCAGGGTGACAGCGGTCAGGAGGACGGCCAAGCGACCGAACAGGGCGAACAGCGGGGCCGCCATATAGGCCACCATTGCGTGCCCACCCCCGTAGTGTTGCCCGTAAAGGAATAGGGGGCGCTCCCCGCGCGTGACAATATGTTTTGCCATGAGCCCAACCACGGCCTCATCGCTGCGCAGATATTTCTGACCCGTAAAGAGGATCAGCCCCCGTATCGTCAAAACTCCGATAAACAGCAAGACAGTCAAGGTCAGGGCCCTTCTTCTCAGGCCAGCCAGACCGCTCCGATTGTGTTCTATGCAAGCTGAGGCCATTTGGCCGACCCTCTGCTTATCATCGTTTTGCACCCCGCCTGGTCTTTCAGCCAATTTTATTCCCGGAAAACCCTCCTCAACCCTCACGCCCGTTCCCCGCATTCACGGGGACACGCCCCACGGCCGTCTTTACATTCCCCTGCATTCTCCGGTGACACAGGTACCATAAAAGGATACCTATATAAAGCACCAGAGAAATCATGGAGATCCATTTTCCCACCAAAAAACCTTTTGGTGAATACTCCAGGACAAAGCTGTGATGCCCTGCCCCCAGAGGAATGGCCCGGAGAACATAATTTGCCGGCAAGACCTGATAGGTCTTCTGAGCGCTTCCAGGAAGCGGGCGGATTCGCCATCCCTGGCTGTAAGCATCAGTAATCAATAAAATTTTCGGGCTTGGAAGATCCGCTTTGATAGTCATCTGATCCGTTGACTCCTCTACCACCGAAACCGTCCCTTTATTTTCTGACCTTACCGGAGCGGGTTTGGGAGAGGTCTCGAGGATAACGGTCTCCCGGGGGTCAAAATAGATATCTGATAGCCCTGAAAAGATCTGGTCACGATCAGAAATAACACGGCAATTGTCAATCAGGCACACCCTCGGCATTGGGTCTTTGAACTCCAAAACCTGAATCTTGCCCTGTCCAAATCCGATGATATACCGACACCTCAACATCTTGTACAATTTATGGTACCGGGAAAACTGAACATACTGAGTTGCCTTGTCAGGGTCCCCTCCCTGGGTAAAAGTCATGAACTCGGCGTACCGGCGCAAGACCCCGGGGTCATATCCCCAGATGTCACCGATATTGTGAGACATGGCCGTGTTCGGGTTCACGAGATTCAATAGACGATAATCTCCTTTCTCTGCTGACAGTTGGGCGGTTTCCGGCATATGGGCGGATCGGAGCTCAAAGGTGGGGCGAAGCCCCTTTGCAAAATATAGGATCTCCCCAACTGCCAGCAAGACAAGCAGATAGACCGCCCTCCTTGAAAATCTCATGAGGAAAAAGATTATGCCCAAGAGGGCACATATTCCAGATGAGATCAGCAGACCCCTGGAGGCAAGGAGGCCGGATTCACTGGCAAAGGCCGGAGACCGATATGTCTCTGCTGGCAGATAGCTCTCCCCTGTCCCATGGATTGCCATGAGGGTCTTTCTCCAGATGCCTTCCAACCCGCCCCTGCCGGCAGAGAACTGGATGCCTCCAGCCAAAAGGGCAAGCACAAGGGCAACGACAAATAAAGAGATGATGATACCCCGTTGCACCCGGCTGACTCTGATAAGGCGATCAAGACCGATGGCAGAAAGCATGAGCAGGTAAAGAGAGGCAAAGAATATGAATTTTGAACTCCCTCGAAACTTATCAAAACCGGGGACGAAGGAATAGAGGATCCTGAACAGGGGCGTATGGGCGCCCAGTGCCAGGATGAGCAGTATCAGAACCATGGTTATGGAAAAACGCCGGGCATTTCTGTCACCCGAGGCAGCACCGAATATGGCCAGCAAAAACCCGGTGACGCTTACAAAGAGGGACATCTCCCACAAATAACACCGGCCCCAATATTCAACAGAGGCCATATCGCCAAAAAAACCAGGTACCAGCAGGGTGACAAGGTTTTCTGGTGGAAACGAAAACATCGCCGCAAATCCATACGACACTCCCCCGCTCCGCACGCTCTCCGCCCCCGCTTCGATCCCGGAGAGGAGTTGCACAGCGCTCAGGGCACCAGCCCCTATATAGATGCACAAAAGCCCAACCACAATCCTTCGCCGATTCCTGTTCTTGACCATCAACAGCCCCGAATAAATGACGCTGGTTACCCCTGTATAAAAGACATATTGCAGGTGGCCCGCCAGTATCTGCATGGTTACGGCGAATATCCCCAGAAGACACCATCCAAAGGGGCGTCTCTCGGCCAGACCATCCACGGCCAGAAGAACGAGGGGGGCCCAAACCATGGTGCACAGGTTGGGCAGATGCCCCGCATAGACATGGAGGAAATAGGGTCCAGAGAACATCACCAGGATGCCAGAAAAAAGGCATGCAACCGGGTGGAGACCCCTGTGGAGTGCCCAGAGATACATAAAGATCCCCCCCAGAAACAGGTGGAGGGCGATTCCCGCGTTGATGGCCTTTGCCAGGGGCAGGATCAGATAGATCCAGTTCGGGGGGTAGAGAAGCGCTGATTGAAACCCACCCAAAAAAGGCATCCCAGAAAAGAGATGTGGATTCCACAGGGCAAGATTTCCTGCCTTTAGCTCGCGAAACCCAAAATCCCTGAAATAGATAAACTGAGAAAACAGGTCTGTTCCCTCCTTTGAGAGCACCCTATCGCCTGACAAAAAGAGAACGTCACCAAGAAAGACCAGATCAACAAAAAGCAGGATAAGGGGGGCCACCACTATGGTAAATACCCTGCTAGATGCAAAAAATTCACCAACATTGGTCTTGGATTTGCTCTGTTCTGTTCTGTTTTGTATTCCGTTCTCTTTCACCAGGCACCTCAAAGTCGCGCCCTCTGGTTCAGAAATAGGGTTATGCCAGCCGTTTCTTTGAATTCACCTATCCGAATCGAATCCTTTCCAGAGGCATCCCTCATGGCCAAGGCCCCCTCAACAAAAAAGATCGAGATGTTACGTTCGATCATTGATGAGGAAGGGTTCGGCGATGAGAACGCCGCAGAAAATACCACGCGATCAAAACCATATAGACCCCCACAGAACAAAGGGAAATCCATTTTCCCACCCGAAAGGCCAGGGGGGAATATTCAAGGACAAATCGGTGTTGGCCCGATTTGAGTGGAATAGCCCTCAGGATATAGTTTGCCGGCATAACCTGGTAGCTCTCTTGAGCGCCTTTTGTGAGGGGTCGCACCCGCCATCCGCGGCTAAAGGCATCCGTAATAAGCAAGATCTTTGGGCTGGAAAGCTCTGCCTCAACAATCAGGTGATCGGTTGAGGCATTTGTTATCTTCACAAAGCCTTTGTCCTTTGACTTCACCGGTTCAGGATCGGGGGCTGTCTCCAGCATGACCGTCTTTCGGGGATCAAATGCCGGATTCTCCATCTCTTCAAAGATGCGATCCTTATCCGGGACAAGGCGATACTGGTCAATCAGGATGGCAACCGGGAGGGTGTCTTTGAACTCCAGAATTCTGGTCTCGCCATTGCTATATCCCACGATATACCGACATCGTAACATCTTATACCACCGATGAGGCCGGGAAAAGTGGACATAGTGAATCGCCTTGTCCGGATTGCCGCCTTGAGAATATGTCATAAACTGCGCATATCGTCTGAGGACACCCGGGTCATTTCCCCAGATATTACCTATTTTTTCAGACATGGTGCTGTTCGCATTGACAACATTTAGTATGCGATCATTTTTCTTGTTTTTCGACGCCAGCTGAATGATTTGGGGCACCCGGGTAAATTGGAGATCAGACGTTGGACGAAACCCCTTTGCAAAATATAGTATCTCTCCGATTGCCAAGAGGGCAAGGAGGTACACGGCCTTCCGCCAGGATCTCATGATAAAGAAGATCGACGCCAACAAGATACATGTTCCCGAAGAAATCAGCAGACCCCTGGAGGCAAAAAGACCCGAGTCTCTGATAAATGCTTGAGACAGATAGGTCTCTTTTGGCAAATAGCTCTCACCGGTCTCTTGCACTGCCCAAAGAGCCCTTGCCCAGAACCCTTTCGGCCCTCCGTGGACCGCAGAGTGCCATATGGCGATTGCCAGGACAGCAAGTATCAAGGCCATCATAAATGAAAAGAGGATCACGCGCCGATGCCCCCGACCCTTCCTGAGCAAGGCGTCAAAACCAATCCCTGCCAACATGATAAGATAGACCGACACAAAGAACATGAATTTCGAGCTGCCACGAAACTTGTTAAACCCGGGAACGAAATGATAGAGAATCCGAAATAATGGCGTGTGTGAACCCAGTGCAAGAACCAACAAGACTGCTACCATGATTACGGAAAAACGCCGCACACTTCGCTCTCCGGATGTGGCACCCACGATAGAAAGCGCCAACCCGGTAACGCTGATAAAGAGTGACATCTCCCAGAAATTACACCGGCCCCAGTATTGAACAGATTCCGCATCCCCAAAAAAGCCGGGGGACAGCAAACCGATCAGGTTTTCGGGCGGAAGAGAAAACATGGCCGCAAATTCATAGGGCAAACCCGTGCCACGCACGCTCTCAGACGCCGCCTGGATTCCGGGAATGAGTTGCACAGCGCTCAAGGCCGCAGCGCCCCCATAGATACCCAGAAATCCGAGGCCAATCTTGATCCTTTTTGGGTGATTTACCATCAAGAGCCCAGCGTAGATCATCCCGGCCACCCCGGTATAGAACACATATTGCGGGTGTCCCGCCAGCAATTGCATGGTGACCACAAACATCCCAAAGAGACACCATCCGAAAGACCCTCTGTCTACCAGTCCATCCACGGCCAAAAAGACCAGTGGGGCCCAGACCATGCCGGAGAGATTGGACAAGTGCCCGGGGTAGATGTGGAGAAAAAATGGACCGCAGAACATAAACAAAATGGCTGAAAAAAGACTGGCACATGGATGAAGCCCCCGATAAGCCGTCCAGAAATACATGGATAAGCCAGCCAGAAATACATGCAAGGCGATCCCCACATTGATGGCCTTTGCCAGGGGTAGGAACAGATATATAAGATTCAACGGATAGAGGAGGGCTGGCTGAAACCCCGCAAAGAAAGGCGTACCTGAGAAGATGTAAGGGTTCCAGAGTGCAAGATTTCCCTTCCGAAGCTCGTTAAATCCAAATTCTCTGATAGGGAGGAATTGGGAAAAGAGGTCCGTTCCCTCTTTAGAGAGCACTCTTTGACCTGAAAAAAAGAGCACGTCACCAAAAAAAACCATAACAATAGAGATGAGGATACATGGAGCTATGACAAGGGAAAACCCCCTCCCCAATCCCCAGGTCTTGTCTGTCTTTGGCTTACGGTCAGGTTGCGCTGTTCCGTGCTCTGACATGATCTCCTTTCAGAAAAAGGACCCTGACCTCTAACCCGGACCGATATGCCGGGATACGTAAGGATGTGACCGCAAAAAACGCTTCAAGAGAAAACCTATCCCCTTGGACCCACCGCCACACAACGCGCCCCCATCAACACCATGCATCGTCTCCCGGGATGGCGCGCGAAAAATAGGAGCAAATCAAAACCGGTCTCTATGGCCCTCCCCCCTGTCTTACCGATTCACCTCTGCCAGGAAAAGACCCTGGCCTGGAACACCTTCAAATTCCATGGGCGAAAACGAGTGCCATGGGATCTCGGGCCGGGAACGGTCTTCGTGGAACATGGGGAAGTCGTCGATTACTTTGAGTCTCCCCATGTAATAGATCTTGTTTCCGGAGGCAACATTGAGCGGACCTTCATTTATTGCCGGCGGATGACCCCGAATCAGGGCGAGATCGAGCCTGGCAGTCTCGACAAACAGATAGTCCGGGAGTAAAGACGCCATGGCAGACCGGATCTCCTTCTTGCTGAGCTGGCCGGCGTACCGCAGATTTGGCAAATAGAACATGGGGGCATAGGCCATGGAGGTCGGAGCAACAAGTACGATACTCCCATCCGGGATCTGCCCAAGTCGTTTGACCACCATCTCGGTGCCGGTTGTGTAATCATTCATATTCTCCCAAACGTACTGGCAGAGGGTGCAGGAGACCGCGCGTGGGCGCAACAGACCGGAGCGCTCGCCAAAAAATCCCAGGTGGAAGATATTCGAGAAGAGGAGTATCGCGACTCCAATAACCCCGAGCGGTCTGAGCGCCCGCCACAAAATGAAAACCCCGATACCACCGATCCCGGCACCGATTGCAATCAAGGGGACTTGATACCGCATGTCGGGAAGGTCAGCCCCGGGGAGCGACTGGGGGCTGAACAGGGCAGTAATCACACAGCTTATGGCGATCATCCCCACAAGGGCGGCCCCGCCAGCGGCCAGGGGACGTAAATCAGACAACCGTCTAAAGAGAAATGGCAGTGTAAAGGCTGGGATCAGCAGCACCGGCAGGAACTCAAAGGTCGCCAGCCCTTTGGCGTGCCACCACAGCAAGGTTAGAAAGCGTTCAAAGGCCGGGGTGGGATCCCTGTAGGCAACTTCGGCGGCCAGCGGGTTGGCCTTCAAATAGATCCATACCCCGCAAAGCGCTGCCACCCCATAGATCCCACCCAACAGCCCCAGGTGCCTGCGGGTCCTAAAACGAGGCCACAGCAGCAATACAGGTAGAAAGGCAATCACTGCGGCGGCGTTGATGTAGTGGGTAAAGATCAATGCGGCCGTTGATCCCAGCCCGATAACCCAACCGATGATCCAGGAACGGCGGGTATCAAGCGAGCTGGTTGATGCCGCAAGCACGGCCAGGGTGAACAGCACACCTAAGGAGTAATAACGGCAGTTTCGGATATACAGGAGATAAGCTGGCGTTGCCGCAAGCAATAAGGGGGGCAACCACCATGGAAACCCGTATGGAGCAAGGTGCCGCATAAATACTGCCAGAAGGGCGATCCCGGCAAGCCCTGCGATGACAAAGAGGACTCGCCCCCCAAAGGTCGATTCACCGAACAGATAAAGCCCGGCCGCCGCAACATAATACTGCATTGGCGGCATGTAGACATTAATCAGGTTTTCATCCAGCTCGGCACCACCGCGGTACCCGATCAGGTTGTGCCCATCCCAGGCAGTCAGCTTGCCGGTCTTCAACAGGTTGCGCCCAAAGATGGCGGTGCTCGCTTCGTCATCCCAGAACAGGTGGTTTGTCAGACCGTGGAAGGCAAGCACGCCGGCGATCAGGATGGCGGCAGACACGAGGATTGTACCTTTTTTGATACGGTGCATGGCAGGGTCAGACATAAATAGTTACGAGAATTCATAATTTAGAGGGAGTATAAGAAGGCCCCCAGTTGGGTGTCAAGTTCAAAGGAGGTCCATTATCTCCGGGGGGAGCACCCTTTTCCCAGCTGGGTATGGAAGGAACAGCTCAGGCCGAGATGTCCTTGACATGGCTTTAACGGGTCTACCGGTGACCCGTCGGAGCAAAGGGGTACTCATCTGCAACAAATGGCTATCCCAGGAAGTCTCGGACTCCAACGAACAACAATTGATTGACAAGTCAACCGATTTTGGTCTATTGGACCTTTGATTGAAGACCCCGGTTCACCGAACAGGGTCTTCGCACGGGCCGGACAAAGGGGTACTGCCAAGGGGGGATTATGGAGTTTTCTTTTTCGGAAGAGCAGATGATGTTTAGAGAACAGATCATCCGCTTTGCCACAAATGAGATCGTTCCGAGGTCACAAGAACACGATCTAAAGGGAGAATTTGATTTTCAATCATTCCGAAAGCTGGGGGAATTCGGTATCCTGGGGCTCCATCTTCCGGAAAGTTTGGGGGGAAGCAATGCTGACGTCGTGACCTCAACCCTGGCAGGCGAATCCCTGGGCGAGGCAGGGGTTGACGGGGGCCTTACCCTATCCTACGGTGCGCACACCTTTCTCTGCGCAGATACCATCTTTACCCACGGGACAGATGCCCAACGAGAAACCTATGTCCCCAAACTCGCCTCGGGTGAATGGATCGGTTGCATGGGCCTCACCGAGCCGGGTGCGGGCTCAGATGTGGCCTCCATAACCACCCGTGCCCAAAGGCGGGGCGATCGATACGTCCTGAACGGGAACAAGATGTTTATCACCAACGGCCCCATCGCCGATGTGGCCGTTGTTTATGCCAAGACAGAAAAGGACCTCAAACACTCCGGGATCTCCGCCTTTATTATCGAGAAGGGGACCCCGGGGTTTTCACCCGGTAAAAATATCCTGAAAATGGGGGTCAGAAGCTCCCCCACCTCGGAACTGATTTTCGAGAACTGCGAAATCCCTGCGGAAAATCTGCTGGGCCGGGAAGGGGCAGGCTTTAATATGGCCATGCAGACAGTGGAATGGGATCGCAGCACCATTATGGCCCCTTTTGTGGGCGGGATGATCTATGCCCTAAAAAGGTGCCTTGGATATGCCAGGGAACGTTATCAGTTTGGCCGGCCCATCTCAGAATACCAGGCCATCAAACACAAGCTGGCAGACATCAAGATCTTTATAGAAGCGGCCAGGTCTTTGATCTATCGCATTGCCTGGTGCAAGGACCAGGGGAGACCCCTCAACCACCTGGAGGCGGCCGTCGCCAAGCTCTTTATCGGCGACTGGAGCCTCGGCCCTGCCAATGATGCCGTCACACTGCACGGGGGGTATGGATACTGCCACGAATATGACGTGGAGCGAAACTTCAGGGACAGCAGGCTTGCCCCAATAGGCGGGGGCACATCCGAGATTACAAAAAGGATTATCTCAAAGCTGATTTAGCAATGAATTTTGATCTTTACGAGACAGAAAAGACCCTTTGCAAAGAAATCAAGGGGTTGTTTGACCCAGATACCGAGGCCGCTGTGGGCCGGCTGGGAAAAGGACAGGTTGACGATATCCGGGGTGTCACCCTCATGGTCCTAAAGGCCCTTGCCCAAACCGACTATCTCACCCTTGGCCTGGGTGATGAGGGAAGAAACAGCGTTCCCCTGACCCTCGCCCAAGAAACCCTGGCCGCCATCTCTCCCTCCATCTATCTATCGGTGGAGACGAGCACCAGGCTTTTTGGACGGCTGGTATCCCTTCACGGCACCCCGGATCATAGGTCCGAAATCCTACCTTCCTTAAGGGAAGGGGGGCTAATTGGAACCGTGGCCTTATCCGAGGCCACCACGAGTATGGACAATAACCCCCTGAATAGCACTGCTGTCCCAGATGGTGAAGGTTTCCGGGTCTCCGGCTCAAAGGGCCATGTGGTCAATGCCCCCATCTCGGACTGGATCGCCGTTGCCGGAAAGATGGCTGGGCAAGATCAAGACGGCATCGCCTTCTTTTTGATACAAATAGAGAACCAGGGCCTTTGCGTTGGAGAGAGGCTCTCCACACTTGGATACAGGGGTTTAACCGCCTCTACAGTTACCCTTGAAAACTCCCCGCTCAAGGCCAGATATGTTATTGGCCCCTTTGGCGAAAAACGGGTGCTCAAAGAGATCCGTTTGTGGGAGGACCAGATTCTGACTCCGGCGGGCCTCGGTCTGATGAAGAGGGCCTTTGATGCGGCCTCTAACTACGCCAAGAGTCATGTAAGCGGTGGCAAGCCCATCATCGCCTATCAGGAGATCAGTTTCAAGCTGGCTGAGATGTTGACCTTGTTTCAGACCGCCCAGCTGTTGGCCTACCGGGCCGCCTGGATGTGGGAATCAGGAGACAACGAGGCAGGCCTTCTCACCCATTGTGCCAAGGTCTTTTGCGCTGAGTCGGCCGAAGAGGTCTCCAGCAACGCCCTTCAGATTCTGGGTGGACACGGCTATGTCATGGGTAGTCCGGCAGCACAGGGCTATGGCGATGCCAAGTACCTCCAGATCGCAGGGACCTCTTCGGAGATATCCCG
>CAZXCQ010000135.1:0-16490 GCA_964639275.1 uncultured Desulfobacteraceae bacterium | reverse complement strand
CAATTTTTTTTGAAAAAATTCACATTTTTTTAATCCTTATATCGGAATTCCAGGGTCTTGATCCTGGAATTCCGATGGGGGGTAGCCCTTATGTTCTTCTATGATCCGTGCGTGCCCCTTGGGCTGCCCACACATTGTACGTAACACTTTAGGCGTTTGGAAGCAGGGCAATGGGGATTCCGAACCCCCATTGCCCTGCCCGCGTGCCACTTTTGAAAATAGCTAAATTGATACCATAGTACTTGATCTATCCAGAAAGATCGGTTAGCTTCTAGTACATGAAAGAGAGACTTGATCAACTACTGAGGAGTGCCATCGATGAGTGCTTTGAGAAGGGGCTATTCAAAAAGACACCCCTTCCGGATTATGTCATAGAAACCCCCAACAATCCGGCCCATGGGCATCTCGCCACAAATCTACCATTGGCCCTTGCTTCAAGCCAACACCGCTCACCCAGAGAGATCGGTTATACCATCATTGATCACCTGGAAGATAAGGGCGGTCTCATTGAAAATTCAGAAGTTGCAGGCCCTGGCTTTATAAACTTTTTTATCAGCCCAAAGGAATGGTATCGCATCCTTTCAGAGATCGTGGGCCTCAAGGGAGATTATGGTCAAAATAGAGAGGGAAACGGCAAGAGGGTGCTTGTGGAATTCGTGAGCGCCAATCCCACCGGGCCTCTCCATCTTGGCCACGGTCGAGGCGCAGCCCTGGGAGATACCCTCTGCAGGGTGTTCTCCTTTTGCGGATATGATGTGGTCCGGGAGTTCTACATCAATGACGCTGGGCAACAGATCAGTATCCTGGGGGAGTCCATCTTTGGCCGGTTCAAACAATTGCACGATCCTGGGTACCCCTTCCCTGAGAATGGGTATCACGGCGATTATATCTCGAGTCTCGCAAGGACCATATCTGAAAAGGTCAACCTGGAAGGACTGGGTAAAGAAGAGGCCGTCCGTATCTGCGCAGAGAAGGGAAAGGAGATATTGTTGGAGGAGATCAGGCAAGACCTTCAACGTTTCAGGGTAACCTTTGATGTCTGGTATAGTGAAAGTGAACTCTCATCATCGGGTCTGCTGCAAAATACCCTTGAGGTGTTAAGGGAAAAGGGTCTGCTCTATGAACAAGATGGGGCACTGTGGATCAGGACCGCAGGTCTTGGAGATGATAAGGATCGGGTCATCAGGAAGAAGGATGGTCAATTTACATATTTTGCCTCTGATGTCTCCTATCACCTGGAAAAACATAAAAGGGGTTTTACCAAGGCCATTGATATATGGGGAGCGGATCACCATGGCTATATCCCCCGCATGAAGGCCGCGCTCTTGTCCCATGGAATCCCCCAGGACTGGCTCTCTGTCATGCTTATTCAGCTGGTAAAACTATGGAAGGGGGGCCAAGAGATAAAGATGTCCAAGAGGGCCGGAAGCTTTGTCACACTCCAAGAACTGCTGGATGAGGTTGGTGTCGATGCCGCACGGTTTGTGTTCCTTACAAAAAGCCATGACTCACCCCTTGATTTTGACATCGATCTGGTTAAAAGACAAAATAGCGATAACCCCGTCTATTATGTCCAGTATGCCCATGCAAGGATATGCAGTATCTTCCGCAAGGCTGAGGAGGCAGGGATTTCGTTACCAGAAAGACCGGATGGGTTTCTCAATCTGCTCTCGTTGGATGAAGAAATGGGGCTCATAAGGGCCATGGCCGAATTCCCTGTGGTCCTGGTGGAGGTCTGCAAGTCTTTGGAACCGCATCGTCTGACCTATTATCTGACTGAACTGGCCTCATCATTTCACAGATACTTTAACATGGGTACAAAACTGCCTGAGCATCGGATCATTACCCCAGAGAGGGAGTTGAGCCAGGCAAGGTTGACCCTGGCCGAGGGGGTAAGGATCGTCATCGCCAATGGGTTGAGACTTCTTGGCATCGGGGCCCCCCAGAGGATGTAAAGAGCGCCGAGGAGTTATGCCCCCCCAAGGAAGTAAGACCACCAGAAAGGGTAAGCGGTATCACTTTGAATTCTCGCGCGCCTCACTGCTTTTTTGGGGCACGGGCATGTTTTTTTTCCTGGCCTGGATATTTGTACTGGGCATCCTGGTGGGTCGCGGCGTTTTCCCCGAAGGGGTTGGTGCCCTGACCGAATTGAAGTTACAAATCGTCAGATTGCAAAACATACTCAGCAGAAAGGAACCTGTCGACCTTGAACGAGTAAACCAGACCAATGGGGAGCCCAGATTGGAGTTCTACGATGAACTGTCGACCAAGAGAAAGGAAATCCCCAGAAAGGATCATCAAAGCGCCACAGACTCGAGGGTCCAAAAAAGACCCTCTGAGGGCCAGGATAAAAAGACAGGCTCACCCCCGACCGGGGGGACATATGCCCTCCAGTTGGCCTCGCTTGAAAGTGAAACCCAGGCGGCCACGATGATAGCGCGATTGACTGATCGGGGATACCCCGTCTATTCTTATAAGGTCCATGTAAAGGGAAAGATCTACTACCGTATCAGATGCGGCATATTCAAGACCAGGGAAGAGGCCGATCGCTATAAGGACCTCTTGGCCAAGGAGGAAAAAATGGATGGGTTTTTGATCCGGGTAAATCGATAAGGGGAGATCGCCATGTCTATCAGAAAAGCGGTTACAGGGGATGTTAAGGCCGTTCACGGAATCCTGAATCATTATGCAGATAGGGGTCTGCTTTTACCGCGATCACTGAGTGAACTCTACGATCACCTGAGGGATTTTTTTGTCCTGGAGATCGGCTATCAGACCAATTCGGTTCAAGGGGTATGCGCACTGGGGGTATGCTGGGAGGACTTGGCCGAGATCAAATCCCTGGCAGTGGCCGAGGCCCACCAGGGAAGAGGCCTGGGTTCCCAGCTTGTTGAGGCATGTCTTGAAGAGGCCCGCAATCTGGGTCTTGAAAAGGTCTTTACCCTCACCTATGTCCCTGAGTTTTTTACAAGGCTCGGGTTTCGGGAGGTGGGAAAATCGGCACTGCCCCACAAGATATGGGCCGATTGCCTCAAATGCCCAAAATTCCCCGACTGTGACGAAAAGGCCTTGATGATTGAGCTTTAGGCCTTAACAATCTCAACGTCCGGCCCTCTGACCGGCTCTGGAGGAAAAGATGTTTGGCATCGGAATGCCAGAATTGATCATTATCATGGTTATCGCCCTGATTGTCATCGGTCCGAAAAAACTGCCCGACCTGGCAAAGGCCCTTGGCAGAGGGATGGCGGAATTTAGAAAGGCCACCCAGGAAATCAAAGAAAGCCTGAATGTGGATGAGGAACTAAAGGCCGCAAAAGAGGATCTGGTCGATTCCATCAGTGGATTGAAAGAGCCTCTCGACCTGGCGCCTGTCACATCCACCCAAGAAAAGGGCCAGAGATACGAGGACTTTGACGAGATGCTGGACGACTACGAAAGGGCCAAAAGCGAACCCCAGAAGGATGAAGAAAAGCTGAGTCATACAGAACATCCCAATGAGAAAAAGGCCGACAATGAACAGTAACGAAAAACAACCCTTTATGAGTCATCTTGAGGAGTTGCGCAAGAGGCTTATTGCCTGTGCCATTTCTGTGGGTGTCGCTTTTGTCATCGCCTATATATTCTCAGAACGTCTCTTCCAATTGCTGATCCTCCCGCTCAGGCGGGTCATGCCGGCGGGTGATAAGCTCATTTTCACCAACCTCCCGGAGATGTTCTTTGCCTATCTAAAGGTGGCCTTTGTCGCGGGGGTCTTGGGGGCGGCCCCCTTTATCTTTTACCAGCTCTGGCTGTTTGTCTCCCCGGGCCTGTACCAGAAAGAAAAGAGGTATGCGGTCCCCTTTGTTGTATCGTCAACGCTCCTTTTTGTGGGAGGGGCGCTTTTTGGCTACTTTGTCGTCTTTCCCTTTGGCTTCAAGTTTTTTATGGGGTTTGCCAATGAGTATGTAAAGGCCCTCCCCTCGGTGAAACAGTATTTTTCCTTTTCAATAAAGCTGCTCTTTGCCTTTGGCATCATCTTTGAGCTACCGGTAGTCATCTTTTTTTTAACAAAGATTGGGGTTGTAACCCCAGAGTTCTTGGCAAAAAAACGCAAATATGCCATACTCCTGGCATTTATCTTTGGGGCCATTTTGACCCCCCCCGATGTGGTCACACAGGTGATGATGGCAGGGCCGCTGATCCTCTTGTATGAGATCGGGATCCTGGTTTCCAGGCTTGCCCGGAAGAAAAAACAAGAGGATGTGGAAGATACGGGCGATGCCCCGGAGGCCGCGAACCCCGATAAACCAGAAGATTAAGAATAACCTGCAAAGAGCCTGCCCCTGGCCTGAACAGGGGGGAATCCACTGGCTCCCAAACTTGTTGAGAAGTGGCCGGTTTTGATGGTAAGGAACTAATGATAGGGGATCATCTGGTTGCCGGAAATGGTCAGGAGCAGCGGTTTTTTTGACACTTCTCCCTGGAGATCAAATGATGTTGGCCCGGTTACACCCCGAAAATCGGCCCGAGTCAGCAGTGCCTTCTGGAGGTCGCTCCGGGTTCGAATATCCTGCTCGGACATCACCTCTTTCAGGAGTCTAACCGTATCATAACCGGTGGCCGCCAGGACTCCCGGGGCTGAATCAAAGTTTTCCCGGTAGCGCTCCACAAATGCCATGGCGCCAGGCTCCGGGGAGTTTTCAACAAAACCCGATGGAAAAATAGCACCCTGGATATAATCCCCTGCGATCTCCAGCAGCTTGGGTGACTGCCACAGGCTTGTCCCCAACAATACCACATCCACGACATCGTGAAAGACCAGCTGGGGGGCTATCATAGCCACCCTCTGGTAGTTATCCGGTATAAAGATCGCCTCAAAATCTACAATGGGCTCAGGGCTGTCCGGGGATAGCTCGCTTTCTTCCGCTTCCGGGGGCCTCTCCTCCTCAAGCCTCCTGAGCACAGATTCGGGCCTTGGCCCATAAAGACCCGTTATCTTCTTTATCTGGTCGGCAAAATCGGTATCACCCGGATCATATGACTCCACCGCCGTTACCCTTGCGCCCATCCGATCCGTTCCATCCCAAAAGAGATCTGTCAAATACCGGCCGTAGTTGTTTTCGGGATAGAGGATCGCAAATCGTTTTATACCCATCTCACCTATGGCAGTGTCGAGAAGCCCTTTGACCTCCTGCGAGGGTGTGAGGAAATTGCGAAATACCATGTCTCCCTCCTCCACAACCCCCTCCTTCTGGGTAAGGGCAATCATAGGGACACCCAGTGTCTGCGCCCCTTTGGCAGTGGCAACAGCGGTCCTGCTGGAAAGTGGACCGATAATCGCCATTACCTTTTCCTCTTTGACCAGCTCTTCCAGTCCCGCCAAGGCATCTTCGGGTTTGCCTTTGGTATCCTTTACGACCAACTCCTTGATCGGGCCATCCCATCCACCACTCGTTCCCATCCCAAGCTGGATCCCGTTCAGGACCTCTTCCCCATAGATGGCAAAAGGTCCACTCAAAGGCAAGAGACACCCTATCACACCCCTTCTGACCGACATCTCACCCTGGATCCGCTCCAGTATTTGCCGACCAAGCAAGACCCAGAACTGATCCTGCGTCGATCGTACCAGAGACAGGGTTGCCTCTCGGGCCTTTTCAATCTCATCCCTTTCTAAATAAATACGGGCCAACCGGTAGTGGATTTCCGGCGCAAAAACGGTCCCCTCGCCATATCCAGCAAGTTTTTCTAGCTCTCCCTCACTCCGGCTGGTCTTTATCACCCGGCCGAGCTTTTCGTCTAACCCCGCCTGCCTTTGAAGGTCATTCGGCGACTCCCCCTTGGCCCTGAGCAACCAGTAAAAGGCCTGGGGTCGTTCACCCAGTGCCAGATAGCTCTCCCCCAGTACGGACAGCACATCCCCCTTCGAGGGGTGCCGGGGATATCTATCAAGCCATTCCATGGCCTCATCTATGGTGCGTCTGTATTCGCCCAAGCGGTACAGGGTCATTACGGCTCTGTGCTCTAACCAGGGCAGTTCACGATAGCCAGGATATGCCTCGGAAATCCTTTCCAAGACTTCGAGCCACCTATCGTATTGTCCGCTGTCAAGATATATCTCCGCCATCCGGGCAAGTACATAGGGCACCTCCTTGCCCGTCGGTTCTTGTTCAAGATATAATTGATAGGTCTTTAGTGCCTCGGCAAGCTCCCCCCGCACCCTGTGGGATTCTGCCTGTGAGAAAAGATCTGGCGGGACCTCCTCTTTTACCTCAACTTTGACCGGCGGCGGGGCCTTGGGCTGGCACCCGGCCAAAAAAAAGGCTACCCCCGCCACCAGGGCGGGGATAGCCATATTGGAAAAAAGGGATCTAACGATCACTTCTGGACTTCCTCAAAATCCGCATCAACAACGTCCTCGTCGCCTGAAGACCCGGCAGAAGATCCAGCACCGGCCCCGGCCTGGGCCTCCTGTTGGGTGGCCCGGGTGTACATGGCCTCGGCGAGCTTGTGGGATGCCTGGGTCAGCTCTTCTGTAAGACGCTTGATTTCCCCGGTGTCATCCCCTTCCATGGCCTGCTTCAGATTTGTGATGGCCTGTTCGATATCCCCCTTTGTGGACTGATCCAGCTTATCTCCCACCTCCTTGATCGATTTCTCGGTTGAGTAGATAAGGGAGTCCGCCATATTCCGTGCATCGATCAGTTCCCGCTTCTTTTTGTCTTCTTCAGCATGCATTTCGGCATCTTTTACAAGCCTGTTTATTTCTTCCTCACTAAGGCCACTTGAAGCGGTAATCTTGATGGACTGTTCCTTCCCTGTCCCCATATCCTTTGCTGAAACATTCACAATCCCATTGGCGTCAATATCAAAGGTCACTTCAATCTGGGGCATACCCCTTGGTGCAGGTGGTATGCCCACCAGCTGGAACCGTCCAAGGGTCTTGTTATTGGCAGCCATCTCCCGCTCCCCTTGGAGCACATGGATCTCAACCGCAGGCTGGTTGTCCGCGGCCGTTGAGAAGATCTGGCTCTTCTTGGTGGGGATAGTGGTGTTCTTTTCGATCAGTTTTGTAAATACGCCACCCAGGGTCTCAATACCCAGGGAGAGGGGAGTTACGTCCAGAAGAAGCACGTCCTTGACATCACCCTTTAACACACCGGCCTGAATGGCCGCACCGATGGCAACCACCTCGTCCGGGTTTACCCCTTTGCTTGGATCCTTACTAAAGATCTCTTTGACCTTTGCCTGGACCTTGGGCATCCTGGTCATGCCGCCCACCAAGATCACCTCATCAATATCACTGGTCTTAATTCCTGCATCACTTATGGCTGTCCTACAGGGGGCCTTCACCTTTTCAATCAGATCATCCACCAAGGCCTCCAGTTTGGCACGCGACAGCTTGATATTGAGGTGTTTGGGACCGCTGGCATCCGCCGTAATAAAGGGCAGATTCACGTCCGTCTCCATCGAGCCGGATAGTTCCACCTTGGCCTTTTCCGCCCCCTCTTTTAGCCTCTGCAAGGCCATTTTGTCATTTCGCAGATCAATGCCCTGGTCCTTTCTAAATTCATTCGCCAGATAATCGACTATCCGAAGATCAAAATCCTCACCGCCCAGGTGTGTATCACCATTGGTCGATTTTACCTCAAACACGCCTTCCCCGATCTCCAGAATAGATATGTCAAAGGTGCCCCCCCCCAGGTCAAAGACCGCGATCTTTCTGTCTCCCTTTTTGTCCATGCCATAGGCAAGGGACGCTGCCGTCGGCTCATTGATGATCCTTTCCACCTTTAGCCCTGCAATTCGACCCGCATCTTTGGTGGCTTGTCTCTGGCTGTCATTAAAGTATGCCGGTACCGTGATAACTGCTTCGGTGACCTTCTCTCCAAGATAATCCTCTGCGGTCTCTCTCATCTTCTGCAATATCATCGCAGATATCTCAGCAGGACTGTAATCCTTACCTTTGATCCTAACATTGGCATCTCCGTTGGACGCCTTCCCGATTTTGTATGGGAGGACTTTGATATCCCTCTGAACCTCAGCTGAATCATATTTCCTTCCGATAAGTCTCTTGACTGCAAAAACCGTGTTCTCGGGATTGGTCACCGCCTGTCGCTTTGCGGTCTGGCCTACCAGTCGCTCGTTGTTATCGGTAAAGGCCACCATTGAAGGGGTAGTCCTGCTTCCCTCTGCATTTGCAATGACCACGGGATCCCCGCCCTCCATGACGGCCACACATGAATTGGTTGTCCCGAGATCAATCCCTATAGTTTTTCCCATCTCTTCGCCTCCTTGACACCACGACTTTTATAACCCTTAAGATGCAGCTCACAATACCATCCTGCATCGCTCTTATTGTATGATCGATGAAGTATGCCCTTTCACGCTAAGCCTTGTTCTTACTGATTACGACCATTGAAGGCCGTATGAGCCTCTCATTCAAAAGATAACCCTTTTGAAGCTCTTGGATGACAGTGCCTGTCTTGACAGAGCTGTCTTCTTGCTCTGACACGGCCTCATGGAAATTAGGGTCAAACGGTTCACCCATGGCCTTTACTTCTTTCAACCCTGTCTTATTGAGCGCGTCCATCAGCCCCTTCAACGTCAACTCAACCCCTTCCCTCAGGGAATCAACCGGGTTCCCTTCCCTGCTGTGGGCGATGGCCTTTTCCAAGTTGTCCGCAACCGGCAACAACTGCTTGATCAGCGACTCATTTGCGTACTTGGCCATCTCGGCCTTTTCCTTTTGGGCCCTCTTTTTTATATTTTCAATCTCCGCCTGCGAGCGGATATAAAGGTCAAAATTCTTTTCTGCCAGACCCTGGACTTCCTTGACCTTTTCAATCAACTCCCCCTTGGTCATTTTCTCCAGAGGAAATTCTTTGTCTTTAATCGGTTCTGGTTCAGCCTCTATCGCTTGATCCTTTGGCTCCTCCTGAGAAATCTCTTTGACCTTGTCTTCTTCTCTTTCCTCTTTTCTTATTACAGGATGAACCACTCTCTCCTCCTTACTCACATCATCCTCTTCGGCCCACGGAAACTATGCGAAACGTTAAGCATCCAAAAAAGCTTTGTCAAGAGACCCTTTGCGCCCTACTCGGGACTCCTTCGTGGCTTCATTTTCCCTCTGAGTTCGGTTATCAACTGAGGGGCATACTCTCTGGTCAGACGGCGCGTCTCTGCCCCCAGCCCTTCCCTGGCCTCCTCAAATGTCTAGGCGTGAAAAAACTCAAGATCGGGCGCACAAGGGGCAATCTCATTGCGCACCAGTTCATGCTCAAAATCGGAGTCGTCTATGAAGCATACAATGGCTTTCATTCGCTTCCCCCTCCTATAGACCCTGAGTATCAGCTTAGCTTTCTTCAAAATTGGAATTTAGACAACGGGCGAGTTATACGCCCGAAAAACGGAACTTCCATTCCCCTGTTTTCACAAAGCTAAAGTGTTACGGCCCTGAACCTTTTGCGATAAAGCTAGCGGAGCCCTTGTCCTGTGAGCCTCCCCAAGGCCTCCAAGTACTTCTCCCTCGTCTTCTCAATAATCTCAGGTGGCAATTTGGGAGGCGGCGGTTTCTTTGGCCAATTTATCTCTATGAGATAATCCCTCAGGAACTGCTTATCAAAACTCCTCTGCGGACCCCCGGGGGCATACTCATCCATGGGCCAGAATCTTGAAGAATCCGGTGTGAGTGCCTCATCGATCAGGATCAGTCTATCATCCCTTATGCCAAACTCAAATTTGGTATCTGCCACAATGATGCCTTTGCCAGCGGCAAAATCCCTCCCAAATGCATATAGCCGGAGACTAATCTCCCGCACCTCCTCTGCCATTTCCCGTCCCAGGATGTCAACCGCCCTCTCAAAAGGGATATTCTCATCGTGCATGCCATCGGCCGACTTGGTGGATGGAGTAAAAATAGGCTCCGCTAATCTTTCAGATTCTTTAAGTCCGTCCTGAAGCGGGATCCCGCAAACACTCCGGTCCCGGAGATATTCCTGCCATCCCGACCCGGACAAGTACCCCCTGACAATACACTCAACCGGCAGTGGTCTTGCCTTCTTTACGAGCATGCTTCGTCCCTCAAGCTGCTGAGCATACTGGTGGCAGACTTCTGGATAGGCTTCAGGATGGCTACTGATCAAGTGATTCTCAATGATCGGTTCAAGTCTTTCAAACCAGAAAAGGGATATCCCTGTCAGGATCTTCCCCTTATCGGGAATCGGGTCCGCCATAACCACATCAAATGCCGACATACGATCGCTTGCAACAATCAGCAGCTGATCACCGATCTCATAGACATCCCTGACCTTGCCGCGTTTGAGCAGCTTGAGTTCTTTAAAATGGCTCTCTTTCAAGGCATCAAAGTGCATGTCCACATCTCCTCTCGTCTTTCGATTTTTTCAAATCTCCCCCCTCTCATTCCGTATCGCAATCACTGATGCTCTTCTCTGTCAGTCAGCCCTTTTAGGTACTCTTTGTAATACCTTAGCACGCTGTTCCTGAATGCGACTGTCTCGGCGTAAGGCGGAATACCTTTATACTGCTTGACCCGATGGGGTCCGGCATTATAAGAGGCCAGCGCCAGGCTGATGTCTCCCTTTTGAGTCTTCATCATCCGGCAGAAATACTTATAGCCATATTCTATGGCCTTTGTGGCGTCAAGGCGATCATCGTTCCCTTTGTCGTGCAGTTCCCTCTTGTATCGAGAAAACAGATGGGCACGTTTCTTCCCGCATTCAAGAGACCTCTGCATGTGTCTCCTGGCAAGGCGGGCGGATTTGAGCTTGTTCTTTTCATCAATCCTTGAAATAAGAGTTAGGGCCTTGTGTTTCAGCTCACGCTCCTTTGCCAAGAGTGATACCGCCTGTCTAAAATAGGGGGGCTCAAAGACATTTTTCATTCCCAGGTCCTTTGCGGTCCTTGGCATGATCTGAGTCAGGCCAGCGGCGCCGACATAGGATACGGCATTTTGGGAGAAATTTGATTCCCGCTTGACCAAGGCCATAAAGAGAAGAGGATCCACGCGATATCTGTCTTTCTTGTGCTTTTCAGTCACAGCTTTGAGCAGTGACGCATAACGCGCACCACGCCTTTCAACAATGTTCTCCCACCCAGCGGCCGGATTTGCTCTCTTGCTCGGCCGATCGTTGTCGAGATCAAAGCGTTTAAGCATCTCTCCGGGGGCATTTCTGATAAATTCCCTCAGGACATAGTTGGCAAACCCGACATTTTCGGGTGTAAGTGGAGGGGTCTTCCCGCTCAGCCCATCACATCGGTTATAAAGGAGGCCAAGGGCATCCCTCAGATTATTGGATGTGTTTTCGAGACATTCTCCCAGCAATTCCTCTATCAGTTTGGAGCACCTATCTTTGTCCAGCCTCTCATCCAACTCCGGATCCAGTCTGGATCGATATGCCTTCAGGTGTTCCTGCGCTGAACAAAAGGCCCTGTTGGAGAGGAGGGCCAGGTCTCCTGCCCTTCTTGCATGTTCTCCTTTGGATTTTTCCTTTACCTGGGTCGTAATCGCCTCAACGGCCCTTTTGCGATACTCCTCGCTCTCTCCAAATAACTCTTTGGCCTTGAGGTAGTCCGGATCCATTGGCACCTTGAGACCAAACGATCGGGCAACTTTAGGCCGGATCCTCATGATCCCCTCTTCTCCCCGATAAGAGCCGTCTGACAGAGTCTCCTTGTGCTTCTCGGTGTTATAAGCGGTTATGGCTTTTCGGAGCAAGGAGAGATCCGAAGAGACGACAGAAGGACAAAGGACAGGGGACAGGACAATGAATCCCGTGAGCCATAAACACAAAAAAGCTCTTAGCACTTTTCCTCTCAGATACAGGTCAGGGGACATCCAAAGCCAGGACTACCGGGACTCTCTTCAATAATAAAGGACATTGAACGGATTCACTGTTTTTTAGAGATCACCATGGCAGGCATACTAACAGAAGCAGGACAAAACTTAAAGCCTCAAAGTTCATAAAGTCCATTCTGTCAGGGGGTAAAATATTGAGATGTTTCATTGGAGTTTTGTATTGACATCTTTTCTAAGCAAACTTAATTTTATTTAGCTTATACAAAGCTTAAGGAAAACTCAAATACAAATCTTACCAAACTACCGGAGGTAGCTGTGATATGCGTTTTGATAAATTTACCTTAAAGGCACAAGAGATCATTCAGGACTCACAACAATTGGCCGAGAGATATGGTCACCAGCAGATCGAGCCCGAACATCTGGTCCGGGCCATCTTGGACCAAAACGAAGGTGTGATACCACCGCTCCTTGGAAAAATCGGGGCTGAAAAAGGCCAGCTTATCCGATCCTTTGAGGCAGCCCTGGAAAAGATCCCCAGGATCTCGGGTTCTGGAATGGGACAGGCCTATATCTCTCCCCGCTCCAAGTCTGTCCTGGACAAGGCCTTTTCCGAGGCAGAACAGATGAAGGATGAATTTGTAAGCCTCGAGCATATCCTCTTGGCCGTGACAGGGGAAAAGGAAAGTGAGGCCTCGCGCCTCCTCGCCCGCGCCGGCATCACCCGGGAAACCATCCTGAAGGCCCTGGTGGATATCCGCGGGGGACAGAGGATAACGGATCCAAACCCAGAGGACAAATTTCAGGCCTTGGAGCGCTTTACGAGGGACCTGACTGCCATCGCATCAAAGGGGAATTTGGATCCGGTTGTGGGCCGGGACGACGAGATCAGGAGGATTATCCAGGTCCTATCCAGGAGGACCAAGAACAACCCGGTATTGATAGGTGAGCCGGGTGTCGGCAAGACCGCCATCGTGGAAGGCCTGGCGCAGAGGATTGTCCAGGGGGATGTGCCGGAGACCCTAAAAGATAAGAGGGTAGTGGCCCTGGATATGGGCGCTCTGATCGCGGGTGCGAAGTACCGTGGGGAATTTGAAGATCGGCTCAAGGCCCTCCTGAAAGAGGTCACCGACGCCCAGGGTCAGATCATCCTCTTTATAGATGAGATGCACACCCTTGTGGGGGCCGGCGCCGCAGAGGGGGCAGTGGATGCCTCCAACATGCTCAAACCGCCGCTTGCCAGGGGAGAACTCAAGTGTGTTGGTGCCACCACCATCAAGGAATACCGAAAGTACATCGAAAAGGACGCCGCCTTTGAAAGACGTTTTCAACCGGTCATGGTAGAGGAGCCTACTGTTGAAGATACCATATCCATCCTGAGGGGGCTTAAAGAGAAATATGAGGTCCATCATGGCGTAAGGATCAAGGACTCGGCCCTGGTTGCAGCAGCAACCCTCTCCCACAGGTACATCACGGATCGGTTCCTGCCGGATAAGGCCATCGATCTCATCGACGAGGCCACATCCCATCTGAGGATTGAGATCGATAGCATGCCGGCAGAGATCGATGACATCCAGAGAAAGATGACACAATTGGAGATTGAGAAGGAGGCACTAAGGAAAGAAAAGGATCAGGGATCAAAGGAACGGCTGAAGAAGATCGAGACGGACCTGGCCGAGCTTGGGTCTCAGAAAGATGAAATGGCTGAACACTGGAAAAGGGAAAAGGAGGGCATCTCCAGGATAAGGGAAATCAAAGAGAGACTCGAGGCCACCAGGTCCGAGGCACAAATGGCTGAACGGCGGGGAGACCTTGCCAAGGCCGCTGAGCTAAAATACGGGACCCTCATCGAATTGGAAAAGACCCTGAATGAGGAAAACAAAAGGCTCGAAGAACTCCAGTCAGGCCAGAAGATGCTGAAGGAGGAGGTGGACAGCGAAGATATTGCAGAGGTCGTGGCCAAATGGACCGGAATACCGGTCTCAAAGATGATGGAGGGAGAAAAAGAGAAGCTCCTGAAGATGGAAGACAGGTTGGAGCAGCGTGTTGTGGGGCAGGAGAAGGCCATTGTGGCAGTGGCCAATGCGGTTCGCCGGGCTCGCTCGGGGCTCCAGGACCCAAATCGGCCTATCGGTTCGTTTATATTCATGGGGCCAACCGGCGTGGGAAAGACCGAGCTTGCCAGGGCCCTGGCCGAGTTTCTCTTTGACGATGAGCAATATATGGTAAGGGTTGACATGTCTGAGTATATGGAGAAGCACTCCGTTGCCAGGCTTATTGGCGCCCCTCCCGGGTATGTCGGATATGAAGAGGGAGGCTATCTGACAGAGGCCATCAGGAGGCATCCCTATTCCGTGGTCCTGTTTGATGAGATTGAAAAGGCCCATCCAGACGTCTTTAATGCCCTGCTGCAGATCTTGGATGATGGCAGGATGACCGATGGTAAGGGGCGGACTGTCGATTTCAAGAACACGGTCCTGATCATGACCTCAAATGTGGGGAGTCAATGGATACAAGAACAGGAGGGCAAGAACAACCCGGATATGGAAAAGCGAGTAATGGATGCCCTCCGCGCCACCTTTCGGCCAGAGTTCCTAAACCGGATCGATGAAACCGTCATTTTCAATTCACTCGGCCCCAAAGAGATCCAGAGGATTGTCGGGATCCAGGTGCACATCCTGGCCAGCCGTCTCGAGGCAAACAAGATCGGCCTCGAACTGACGGATAAGGCCAAGGCGTTCCTTGCCACGGCAGGATTTGACCCGGTTTACGGTGCAAGACCCCTTAAAAGGACCATCCAGCACCTTATCCAGGATCCTTTGGCAGTAAAAATCTTGGAGGGCTCAGTCAAAGAGGGGGATCATGTAAAGGTGGATGCCAGGGATGGTCAGGTGGTTTTTGTCTCCTGAATCTGATCCGCTGAGTTTATCTTTTCCCTCAGTCTCGGAGAGCACCTAAAGGTCACTGTCCTCCTTGATCGAAGGATGATGCTCTTGCCCGTCTGAGGATTCCTTCCTTTCCTGGCCCATTTGAATTTGGCCTGGAACTTGCCAAAGCCTGAGATATGCACGTCTTCTCCTTTGGCAAGGGTTTCCTTTATCTTCTCAAAGAGGCCATCAACAATCTCGGTGGTGCGATTGCGGCTCAAGAATGTACAATCCAGCTCGGGGAACAGGAATTGTTGGGGCCCTTTATGTCGTCTCCTGAAACGGACCTGCTCCATCACACTGGTTACAATATCCGTCTTGGTGAGTGTCATGACTCCCCCCATGCCATAAACTGGATGTCACTAAGTTTCCGAAAGAGCCCATTCCAAAATCCCCAATCCGCATTCCGCATTCCGCATTCCGCAATCTAAAGTGCCCCTATCAGCCTTGATATCACGATCCGCTGGACCTCCGATGTGCCTTCGCCGATTTCCAGAAGCTTCTGGTCTCTGTAGAATCTTTCAACGTCGTATTCCTTCATCAGCCCGTACCCCCCGTGCAGTTGGACCGCATGATTGGCACATCTGTACATGACTTCAGAACAGTGGAGCTTGGCCATGGCCGCTTCTTTGGAAAATGGCCTGTTGTTATCCCGCAACCAGCATGCCTTGTAAAGGAGGAGACGGGCACATTCGATCTCAAGGGCCATATCGGCCAGCTTAAAGGCATTTACCTGGAAATTGGCAATGGGTTTTCCAAACTGCACCCTCTCCTTGCTATACTTTAGGGCAAGCTCGAAACAGCCCTGCGCGCCCCCAAGTCCCATGGCCCCTACGGACAAACGCCCCCCATCCAGGGTCTGCATCATCTGATAGAAACCATGCCCCCTTGGCCCCAGGAGGTTCTTCTTTGGCACCCGGCAATCGTCAAAATAGAGCTCACTGGTATTAGAGGCCCGCCACATCATCTTGCCGTGCATCTCCCTTGTCTCATACCCCGGTGTACCATTCTCCACCAGTATGCAAGTGAGCTCAGGCCGGCCATCATCACGGGTGCCAGAACGGCAAAGGGCGGTCACCCCTGCGGAAATCTTTGTCGAGGCATTGGTAATAAATATCTTGCTCCCATTGATGATCCAATCGTCTCCCTTCAACACAGCAGTTGTCTTTGAATTGCTCGCATCTGAACCGGCGTTGGGCTCGGTCAATCCGAAGCCCCAGAGGGTCTCCCCACGGCAAAGCCTGGGGAGGTACCTTTCCTTCTGTTCATCATTTCCAAAATAGTAGATTGGCCCTATTCCCAGGGAATTGCCTGCGGCCACCGTAGCGGCATGGGAACCATCGACCCTGGCAATCTCCTCCGTGGCGATGATGTACGATACATAATCCATTCCCTGGCCGCCGTACTTCTCCGAGACAAACATCCCGAAAAGGCCTAATCCGGCCATCTTTCGCATGGTCTCGTAAGAAAACTCCTCCCTCTCGTCAAGCTCCCTGGCAACGGGCTTGATCTCTTTTTCAGCAAAATCACGTACTGAATTCCGGAGGATCTCCTGCTCCATAGAAAGACTAAAATCCATCGCGGTTCCTTTATGGGCATCAAGGCGAAATTCCCTTGCGGTGTCCAGGCCCCTGCATGCCTTGTCAAATACCCTCAACTCTCCAGATCTGTTGCCAAAAACTGCTCATTCACGTTGCATTTTATATGCGCTTGCCAAACAATTGTCAACGAGAAAAGCCCCGCAAAAACCCTAACGAAATTGCATTTGGCGT
>CAZXCQ010000134.1:0-16516 GCA_964639275.1 uncultured Desulfobacteraceae bacterium | reverse complement strand
TTTAACATTTTAAATTGCCAGAATTAAGAGCAAAACTTTTGAATCAATGCACTAGTCTT
This sequence comes from uncultured Desulfobacteraceae bacterium, assembly GCA_964639275.1. Lineage (GTDB taxonomy): Bacteria > Desulfobacterota > DSM-4660 > Desulfatiglandales > Desulfatiglandaceae > CAZXCQ01. The sequence continues at coordinate 16,457 of CAZXCQ010000134.1, read as the reverse complement.
TTCTTTCCATCCGTCACTTTCGTAGGAATGACGTTGACTTAGTCTCTCTTGTCATTCCGGCAAAAGCCGGAATCCAGTTGTCCTGCCTCTAATTATTGAGATGTTACATTTAGTTGTCTGCAAAGTTGGCACCTGGAAAGGAGAATGGGGGTTCGGAATTACCATTCCCTTGGGTTTTTGAAAAGTGGTAATGACAAAAAAAGCAAATGGGAGGCATGCCAGGATATGAACATAGATATCGGTGAATCCCTAAGAGCAGATGACAGGGTCACATTGGTCATCAACGGAGAGACATATGAGTTTACTATCGGAGACAATCCTCACCAAATTGCCCCTTCCCATACCCTGGCGCACACCCTGAGGGAGACCTTGGATCTTACAGGGACAAAGATAGGATGCGAAAGAGGCGCCTGCGGTGCATGCACCGTGCTGATGGATGGAAGGCCGGTGCCATCATGTATGGTCCTGACCCTTGAGTGCGATGGAAAGACCATCACAACCATTGAAGGATTACAGGATCCAGAGACAGGTGGGCTGGACCCCCTTCAAAAGGCCTTTGTTGATCATACGGCATTTCAGTGCGGGTTTTGCACCCCCGGGATTCTGATGACCTCAAAGGCCCTCCTCAAAGACAACCCATCACCAAGCGAGCATGAAATCAAGGAGGCCCTCTCAGGCCATTATTGTAGATGTATCAGTCATTATCATGTCGTAGATGCTGTCTTGGATGCCACTAAAAAAAGGAAGTGAGGACCATGTCTTCAAAGTCTTATCGATACATCGGGAAGTCTTCGCCACGAAAAGATGCCGTGGAGATCGTCACAGGGGCCGCCAAATATATCGATGACCTAAAGATCCCGGGGATGCTTCACGCAAAGGTCTTGAGAAGCCCCTATGCCCACGCAAACATAAAGGAGATTGATACAACCCGGGCGGCGCAACGAAACGGCGTCAAGGCGGTGCTGACTTATAGGGACGTGCCCGAGTGGATAAGCGGAATGCCCGAACCGCACCAGCGGGTCCTGGATCATAGACTGCGTTACGTTGGGGATGGGGTGGCGCTGGTTGCGGCAACAACGCCTGAGATCGCCGAAGAGGCGTTGGATCTCATCGATGTGGATTATGAGATATTGCCGTCTGTCCACGATGTGGATAAGGCCATCGGTCCCGATGCCCCTCAACTGTATGATGCCTATCCCAGCAACATACTCCCTCCCGGGTGCCCCGAATTTGGCCCCACCAGTCTCAAGGCCATTATGAAAGGCGATGTCAGAAAGGGTTTTGAAGAGGCGGATTATATTGCCGAAGGGACCTATGGATACGAAAACATCCCAAATCCCCTCCCCCCCGAGCCACCGGGGGTAATCGTCAGGTGGGACGGACCGGAAAAAGTGACTGCCTGGGCCTCGGTCCAGTGCCCCAATCTTCTGAAACTGAAGGTCGCCCGCATTATGGGTATTTCTGGAATTCGCCTGATTGCGCCCCAGTGTGGTGGCAGTTATGGGTCAAAAATCGAACCCTGGCTCGTCTTTTTGTACGCAGCGGCCCTGGCAAAGGTGACCCACAGCCCGGTTAAGCTGTATTATTCAAAGGAAGAGCATTTCACCACGTACAAACTGCGACTGGGATCGCGCATTCATGCAAAGATCGGTATGAGGAAAGACGGAACGGTCACGGCTGTGGAAGGGGAGTGGCTCGTAGATACGGGTGCATTTTCCAATATGACCCAGGCCATGATCGCCGTGGGGTGCGGTGAGACGCAGATGATGATCAATAGCTGCCAGAACTGGCAGTTCGCGACCAAAACCGTTCTGACCAACAGAAACCCTTCAGGCGCGGTCAGGGGATTCGGTGGGCAGGAACTCAAGAGTGCGCTGCTTCCGCTGTGGACAATGGTTATGGAAAAGGCCAACCTTGATCCGGTGGAGGTCCTCAAAAAGAATTTTGTCAGGCCCGGGGGCGGTTATTATTGGCGGGATGGGAGATGGTATACCTGCACGGGCAAAGACTATACCGGCGCCATCGAAAAAGGGGCCGGGGTTTTTGGGTGGAAAGAGAAGTGGAAGGGATGGCAGATACCCTCAGCGGTCGAAGGGCCAAAACGGACAGGCGTGGGAGTGGGCGTACACGGTAATGCCGATGCAGGTGAAGATACCGCTGAGGCCGATGTGAGGCTGGGTGGAGACGGCAGCGTTGTGCTTCATTGCTGTGTTGCCGAATCGGGTATGGGAGAGCGGAGCAGCCTGTGCAAGATGGTCGCCGAGGTATTGAATATCCCCCTCGAAAGGGTCTCCATCACCGAACCGGATACCATGATCAATCCATTCAATTTTGATCTTGTCGGTTCGCGGGGGACTCACGCCGTTGGATACGCTGTCATAAAAGCGGCCGAGGATGCCAGGGAAAGGCTGATCGAACAGGCGGCCAAGCGATTTGAGGCGCCAAAAGAGATCATCGAGACCGAGGATGGCCTTGTGTATGTCAAAGAAAGACCTTCGGAAAGACTCCCGTGGAGAAAGATCATCAGCCCGGTCCGTACCATCACCGGTCACGGACGTTTCGAACCCGATTATACCAAGCCCAACTTTATGATGACATTTGTAGAGATACGGGTTGATACGGAGACCGGGAAGTCGGAACTGATACGGGTGGTCCAGGCGACAGACGTCGGACAGATTATTGACCTCGCTTCTCTTGAAGGGCAGCTCTACGGCGGGCTGGGATCTGCCGGTATCGATACGGCCTTGTTCGAAGAAACCATCCAGGATAAGGCAACGGGCCGTATACTCAATCCAAACATGATCGACTATAAATGGCGGATATTTCCGGAACTCCCGATCTTTGACAATGCCATCCTGGAAACCGGGATCTCAACGCATCGTTTTAGGGCTGTGGGTGCTGGCGAAGTGGCCACATCCCCGGGTCCGAGCGCCGTCCTCATGGCCATTTCAAACGCCATCGGCAGGAGAATCACGGAATACCCGGCGACACCTCAAAGGATTCTTAAGGCCCTGGGTAAGATATAGGGAAGGGGAGGAGTGATGAAAGACTTTTATCATGTAAACGCAAAGAGCGTGGATGAGGCCGTCAGGTTGCTTGAGACCTGTGAGGGTAAGGCGAACGTGATTGCCGGAGGCACCGACCTCCTTGGAATACTCAAGGACAGAATACTCCCCCATTACCCGGACACCATTATCAACCTCAAGACCCTTCAAGACCTGGATTATATCGAGACCGACGGAGAGGGCCTGAAGATAGGGGCCCTGACAAGACTGGCGGATATAGCCAGTTCCGCTGTCATCCACAAGAGATATGGACTCGTGGCAGATGCCGCCAGGGCCGTTGCGACGCCACAAATCCGGAACCTTGGCACCATCGGGGGAAATCTCTGCCAGGATGTGCGTTGCCTCTATTACAGATATCCGCACCAGATTGGCGGGCGAATACTCTGCAAACGGAAAGGGAGTGGTCGCTGTTTTGCAGTGACAGGCGACAACCGCTGCAGTGCGATTATGGGTGGCAACGGTTGCTTTGCCGTGTGCCCGTCTGATATGGCGATTGCCCTTACTGCCCTCAATGCAGGCATCAAGGTGATCGGGGCGGGTGGGAGTCGGATTATCCCGATAAAGGATTTCTACACGTCCTCCGGGAATGTCCTCCGGCCGTCTGATATCGTGACAGAATGCCGGATTCCCCGCCCCTTAGAGGATGAAACGGCGATATTTCTAAAATTCAGACAAAGGGATTCCATTGATTTCGCTATCGTTAGCGTCGCATCCGCTATCACTGTCGTAAATGGGTTATGCCAGCAGGCCAGGATCGTTTTGGGAGCAGTGGCACCGGTGCCGGTCAGGGCCAGGCCGGCCGAGGAATTCCTCAGGGGTAAGGCACCCAACAAAGAGATTGCCGGGCAGGCAGCAGGCATGGCGGTCAAAGAGGCCAAACCCCTCAGTATGAATGCGTATAAAGTCCAGATAGCAAAGGAACTGGTGAAACAATCGATTATGGCTGCGGGGGCTCGGTAATGCCCCCGGGGCTGGCGGTCCTATTTACCTGCATGCCAAAAGGGTTCTTTTTACCAGCGCCTTTGATATCTGGATCTTGTAAGCGTTTTTCGCCAACGGGCACGCGCCGGTAACCGCTGCATTGGCTGCGGATTCAGCGGTTGACTCATCTATGGGTTTCCCTGCGATGGATTCCTCGGCTTTAGCCACCCGGTATGGGTGGTTATATACGGCATTCAGGCATATCCTGGCCTTCCTGACGACCCCGTCTTTTATTTCCACGGCGGTTGCGCAGTTCACTATGGGGAAATCTATGGATTTTCGTGGCGCGAATTTGATAAAGCTGCTCCGGGTTCCCTCTCCGGGTCTTGGCACCTGAATCTCGGTCACGATCTCATCATCGTCCAGGACCGTTGTCTTCTCCACCCCTGCCTCGAAGAACTCCCTCGCCTTGATGACTCTCTCCGTGGTCTGGATCTTTGCATCCAGGGCGATCAGTGCCGGGGCGATATCGGACGAATTGACCGCCACACATCCACAATTAAGACAGCGGTTGGCCTCCATTTGCGTGTCATCAAAAGCGGGGTCGAGAATGTCTTCGATGTCCATGCCCTTCATCCTCTCTGACAGGGATAGTTCGGGCACTCTGACTCTCGCCATCTTTTTGAGACACGCGCTGTTGAACCTTTCCGGAGGCCTTTTGGTTTCCCTTTGGCTGTCTTGAACTTGCGTTGCCTTACCCTCAAGATATCGGTCTATTGAGACCGCAGCCCTCCTGCCCCCGGCTATGGCCTCCACGACCGTTGCCTGACCGGTCACGAAATCGCCACCAGCAAAAAGATTTTTCCCCAAAAAGCACTTGGAAACATCGATCTTTAACCGGTCTCCGCCATCCTTATCAAGGAATTCGGGAGGCACATGGGATGTGTCCTGATCGGCCCCGATTGCCTTGATCACGGCGTCAAACTCAGTGGTGAACTCCGTGCCTTTGACAGGGACGGGTCTGGGTCTTCCCGTATCATCGAGATCTTGAAGCATCGCCCGCACGCACTTCAGCACGATTTTTCCCTCTTCCTCAAACACCTCGAGCGGCAGGGCAAGGAATTCGAATTTGAGGCCTTCTTCCCTGGCCTTTTCAATCTCCTCCCTCATGGCGGGCATCTCCGCCTCGCTACGTCTGTAGACAATGACAGGCCCGGCGCCCATCCGCAACAGCACCCTTGCGACCTCCAGGCTGCTGTTTCCACCCCCTATCACCGCCACTTTCCGGCCAGGGGCCTCTCTGACCCCCTGGTTAAAACGCCTGAGGAAGTCCAGACCGGAAATGATCAGCTCCTCGCCCCCTATCCCCAGGGTCCTCTCTTTCTGTGCCCCGCATGCAAGGAATACGGCATCAAATTTCGCCATGAGTTCCTCTATGGCCATATCCTCCCCGACACCAACCTTGAGCCTAAATTGAATCCCTGATTTCTCCAGGGCACTGATCTGTCTCTTCACAACGGACTTGGGGAGCCTATACGGTGCAATGCCATAGGTGAGCCACCCTCCAGGCTCCTCCATTTTCTCAAACACGGTCACGCGGTGGCCGGACCTTCTCAGGTAGTAGGCGGCCGAGACCCCGGCCGGTCCAGCGCCGATAATGGCCACCTTCTTTTTGGATTCCACCTCAGGGGGTTTTATGAATTCGCCTGCGTTTTCGACCACATAATCCCCCAAAAACCGTTCGATGGACCTTACCGAGATGGGTTCGTCAAGCTCACCGCGGTTACATTTGCTCTCACAGAAGTGAGGGCACACCCTCCCTGTTATCGCCGCAAGGGGGTTATAATCGAGGAGTATCCTGCATGCTTCGACCAGCTCGCCATCCCTGATTCGACTCAAGTATGAGGCGATATCAGTGCCGGCCGGACAATTTGAGGAGCAAGGGGGGCTACCTATCCTTACACCCCCGAATATGGAATGGAGATCCCTGTTTTCCCCGAACATGGCGTAACACACCTTGCCCCCTTTTCTGATGCAGGGGAACCGGTTGTCAGGACTCCAGTAATACCAGCACCTGTTGCTCTGACAGATGTTTCCACCGATCGTACCCATTTCTCTGATATGCGGCGAGGCCGCTCTGTGGGCAGCCTCTGCCAGTGCCGTATACTCGCCTTTGACTGTGGGGTGGGTGGCTATGTCGTGAAGCCTGGTCAAGGCCCCGATCTTTAGTGTGCCGTCTTCTTCCCTGACGTAATCCAGTCCTGGAATGGTCTTGATATTGACTATCGCCTTGGGGTATTTGGGGAGTATGTCGTCCTTCATCTGGCCCAGCAGGTCCGTGCCCCCCGCAACGGGCCTTGCTGTCCCGTTGAACTCCCGCAGGATTGAGACCGCTTCTTTGATGGTCGTGGCATTGATGTGTGCGAATTCGCGCATTTCAGTCCCTTTCCTCACCTTTCCCCAGCGCCTTTAGAACCTTGTCCGGCGTGATAGGATACTCATCAATCCATTTGCCGATTGCATTATACACGGCAGGACCCAGGAGTGCCGGGATAATGGTGGCAACATCTTCGGCAACCCCAACGGCCCCGTAAGGACCATGACCCATACCCGTTTCTTTGATAATGGTCTCGATCGGCCCGCAGTCCAGCATGGTGGCGTATTTATAGTCCAGAAGATTGCGGTTGAGAAGCACGCCGGTTTTTTCATCCCAGAACATCTCTTCATTTCGCGCCCTGCCCACACCCATATAGGTACCACCGTACATCTGCCCCTCGACCGTCTCGGGAGACACGGCCTTACCCACATCATTTACATTGACCACTTTTGTCACCTCGACCTCTCCGGTCTCGGTGTCTACCACCACTTCCATAAAATGCGCCTGCCGGCACAAATGGGGTCGTCCGGTCTCCAGGGCCCTGCCCCACAGCCCTTGATTATGCCAGGCCGAGGTGATAATCGGTGGTTTTGTCCACAGGGCAACAGAGGCGGACATGGGCATAGACCTTGCCACAATCTCCTTGATTGTCTTTTGTTTTTCCGGTGCCCCCTTGATATGGATCAGGCTATTATTGATATCCAGTTCCTCAGCAGTGACTCCCTCAAACTTTTCGGCCGCCAGCTCCAGGAGCATCTTCTTGGCCTTTTGTGCAGCCTTTCTGAGTATCTCCCCGTTGGTGCAAAGGTTGGCTGATCCATCGGGTGACATAAGTGCATACCCATGGTCCAGGGTAAATGGCTTGATATTGATATCTTCGCATCGTACTCCCAATTCATCGGCAACAATCTGACAGTAGGTCGTCCAGGGATTGACCCCAATATCCGACTGCTGCCCGATAATACTGACTGTTCCATCGTTTTCAATCATTAACGCCGCGGAGCCTGTCCCCCGTGTGTCATCCCACTCATGGTTCCATGTAAAGGCCATCCCGTGCATCCTGCCATCGGGAAGTCTCTTTTTGCCTGGGGGGTGCCACTTTTCATCCCACCCGATCGCCTTTTTGCCCGCCTCGATACACTCCCTGAGGCTGTCTCTATCCGGAAACCCGTGTTCACGCTTGTATTTTGAAAGCGCGGTTATGTCGTTCCCCTCATAACCATCGTTTTTTAACGCTACCTGTGTTGGGTCCAGTCCCAGTTCGGCAGCCACGTGATCAAATACCAGTGTAAAACAAAAGGTATTGGGGAGCTGCTCGCACCGACACCACCAGGCAGGTCCCTTACTCACATCTGCTGTCAGATTTTCACACAGGAGGTTGGGGATTCTGGTGTTCTCAATAAAGTGATCGATGCCGGGTGTACCCATATACACGGCAAAGACATTTTTCATTTGCACCGCCGTGATTGTGCCGTCGTTCTTTGCGCCGACCTTAAAGGAGCCGATCATCATGTCAGCCGATTCACCATAAAAATATTCCCTTCGATCATACAGCAATTTTATAGGCCTTCGCGTCCTCCTGGCCAGCAAGGCAGCCAGGATGTTCATCCCGTTCTCCGAGTTGTTGGCCGGGTTCCCTCTTCCCCCAAATGCACATCCCTGATAGGGCGAATGGATCGTGATCTTGCTCATGGGTATCCCCAGCCATTCGGACAACAGCATTTTGGCATGATAGGGTTGCTGCTCGTGTGCCCACATCTCCAGCTTGTCCCCGTTCCACCTGAGCACGACACTGGGCAGCTCCGCTCCTGCCCATAGATGGGCGTTCCGTCTGGCCTTGAATTCGATTATCCTGTCTGCCTCCTCAAAACCCCGCTCTACGTCACCTTTTTTGATCAACTGTCTGGGGCGCTCGATCAAATTGGTCTCAGCGCCAGGTCTCAGCACGGGGGCATCCGGCTTCAATGCCTCCTCCTGATCCAGGACAAATGGCAGCTCCTCCCACTTCACCTCGATGAGTCTCCGGGCTTCAATGGCGATATCTTCACTGTCGGCAGCCACCACCGCCCCCACCGGTTGTCCTTCGTACCATGTCTCATCCCCAAGCACAGGATGGACCGGTTTTAATGCCCAGCCTGCCAACCGTGGCGCTACCCATTCCGGGCCAAAATAACACCCATTGAGCATCCTGTCCCGCACTTCGACGTCATCGTAGCGGATTATCGTCCTGACACCCGGGAGTGCCGCGGCCTTGCTGGTATCCAGATGTTTGATTTTTGCGCGCGCGTAAGGGGCCATCAGTATCCTGGCGTACAGCATCCCCGGAATCTGCATGTCTCTCGTATAGATCGCCTGCCCGCTTGCCTTTTCATGCCCGTCCAACCGGCGTACGCCGCGCCTGCCTATCTCACTAAAGGTAACGTTCGGGACATCCGCTCCGACCCTGTATCTCCCTTCGGTCTGGAGTTTCTGATAATCCCCTGGCACTTTGTTTGCCATTCTGTCTGTCCTCCTCAAAGATTCTCAACCGCCTCCAGCACCGCCTTCAGGTGCTGGGGATAGGTGCCGCACCGGCACAGGTTTCCTGCAAGGAACTCTTTTACATCGTCCTCTGTCGGGCTGGGGTTTCTGTCCAGCAATGCCTTTGCCGTCACCACAAAACCGGGTGTGCAGTAACCGCACTGCATGCAGTGGTGTTTGACATAGGCATCGATCAGGGGGTGGTTGGCTCCCGCGATTCCCTCGATGGTCTCGATGGTTTTCCCATCGCATTCAATGGCCAGGGTCATGCATGAGAGGATCGGCCTGCCCTCCATGATAACGGTACACGACCCGCATGCCCCCCGGTCACAAAACATCTTGGTCCCTATCAAACCCATCTTGTCGTGAAGGAGATAATAAAGGGTCCAGGTTGGCTTGACCTGAAACTCGTATGCATCCCCGTTGACCATGAGTTTGATCAATCCGTTTGGTGCCGGCAGGGGTTGCCCCTTGTGTTCTGCGAACACATGCCCCCGTAACTCTTCAGCCGTTTCAAAGGTGTTTGAACAGTAAGGACAAAGACATCTGGAACTGTCGATGGATGACTCTTTCACCTGTAAATACCTCCTCCGTAACACTTTAGCCGTTTGAAACCCGGGGAATGGGGGTTCCGAACTCCCATTCCCCTGTCGAAGTTCCAATTTTGAAGAATGCTAAATTGATGCCCTTCTCCAATTGTGCGACCGGAACAGAATCCGAAGGGCTTTTTCATCCGGCGATCCTGTGCTCAGATCTCACAGGCGACCTTTGTCCCCTCGTAGACCGCATCAAGAATCTTTCGGGGCTTTACACAGTCACCGCAAATAAAGAATTCCGGGACTTCTCCTCCAAGATCAGCAAGTTTCTTGTCGGCCTTTGCCCCCATTGCAACCACGATAGTCTCCCCTGCAATCTGCTCGGTCTTTCCATCTTCTTCCACCTCTATCCCTTTGGGAGTAAAGGCGGTAACCGTCTTTTTTGTAAAGATCTCAATGTCGAGTTTTTTCCACCTCTCAAGCATCGTCGTCTTTTCATTCAAAAACATATCCGGGGCCACGTCCGCTTGCATCTCGACAATTTTCACCTTCTCCCCTTTTAGCGCAAGCCACTCTGCAACCCCACAGCCTGCAAGACCTCCTCCGACCACGATGACGGGGCTCCTGTATTTTGACTCGCCCCGGAGGACATCCCGGGCCTCCACCACATTGACGTTATCTATTCCAGCGATGCCGGGTCTGGCCGGAGACGAGCCGGTCGCAATGATCACTACGTCGGGGTTCTTTTCAGAGACAAGCGCCCGTGTGACTTCCTTCCCGGTAACCACATTGACCCCGGCACCGGCGACCTGCCTCATCTGGTATCGGGTGAACCCGTTCCAGTCTTCACGACCGGGCGGTATGGAGGCCAGCAGCATCTGGCCGCCCAATTGATTGTCCTTCTCATAGAGCGTGACATCATGCCCTCGTCTGGCGGCCACCCACGCGGCCTGCATTCCGGCTGGTCCGCCTCCGACCACCATCACCTTCTTGCTCTTAGCAGCCGGTTTGATCTCAAGTTCCTTTTCACGACCGCACCATGGGTTAACCGTACACTGTATATCAAGCTGTGAGAAAAGGCGGTCCTGACATCCCTGGCATGTTGTGCAGTAGTTGATGTCATCCAGATCTCCGTTCTCAACCTTGTTCGGTAACTCGGGATCTGCAAGGAGAGCGCGACCAATGGCGACGAAATCTGCATAATTTTTGACCAGAATATCCTCCATCAGTTGTGGCCGGTATATCTTGCCTACCGCGATGACAGGTCTTGACGTCACCCCTTTGACTGCCGCTGCAAGTTCGACCAGAGGGGCAGGGTGGATCGACATGGGCGAAATCATTCTCCCCTGAGGGAAGGACTCATAGATCTCCCCTGTGATGTGAAAACCATCTATTCCGGCCCTGTCCAGTTCTTTCACAACCTTTCGCGCATAGTCGATGTCGATTCCCCCCTCCATAAAATCGCTTCCGTTGAGACGGATGGTGACGGGGTAATCCTGACCGACTTTTGAGCGGACCTTTTCAAGGACTTCCAGGACAAAACGCATGCGGCCTGCAAAGTCATTGCCATATTTATCTGTGCGCTCGTTTAGATAAGGGGAGAGAAACTGGTTGATCAGATAACCATGCGCCCCGTGCAATTCCAGAAAATCGAGACCCGCTTCCTTGTTCCGACGAGCCGCCTCGGCAAAGGCATCAGCCAGCCGTCCTACCTCATCCGTCCCCAGCTCCCGTGGACTGTATTCAGGGTCCACAAATTTCATTATTCCGCAGGGTTTGGGAGAAGGGGCCACGGGTTGCCCGCCGCAAAACGCCGGGACTGTCTGGCGACCTGCATGGAATATCTGGGCGCCCACTTTGACACCATATTTGTGCACGGCATCGGCCAGCGTTCTTAGACCCTCGATACATCTGTCATCATGGATGCCCAACTGGTTGACAAATCCCTTTCCGAGTGGATCGATGTAACAGGCCTCAAGGATGATCATACCCACACCGCCGGCGGCAATGGCGGCGAAATTATCCAAAAGGCGTTCTGTAACAAGCCCCTCCGGGGTGGCCCAGTTGCGAACCATGGGCGCCAAGACAATCCTGTTCTTTAGTTTCATGGTGCCGATCTCAGCCGGTTCAAACATCTTTTTAAATTCCATCTATTCCTCCCTCCTTCCCCAATTCAAAGAAACACCCCATGCATTCTATTTTTATCCAGGATTCAGATATACAATTGTCAAATAGAATGGTCAAGTCAAGACATCAAGAGGCACTGGTGGCGAAAAACCGCTGTCATGCGAATGGATTGAGATCTCTTATTGTCTCTCTATCCTGTAGGCCGGCTCCTTGATGTGACTGCTTCTACACCTGGGACATCTCCCCGGTGAATGGAGCTTGGTCCTGTCCTTAAAGACAAATCCGCAGCTCAGGCATTCAGCAGGCTGCATCACAAACTCGAAGGGCCTGCGAACGCTTTTCCGTGCGTGTCCCAGGTGGTGCAGGACCTCTTTCATCGAGAGCCCGAGCTCTGAAGAGAGCTCCTGGAGGGTGAAGGTGTCCTCTGAGAGCAATTCGATGAGTCTTTGGCGATGGGTTGGCATTGCTACATCTGACCACTTCTTTTCCGCTCCTCATCCCTGATCTCCCGCCCGAGGAGCTTTCCGACCTTAATGGCCTTCTTCTGTGGCACCGTAGACCTGATAAATCGGCACATGGGACCTGGCCTTCCAGCGATTGAACACCTCCAGGGGAAGAACGTAGGAGCTGTTTTAAGGAAAAGATATGGGGGCATTTCTATATCACACCGCCGGGGATCTTGTCAAAAAGAAACCCGATGGCCCGAAGGACCTCCTGGACATACCTGAAGTTTGTATCGAAACACAGGATCGTCTGGGCGTCAGAATCGTTGATCAGATATCGTATCTCATGGGGGGTGTAGATGGGAGAGACCGGAACAGGGACGGCGCCGATCCGTTGAGCCCGGCACAAGCTTCAACAGGGTGACGGCCTTTTACGATACCATCAAATCCACCGCATTCAGACAGGTCCTCAACCCTTGACTCCAAGGGCCATCTCCTTCTATACTGTCGTGCAACATACTTTTTCACTTGCCAACGAAGATTGCTGACCGCTCGATGATCACGCATTCCCTTCTCCAGGTGGGAAATGCGGGAGGGGGAACCCATGGGAGAAAAAGCCGTATTGATGGACCGGAAATTCGGTCATATGGTGAGGACAGCAACACAGAGCCACATCGAATTGAAGTCCTGCTATACCCCGGAGGATTGTAAGGACATTTCGTATGAGACCGACCTGGGAGATCCGGGCCAGTATCCCTTTACCCGCGGTCTATATCCGGAGATGTACAGGGACCGCCTCTGGCTCAAGTCATTTATCGTCAGTTACAGCACGCCGGAAGAGACAAATGCGGCATTCAAGCAGTATATTGCCAATGGAATGACCGATCTTCGCCTGCTGGCCGATTTGCCAACCCAGTCCGGCATAGACCCGGATCACCCCTTTGCCTGGAACAGTATGATGTGCGGCGGCGTTGCCACCTATGGCCTGACCGTCTATGAAAAGATGCTGGAAGGTCTCCCGCTGGAAAACGCGGTTTACGAGCTGGCCCATTGCGGGATATCCAATTTCATGTATTTCTACGCGTTATTGGTGGCCCTCATGGAAAACCAGGGGCTGGATACCACCCGGCTTCGCGGAAATAGTATCAATGACCCTGTTCGGGCAAAGCTTGTGTATGGATGCCCTGACTTTCCCACACACATTGCCAGACGGGTCTGCCTGGATCACATCGAGTACTCGGTCCGCCATACACCCAAATGGCGGCCTTTTGCCCCCAATGGTGTTGATCCGTGCCAGGGGGGAATGGATGCAGTGAGGGAGCTGGGTGGATGCCTGGCCGTGGCCACGGCCATCTGCCGCGATTTGCGTGAGCGGGGCATTTCGGTTGACGACTATGGGGCCATGGTCTTCTCACTGGACGCAGAATCTGATTTCTTTGAGACCATTGCAAAGTTTCGTGCGGCGAGAAGGATGTGGGCCAGAATCGCCAGAGAAAGATTTGGGGCCAGGACAAAAAAGGCCATGCAGCTAAAGATTGGTATCCGCACCTCAGGGTTGTCGCTTCAGAGCCAGAAACCCCTTAATAACGCCGCGCGGGTGACCCTGCAGATTCTCAGTTGCGTTCTCGGCGGGGTCAACTCGCTGGATGCATCTAGTATTGATGAGGCGGTTGGCCTGCCGTCTTACGAGGCCCGGGTGTTCAATCTGGATGCGCAGCATATCATTACCCATGAGGCCAATGTCCCGCTGGTTGCCGACCCCCTGGCCGGGTCCTATTATCTGGAGTGGCTGACCAGCAAACTGGAAAAGGAGGTCAATGGGTATCTGGATGAAGTTGAAGCAAGGGGTGGGATTTTTGAATGCCTCGAATCCGGATGGCTAAACGAGGTCATGGAGGCCAACCGCCTCAGGATACAACGTGAAAAGGCGGACGGCCATCGATTGATCGTCGGGGTCAATGCCTTCCAGGGAGAGGGTGACGAGGGGCCCATCAATCGTGCTGTTCGTGATGTCGCCTACAAGGCGCCTTCCGCGGCCCTTCGGGAGAAAAGGGTGCGGGAGGTCAAGGAATTCAAGAAAAACCGTGATCAGGAGAGTCTTAGGGGGTCTTTGAAAGAGGTCTATCGCGCAACCAGGGATGGCCGAAATGTGACACGCCCCATAATCGAGGCCGCCAAGACAGGGGCCACACTGGGAGAGGTGACAGGGGTGATAAGGGTGGGTTATGGGATTCCCTACGATCCATTTGAGCAGATTGATATGCCGTCTTTTGTTGGCCAGTTGGTCAAGGAGAGTGAATAGCCGTGAAGGAAGACAGAAAGATCCGGATCTTGATCGCAAAGATCGGCTGTGATATCCACGAAAGGGGCGCGCTTACCCTGCTTTACACCTTTCGTGATGCCGGGATGGAGGCCATTTACACGGGCAGATATCAGACCCCGGAGGCGGTTGTGACCGCGGCGATTGATGAGGGGGTTGACGTTATCGCGCTGAGTGATCATACGGGGAGTATGCCGATCATTGCGGAGTCTGTGCTGGGAGAGCTCAAGAGGGGAGAGGCCGCCGATATCCACGTCATGACAGGTGGGCTTATATCTCCGGAGGATGCCAGAGTGCTCAGTGAAATGGGCGTTTCGGGCAATTACGGGCCGGGGACCCCGCTGGATCTGATCGTCCAGCGCGTCAGGGAAGTGGTCAGCGGTCGGTGATTCCCGACCGGAAATCCAGTGAGGATCAGAAAGGACCTGAACTCATAAGGCCTTTTTTAGATCAACATCTATTTTCCCTGAAAAGGCCTTTTTCCTCCAGCCCAGCACTGTGCTGGCGTCCAGAAATGACTGGGGTGAGATGTAATAGTTGGCAAGCTTTTCACACAGGTCCTTGGGTGATGTTACGATGATCGCCTCAATCTTATCTTCATCCACAGTCCATTTAAAGAGTATTACAACACCCGCCACACGGTCATCATTCAAAATCTCTTTTTCTTTGCTGACGATATCGATAATGCCTCTTCCATACTTTTTGAAAACCGTCGCTGCCCTGGTACCAAAATCGGTCTGCAGGCTACTAAAGGGCGTACCATAGACAAGTGTTACGGCCAACAATTTCTCATTTTTGGCAGGCGCTGCTTTTTTCGTCTTATCAAGTGTAATCCTCCGCCCGAACATTATGCCGCCGGTCTTTCTGCCGCTCGATAAGACCCTGATTAAACCAAATTCGACCTTAGCAGGATCATACTTTGCCCTGACCGCATTAAATATGTTTTCCAAACCCTTCCAATGCTTGACGGTCAGTTCAGGGCCTAACTTGTTTGTCTTTGAATAATCAGATGGTGACATAATGACCTGATCCATTGTCAGGGATTTTGATGTCTGGATGGAAGCGCAGGCAAGAACAAACAAACACAAACCCGCAAAACATATTTTCTTCATGGTTCTTCCTTTCTATCCAAAATAGCCTTGGGTTCAAATGGGTAAGGGGTGCACGTGGGGCACCGCATTGTTTCGTCTAGAGATATTTGCGGTACCAGTTGAGGGCTTCGACCTTCTGGATCTCATGGATTTGAGGGTTACAGAACTGATAAGATTCATAGTGCTGGGCCTTTGGCAACCTGACGAGTTTTTTTGGCTCACCAAGCGCTTCGTAACAGCTCAGCTGTTCCTCGACCGGCACCAGCATGTCATGTTCGGCATAAACCATGAGAACCGGGCGGGGCGAAATCTTATGCGCCACCCATTCGGGCTTGAATCGCCAGCACGCAGCCGCGCTTTCAAGGTCATATTCGGGGTTGTAGCGTGCGTCCTTTGCGTGGAACTGTTCTATCACTCCCTGGGTATGGGGGTCGGTCAGCATAATTTCCGACACCTGGCACATGGTCTTTTCTCCGGTTAGAACCCGTTTGCGCTCTGCCGCTTCGACCATCTCTTTAAACGCTTCCCATTCGTGCGGCCGACGCACTGAGCGCATCCAGCGCTCACCGTCAGAGACCATCACTGCTGAGACGATGACCTTTATGCGTTTATCAAAAGCAGCACACCAGATCGCATTGGCCCCGCCCCAGCTCGAGCCATAGAACGCGATCCGATCAGGATCGACACCTTCAACCGTCTGCAAATAGGTGACGGCGTCGAAAGTGCTCTGTACCTGTTCAAAGGGTCGATGTCGCCCTCGCCTCCCCTCGCTGACGCCAAAGCCGGGGTATTCGTGGGAGAGAACGAAGTAGCCCTCCTCCCAGAGCCACTGGGGAACGTCCATGCCATAGACATCCTTCATACCGGTGTAGCCATGCAAGACCACAATGCCGGGACGTGGCGGGCTGCCCGGTTTCCAGTCATCAGGCCGGTACAGATAGGCCGCGATTTTGAGATCGTTGCTGTAGAACTGGACTTCATCCCAGACCTTTTTATATGCCATCATCCCGGATTTCGCAAGTGTGAGAACAAAAAAAGTTTACCAAAGTACGTTTTA
>CAZXCQ010000133.1:0-16803 GCA_964639275.1 uncultured Desulfobacteraceae bacterium | reverse complement strand
GAAAAAAAGACCCCCATGCCACACCTTTCCCCCTGTTCTTTGAGATGTTACAATCAGTCGAACAATTTAAGTATATAATCAATCTTGGCATTGCTATTTGCCCTTGTCAATGTATTTTCCCGGGCCGTAACACCCTGGGACTCCGAACCGCGTTCCCTTCCCGAGATAATCGATCCGATCAGGAGAAGATAAATTCCGTTGAATATCCATAGCGTATAAGATACCATTGCGACAAACCCTGGCAGGGAGACGGCATAATCGAGCCCTCCAATGGGAAAGCAGAGATTCTGGGTTATAGGGGGTAAATCATGGGAACAGAAGGAATCGTTTTGGGTCTGGTTGGTAGCCCGAATAAGGAAGGGCGTACGAACCAACTGGTCACCGCAGCACTCGAAGGTGCGATCGAGGCGGGGGCTTCCACCGAACTGGTGCAGATGGCTGACCATGTGGTGGCAGCCTGTGAGGACTGCCTCCCCTGGGTGTGCATGACCAACTTGAAGTGCACATACGACGACGATGCGTTTGAATACCTCAGTCAGAAGATCCTCAACTGCGGGGGACTGATTCTGGGCACGCCGGTCTACTGGTCGGATACGAGTGGGATGGTAAAATACCTTATCTTAAAGATGTTCAGGGTGTATGCCCGATCCGCACCTCTTCAAGGTTTGCCGGCATTTGGTATCAGCATTGCCGGAGGAACGGGTAATGGTCTCGTCTCAGGGCTTCGGCCGGTGTACCACTTCTTTCAGATGATGCAGATGCGTGCCCTGGAGCCATTGCCGGCAACCCGCTTCAACTTTGATGCGGCACTGAAGCGAGCTGGAGAACTTGGAGGCCGGATTGCCCCGATGAGCAAGCAGCGCGAACCGTTCGCCAGCCTTGAGGAGCGGCTCCTGTGGTACGACGACATGCCATACCTGGGATTGAGCCGAGCTGCCGAACGGCGCCTTCTGGCCGGCTTGACCGCCATGTCCGAGCCCGGCGCAGAGGATGCGGTCAGGCAATACGGCCTGGCCAGGGCCGATGCCCTGGCAGCGGCCGGCAGGAATCTGGAGGCCCTGGCCGAAATCACCCGTGTGTATGAAAACGGGGTAAAGGCCTTCGAGACGGACTAATATCCCCACGTTGAGAGACTTCAAACCACGCAGCACGGTGATTAAAAAGGATGTCACAGGGATTGGGCCGTGAGACGCTGTCCAGATGTCTCTCTGGGCGAGCCCCCAGGACACCGGCGCATCCTGCCCGGTGTTTATTGATTTTTTGTTGACAATTTGGAAACTTCGTTTTATACACCCGGAACATACTTTGGGCCACAGATGGCCGGTAACCACAGGAACTGAAACCACCTATATTTCCTTGGAGATTTGATAACATCTCCGAGTACAATCCTGCATATTTGCATATTCACTCAGGACATCGTTCCCGGAATTGGGAAAAGCGCTTACGGTATCTTACGGTTTGCAAATTGGAAACTAGACCCGGGTCTCGCAAGAGAGTTCTGGCGAGGTCATTTGAAGGCTGAATAAGTGGGGGGGTTGGCTCCTGGATTCCTCCAAAAAAGGAGCCCTAAAAGACATTTACCCTGATCTATTGAGAAGAAACGCCACGTCGAAAAAAGATTGGTTCAACTAGCCGAAAGGAGGAAAAGACATGTTACATCCAGCTTATGATCTCACTTTTTATGAATTCGATGATGAGAGAGATCCAGAGATTTACGGTGTGCTTCTCTGTGACCTGGTGCACGGCAAACCCCCATTCAAACCTCTTTACATCGGCCTTGGCTGGTACTGGTATGTATACGCCATCTCAAACACTGCTGAGACGCTACACCTGCCAACAACCAGGGGCTGGGATTATAGAGTGAGGGACGGATATCCTTACATCACCGCCATGCGAACAACCGAAGCCGAGGCCAAGGCCAGGGAACCGATCTTTAGGGAGAGAATCAAGCCATTTATTGAGGACTTTGACGGTGTCTGGAACCCCTTCAAATCCGAATTGCTGCAACTCTATAAGGAGGCCAAGGAATCGCGTGGTCTTAAGGAGTGGGATGACATCAAAAAGCTCAGCAACATCGAGCTGCTCAAGTTTTTCCTGGATTTCGCGTTTGTTATCAATCGCAAGGAGGCCGAAATCCATATGCTCATGCTGGTGGCCACCTATTACATAAATGGCCTGTTCCAACAGATGTGGCAGGAAATATTTGGAAAGGAGGCCCCCATAGATCCGGATTTCGGAAGATTAATGACCGGATATGAGGCCCAGGACAGCAAGGTCTTCAGGGAACTGTGGCAACTTGCCAGAAAGGCCGTTGACATGGGTCTGGAGGATGCTTTCAGGACCGAGGACAATGAAGGGGTGTTAAAGGAACTTGAAAAGACCGATAAAGGCAAGAAGTGGTTAAAGGAATACGGGCAATTCCTCCAGGAGCACGGATGGCGATGTGAACGGATGCACGCTTACGACAACCCTGCATGGATCGAAAAACCCAGCCTGGCCATCGGTCGGATCAAGCTGCTGCTGTCCCAGGAGTCCTTTGCCTTTGACGCCGAGCATGAGCGTCATGTTCAGGAACGGGAGAAAACCGAGAAAGAGGTGCTCAACAGGTTGCCCGCAGAACAGAAAGAATGGTTTGGCACCCTGATGAAGTCGGCACAGAAATCGGGCTTCTGGAGCGAAGACCATACCTATTTTTGCGATTTTTATGTGGGTGCCATGGGGCGATGGATCGTGACTGAATTTGGGAGGCGATTTGCTGAGGCTGGATGCATCGATGACCCTGAAGACATCCACTTCCTGCATGCCTATGAAATCAGGAAGGCAGCCATACCCATGGGAAATGTAAACCTGCGGCCCTATGTGGAGCGAAGAAAGGCGGCCTGGGAAAAGAGTTACAACCTTGACCCGCCACCATTTTACGGAAACATTGAGAAGGCCCAGGAGGTACTCAGGAGTGATCCTACCCTTTCGGTATCCACCCAGCATCCTATTGTGAGGGAGGAACTGAAGGCCGACCTCTATGGCGCAGCTGCCGCGCCCGGCGTGGTAGAAGGCGTGGCCAGGGTCATCATGGGAGCAGAAAGGCTCTCCGAGATCAAGGAGGGAGAGATCCTGGTTGCGCCGGGCACCTCCGCTGCATGGACAGTGGCCTTTAGCTTTATCAGGGGACTCATAACCGATGGTGGGGGCGCGCTTGCCCACCCCGTCATCATGGCACGGGAATACGGCATTCCCTGTGTGGCGGGCTGTCTGGAGGGAACCCAAAAGATCAAGACCGGTCAAAGGGTCAAGATCGATGGTAACCTGGGGGTCGTCTATATCCTGGATTAGATATCCGGCAGCCTGCCGAGCGCCTGAAGCAGGGGCATGGTCAGCACCGGCCCCAGGGGTATCAATCAGAACCCAAACGAGGGTTTGAATCGGCGCCCTATTCCCCGGTGGAGGTGGCCCAATGCTCCCCGTGGTTGAGAGGAGAAGGGCAATCAAAGGCGAGGCCAAAAAGAGGGGCCTTTGAAGGAGATCAAATGGCCTTCAAAGGTCCTTTTTTTTACAACAGGCACGCTGTCAAGCACATTTGATGGTATCTTGGGAAATAATCGTAGGAGGACCCGGGGGATGGCATTTGAGGTCGAGCTTGATTGGGGAGGAGACCTTGCAACCGGTTTGATCAACGACACAAAGGGACACACAGAAGAGATTCGGATAAAGGCTCCTCCAGATGCCCTGGCAGGTCTGATAAGGTGCATCGAGGAGGGGGCGGCTAAGTTTGGTTACTCTGCCCGAGATCTGCTCAAAGAAACCAAATCAATAAAACTTCAGGCACATGGAATTATCACCGACACCCTGTCCCGCAGAAATGGTGCCCGAATTGGGTTGGTCCTCAGTGAAGGTCACCAAAACGAAGTCTACTTTGAGGGGAGTGGCGACAATCCGATCATAGGTTCTGTCGTGGCCAGGGATATGGTTGTGGGGATCAAAGAAGAAACCGGCCATAGCGGTGAGAATATTTTCAAAGTTCAGCAAGAGGAGGTCAAGAACAAGGTAAGGCATCTCCTGGAATTTGGCAGTGGAATCGTTGTCGTCAGTCTAAGAAATGCCACGGTCAATTCCGCAAACGAGAGATCAGTCAAAGAGATAATTGAATCCGATTATCCGAGACACTACCTGGGGGCCGTCCCCGTATTGGTTGCCTCTGACTTTAGTGATGACCCGGATGACTTTATTCGAACAAGTGTTTGTCTATTAAACGCCTATACCTGGTTCAATCTGGATAGTTTTCTGCGCCGTTTCGAGGCCTTATTGCAGGAATGGGGGTACAATTACAGCCTCCTTGTAAGGCAGGCAGACGGAGAAATGACTCATATCCATAAGGTTACCCCACTCAAGACGTGTGCTTCGGATCAAATTGCCTTTGTCAGATCCATCTGTGGATGACTCATTGAGATGGTCCGGTTAGAAGAATGAGGACAGTTTAGCCTTTTTGTAACATGTTAGCTTTAAAAGCCCCAAACCTCGTCACTCCGGTCAACCCCGGATCGGGGTCCGGGGCAGGCTCCGGAGTCCATAACCTTTTGGAAAGCCTGGATTCCGGCTGCAGTTTATCCCGTATCTTATACGGGGCCGGAATGACAAAAAAGGGTGATTTCGGGCCTTTTACAAATCCATCAATTTTGAAGAGAGCCAAATGGATACACAAAGAGAAACAATGCCGGAAGATCTATGCGTAAAACTTTGCGTCTTTGCGCCTTTGCGAGAGATTCCTCTTTGGTTCCGGTTTAGCCGGGTTAGGTGTTGGAAATGAAAAGACAGATTACCGAGAACCTGGATATTGACCTGGATACGGAGATGTGGTGCTGCCACCATTGTGAGAAAGAGCTGATTTCGGCAAGGGAGAACTACAAGAGAGGATGCCTCGTCTACGAAAGGGACCCGAGAACGATCTATCAGCCCCTGGTAGAAGGCAAATACAGCCTCGCCCCCAATCATGAGTGGACGGCGATCATAGAATTCTACTGCCCGGAGTGTGGTGTGATGATTGAGAATGAGATGCTGCCGCTTGGTCACCCGATCACCTATGATATTGAATTAGACTTGGACGATCTAAGAGAGAAATATCTCCGGAGGAAGCAGTGAAGGCCTATATCGATGTAGATACCGGCGGGACCTTTACGGATGCCTTTGTCCTGTTCCGGGGGAAGGTCGCCTATGCAAAATCTCCTACCACCCCAAAGAGGCTCTCAGAAGGCATTATGAAGGCCGTGGAGGCTGCGGCTGAGGGGTTGGGGCTAGACCCTGATAACCTGCTGGAGAACATGGAAACATTCAGATTCTCCACAACCTATGCGACCAATGCCCTCATTCAAAAGATCGGACCGAAGCTGGGCCTCATAACCACCGAAGGATTTGAGGACATGGTCATTATCGGGAAGGGCTCCAGCTGGGCCGATAAGATGACCGTTAAGGAGATGCGAAATGTGGCCCGGGTCGTAAAGCCAAGACCGCTTATTCCCAGGGAGATGACCGTAGGCGCCAAGGAGCGTATAGACTCCAACGGAGAGGTTATCCGGCCCCTCGATGAGGACGACATTATCGAAAAGATTGGTCACCTGCTAAGCAGGGGGGTGGAAGGATTTGTGATCTCCTTGATCAATTCCCATGTAAACCCGGTTCATGAAAAAAGGATCAAGGGGATTATCCGTGAGGAATTCCTTGGCCCATACCTGGGTTCGGGACTACTGGTGGCCCTTTCCTCTCAGGTCTGCCCCAAACAGGGGGAGTATACCCGGACCACAACAACCATATTAAATGCCTATCTCCATCGGCCAATCCAGATGGGCATGATGGACCTGGTCGGCGAGGTGAGAGAAAGACGCGGCAAAGGATCCCTGCTCGCCATTCATTGTACCGGGGGTATGGCACCCATTCCCCGGACGACCCCCCTGCAGACCTACAGCGCAGGCCCCATCGCGGGATTAATGGCGGGGTCTCATCTGGGCAGGATGTTGGGGTATGAAAATGTTGTTGTAAGCGATATGGGAGGTACAAGTTTTGACCTGTCGCTGGTAGTCCAGGGAAGTCCTCGATTCTATGAGATCAAGCCTGTTGTGGAGGACTGGTGGATTGATATGACAATGCTCTGGTTGCGATCGATCGGTGCCGGAGGAGGCTCTATAGCCCGCATCAACCCATTATTGGGCAATAGCCTCGAAGTCGGGCCGCTGAGCGCAGGGGCAATGCCGGGCCCGGCCTGCTACGGTCAGGGGGGAACTGAGCCCACGGTAACCGATGCGGATCTCATTCTGGGCTATATCGACCCCGATTACTTCCACGGTGGCAAAAAGAAACTGGATAAGGATTTGGCCCATGATACCATAAAGAAAAAAATCGCCGACCCCCTCGACATTGATGTCCCTGAAGCTGCCAGGCTGATCAAAAAACTGGTTGACGCCAACATGGGAGACATCATCGTAAAAGAGACCTATCTCAGGGGGTTTGACCCCAGGGATTTTGTCTTGTTTGCTGCCGGGGGCGCCGGGCCGATCCATTGCTGCGGATATGGATTTTACAGCAAACTGGAAAAGATCATGGTCTTTCCCTTTTCCGCGACCTTCTGTGCCCTCGGCTCGGCCGGGATGGATATTGTCCACATCTATGAGCAATCGAGAAAAATCATCCTTCTGGAGCCGGGAAACAGGGGCTACCTTGAGGACTATAAAGAGTTCAACGAGGTGGTGGAAAACCTCCGGCAACAGGCGGTCAGGGATATCAGCGGCGAGGGCTTTTCTCTGCAGGGATTGATCTTCAGGCTGGAACTGGAAATGAAGTTTGGCGGGCAGGTCCATGTACTCAGAACCGGCTCACCCCATCTGAGAGTGGAAAGCCCCGATGACGTAGGGGCGATCTGTCAGGCATTCCAAAAGGAATTTGAAGACGTCTATGGCCGTGCCGCACTGTATCCCGAAGGCGGTATTGAGATCCGCAACTTTATATTACATTGCATCTTACCCCAGCACAAGATTGAGCTGCCAACCTACCCTATGGCAGGGGAAAAGGTCTCAAAAACCGCCGATAAAGGGAGGAGATCGGTCTATTGGGAGGCGTATGGAGAGTTTCGCGGTACGCAGGTCCTGGAACAGGGTCAGCTGAGACCCGGAAACATCATAGAAGGTCCTACCATTGTCGAGGGTAAGGACACAAATATCGTCCTTGAACCGGGGGCCCAGATAACGGTGGATAGGTATCTCAATCTGCTCATTGAAAAAATCCCTTAAGGAGGTACTCAATGCGTCCGGACTTCGACACCCTGGTAAACTGGCTGAGGGTGGAGTCCCCTACGCCGGGAGAAATTGATGGATCAAAGCTCCTGGAACCCGGTGATCTCGAAATTTACAGCGAAAAGATCACCCAGTTCATATCCGAGGCATTTGTCATTCTCCAGCGGATCGGCATCGGAATGATGATACGGAGCGGGGACAGCGCCATAGGCCTCTATACTGCCAGGGGGGATCTGATCACCTGCAGCACCGGGGTGATACTACACGCTGTATGGCCACAGATGGTCATCAAGTGGATGGTCAGCAATTATATCGATAACCCCCAATCAAACGTCGGTGTCAAAGAGGGGGACATCTTTTATGCAAACGATCCCCTCTATGGGGCGATCCACGGCCCTGACCAATCGGCATATGTCCCCATATTTAACGACGGCGAACTCCTGGGGTGGGCACTGGCAGCCAGCCACACAGCCGAGGCCGGCGCGGTGACCCCCGGCGGGATGCCCCTGGCCGCTCAAAATAGATTTTATGAAGGGATGAAACTCCCGCCCATCAAGATCGGCGAGAATCTTACGGTGCGCGATGACATGATCGAAATGATATCCAACTATATGTCAAGGGCATCCCGTGAGGCCATAAACGACCTCAAGGCAAGGGTTGCGGCAGCCACTCGCCTGGCCCATCGCGTCAGGGAGTTTGCGGTGGAAAAGGGCAATGTTTATATCAAGGGGTTGTTCAGGAACCTGGTCAATATCGGTGAAGAAGCGAGCAGAAAACGGATTGAGAGCCTGAATGACGGGACCTATCGGGTCGTCACGTTTCTGGACCATGTGGGGATGAAGGAAGGGCTCCTGAGATGCTGCATCACCGCCAAGAAAGAAGGGGATAGCATAAGTTTTGATTTTACCGGAAGTTCCCCGGAGCATGATCAGGGCTCTTACCTAGCCTTTCCCCACCACACCATCGCCCACACGGCGATCTATGTAGTGGAACATATCCTCCACGATCTGCCCCTGGGGGTACCCTTTTACACCTTTACAAAATGGAATATTCCAAAGGGTACGGTATTTAACGCGGATCCCATGGCGCCCACCAGCCGTGGCCCGTCGCTTTGTGTCATCGTGTTAAACGCGGCCTTTGAGTTGTTCGCCAAGATGATGTTTGATAGTGAACTGCGGCCCCAGATCTGTGCAGCCACCGGGTGTGGCTCTTCAATGAATATCTCCGGGCTCAACCAGTACGGCGTGCGCATATCGGATATACTCAGTTACCCCTTTAACACCGAAGGGATGGGGGCCCGCGTGGATATGGACGGTGTGGACAGCAACTCGTTTATCTTCTCGCCGACCTCACGGGCCTATGATGCCGAGGAGACGGAGGCAGAGATGCCCATACTGCATCTTTATCAAAGGCACAGAAAGGACAGCTGCGGTTTTGGAAAATTCCGTGGGGGGACCGGGACAGAATCGGCCTACATCATTCACCACGTCCCTGAGGTCGCCATGTTCAGTGGGGGCAGGGAAACCCATATTCGGGCGGTACAGGGGCTCTTTGGAGGCTATCCCGGGGCCGTAAAACTGGGGATTGAGGTCCACAACACCGATATCTGGAAAAAAATGAAAGACAGGGACAGGGCGATCCCGACCAATCTTTTCGACTTGCTCAAGGAAAGACGTATTGAGGGCGACTATAAGATAAGCCACAACACTAGGGAGTACCACCGGGTCAAGAACGGAGACATCATTATCCACATGAATGCTGGTGGTGCCGGTTATGGAGACCCGCTGTTTCGTGAACCGGACAGGGTGATGAAAGACCTCAAGGACAAGATCATCTCCGACTGGACAGCAGCAAATATCTATAAAGTCGTTTACGACTCCGAGACCCTTGCAGTCGATCATAATGGGACGGCCGAGGCCAGAGAGAAGGAACGAGAAGCCAGAAAAAATCGGGGCAAGCCCTATGGTGTCTTTGAAAGGGAGTGGTTGAAGAAGCGGCCACCCGACGAGGCCCTCACAGTCTTCGGGTCCTGGCCGGAGGGCAAACAGACAAAAGCGATTGTCAGGATATAGATGGGGATTCAACCTTTTCTGGACTCCCGCCCCCGGCATTTACAGAAACCGGCTTCGCGGGAGTGATGGCCTTGGGGGCCTTTTTGGAGACTGCCAACCTGACTCATATTAAGGAGGAGACATTATGTCAAGGATAACAATCAGGGACTGGCCACCTTATTCTCCGACAGATCAAAATAGACGGGAAAACACCGTCTTGGCGGCAAGGCTGATGGTCAACGCCGCATTGACAGCACCGAATGTGGGCGGATTGCCCATGACCGAAGGTGAGATCGTCTACGGTGAAGAAGAGCAGGAGGAGATTGCGCGAAAGATGGAGGAACTTGCCTATGAACGTGAGGCATGGCAACACATCTTCCTCTATGAGGCCGTAATGGCCCGCCAGGCAGATGTCATTGTGCTGCTCGGGAATACGCGTGCCTACTCAAGCCCCTGGAACGGAGAATGCGGCCTGTGTGCCGGGAGACCGGATTGCAGCTTTGTCTATGAACACAGAACTCAGAAAGCAGGGATTATTGACACGACAGACAGAAGATCCGATACGCTTGTCCAGGGCCCCCTGTGCGCCCTCTATGGCCATCAACTGGGCTACAATGTGGGCAGCGCACTGATGGAGGCCGTTCATCTCTATGTGGATGCAAGGCCCTTTATCAGCATGGGGTTGGCGGCCCAGAAGCTCGGCTACTGCCGCAATTCCGCCATTGTCGTGGCGATTGCCATAAACGCAAGAGCCAAGTTTGAGGCAGCCGATCCTGCCGTGGATTACCATCTGGTGAATCTTGACCGGGCCATCGATGCCATTCGCAGCAATGTCAATCAGCTGGGCGTCAGACCGGCCACCGGAAAGGAATACCGTGCCGGTGATCCCGGAAAGAAGAAATAAGGAGGAATTGACATGCCATTATATGATGGAAAAAAGCTCGCCCAGGAGGGCCTTTTGCAGGTGGCTCAACACTGTGCCCAGTCAGCACTCCACGCCCCCCAGCTCATTGGCAAGACCGAGATCAAAATGGAAGTCGTCGCGGGTCAGGAGCTGGAGGACTATATTCGCGTATTGGACACGGCCAACAAACTGGGCGCCAGGCTCAGCGGTGAGACCTATAAAGCGGCCTATGACATGGGTGAACCTCCGGTGCTGTTGCTCATTGGGGCTGATGTCACACCGATCGCCACGGCGCCCTGTAAGACCGCCTGTCCGGCAGGCATAGACGTGCCCCGCTACATTCGCCTGATCGGTGACGGGCAATATGATCAGGCCGTGGCGGTGATCCGTGAGAGGGTCCCTTTCCCTTCGGTCTGTGCCTATGTCTGCCACGCCCCATGTGAAACCCGGTGCCGGCGGGCCGCACTCAGAGATACCCCGATTGCCATAGAGGCGCTCAAGCGTTTTGCCGTGGATCATGCCGGGAAAGGGGATTTGAGCAAGCCATCCACCCAATCGACGGGCAAACGGGTGGCCATTATTGGCTCAGGGCCTGCGGGTCTGACAGCGGCCTATTATCTAAAAAAGGTCTGCGGCCACGGGGTGACCGTCTTTGAAGCACTCTCCGAGCCCGGGGGTATGATGCGCGTTGGAATCCCCCGATATCGATTGCCACGGGAGATCCTCGACAACGAGATCGCTCTCATAAAAGGACTGGGCGTGGAGATAGAGTTGAATTCCAAACAGGAGTCCCTGGATAGGCTTTTCGACCAGGGCTATGACGCCATCTTTCTCTCGGTCGGCGCGCATCGTGACACCACCCTGGGGGTTTCGGGTGAGGACCTGCCCGGGGTGATCGAGTGTCTCTCCTTTTTGAGAGATCTCAACCTGGGAAAAGACGTCAAGGTGGGCGATCGGGTGGCGGTGGTCGGCGGCGGCAATGCTGCCATGGACGCGGCCCGCACCGCATTGCGTCTCGGCGCAAAAGAGGTTTCTATCCTCTATCGAAGGACCCGCGCCGATATGCCGGCCTATGATGACAATGTCGAGCAGGCGCTTCGGGAAGGGGTAAAGATCGAGTTTCAGACCATGATCTCCAGGATAACCTCTGGTAAAGAGGGCCTGCAGGCGCAATGTGTCCGGACAAGGCTGGAGCCCGGGGATGCCGGCGCGACTCCCCTCCCGCAACCGGTTGAGGGGAGCGAATTCGGTATGGAAGTAGATACGGTGATCGTTGCCACCGGGCAATCCCCGGAGATCCCGGCCGGGTTTGGCATCTCCCTGGGGAAGGACAATACGGTTCAAGTGGATTCGGACACCCACACCACCGATAGAGAGGGGCTGTTTTCGGGTGGTGATGCGGTGACAGGTCCAGCCTCTGTCATAGAGGCCATCGCCGCTGGCAGAAAGGCGGCCTCATGGATTGACCAATACCTGGGCGGTCTCGGGATCATTGACGAGGTACTGGCCCCGGCCGAACGGGTCCCGGAGGTCACCCCCGCCCACGTGGCATTGGAAAAAACGGGGGGTGACCCGCAAAGACCCCAAACTGGACCCTTGCCGGTTGAACAGGCACTGGCAGGTTTTGAAAAAGACACGGCGGGGCTTACTGAAGAGGAGGCACTGGTGGAGACGACCCGGTGTCTGAGGTGTGACCAGGTGGGTTTTGACTGCGGCGCCTGCGGCTTTAAGACCTGTCGCGAGGCAATCATCAACTGTCAGGATCGGCTCAACGAGACCGGCGGTGAACCATGGGGCTGGCTCATGAAAGGGCCAAGCTGTATCTGGAGGGCCATGGAGCTGGGGATCAGTATCGACTGGGCCGCTGCGGCCGCTCATCAAATGAATGTGGAAACCCGCGTGGCTATGATCCCTGCCACCGCCTTTCTGCGTATGGGATATATGGAGGGCTGTACCCTGGTGACGGTCCTGCCCCTGGGCCCCTGCAGGGAGCGGTGGTACTTCTCACCCGGCACCGGAAAAGAGGCCCTTCGTCCCGCGGCAATGGAGACACGGGGTGTAATGATGCAGTATCCCCCGCTCTGGATGCGTTTTACCGGACCGGGTCGAGATCTGGGTCGCAGGGGCATCAATACCAAGGACAGGTGGTGGGATCCGCCCTACACCCGCCTCGATATCGTGGAGGATGACCAGTGGGGCGATTCTGTGCTTGACCGGGATTATGCCATCTTTGCCGCGGCCGACGAGATAAGAAAAAAAAGAAAAAGAAAAAGGCTAAACTTACCCAGGATAAAGGAAATCCTGGACGGCAAAAAGAGTCGATAGACCTGTTGAGGTCTACATAGAGGAGGACTTATGATAATGGGTCTACAAGAGATCCATGAGGCCATGTCAGCATACATCAAGCCCCAAACCCATCCCCTGGCCGTCAAAATGCTCGGCCGTGAAGAAGAGATCCCGGCGGACACCAAAAGGCCCTTGAGAGACTACGGGGCGTCCTTTACCCTCTGCCAGGCCCTGGCCCTGGGCCGCAGGGAGGGCCTGACCATCGTCCTTGACAGGGACAGCCAGTCCTGTCCCATTGTGCTGGCGGGGCTGGGATTTGTGCGGCCCGAAGAATACCTCAGCGGAAAATACCCGCTCGCCCCGCTCAACCAATCCACCGAGGCCCGGATAAAGACTGCCGGGTCGATGCCCAGGTTTCCCTTTGGAAAATTCAGCTACATCCTGATATCGCCAATAGAGACAGCGGACTTTGATCCCGACGTCATCGTATTTTACGGGAACGGCGCCCAGGTGATGCGGATGATCCAGGCCGCTGTTTTTGCATCGGGTGAGGCCTTGACCTCAAGATCAACCGGGGCCGGCAGTTGTCTCCTGGCGGTGGTCTCACCAATTCTTGAAGGGCAATGCAAATACGCTGTGCCCGGGAACGGAGAACGACGGCTGGGGTTGATGGGTGACGGGGAGCTGGCCTTTGCGATGCCCAAAAACCGGTTTGAAGAGGTCGTGAACGGGTTGAGACTCTCCCATGAGGGGAAGCAGACCTATCCCATCAGCCCGGGTTATCTCAAACTCGAGTACGCGCTTCCCCCGCCCTATGTTAAACTGAGGAAGGCGTTGTTAGATAGCTCATAAGGGTTCACAGGTTTCAGGTTCAACCTTCAGGGTTAGGGAAAGGAACGGACATGTCCCAAGAGGTCGGCAATAGCGGGCAGGTTTGTGGGGATGTAGCAGATGACGTATGATGATGAGAATACAACCTTTGAACCCATGAACGGTTATAACGAAAAAGAAGGGGGCCTTTTATGTCCGGCATCGAAGGGAATGTAGTGGGAAGGCTGATCCAAGAGAAGGGCCGCATCCACAGAGATCGCGTCTTTTTGTATTTCAAGGACGAAGAGGTTACCTATGAGCAACTGGACCTCCTGTCCAACCGCTTTGCCCATGGGTACCGCGATCTGGGCATACAAAAGGGCGACAAGATTGCCATCATGATGATAAATCATCCCAACTATCTGTATGTCTGGCTGGGGGCCTCAAAGCTGGGCGCCGTGGAGGTCCCCATCAATACCGCCTATAAGGGCGACCTCCTGAGACATATCATCAACAATTCGGAGTCAAAACTGCTGGTCATCGATGGCGCCTTTCTGGATCGGCTTCTCTCCATCCGGGATGACCTGACCGGGCTCAAACAGATCATCTGCCACGGTGAGATCGACGAGGAGATCTCCAGGTCTCTCCCTGTCTCCATGTCTTCGCTTGACGATTTTTTTGGACACACCCCTGACCCGGTGGAAATCGACATCCACCCATCCGATCCGGTCAGCATCATCTACACCTCCGGAACCACCGGTCTTTCAAAAGGGGTCGTCTGCCCCCACAACTACTATTTGCATACTGCACGGCTTGTGGCGCGGCTGCGCGACGCCGGCCCCCATGACGTCCTGTATACCTTTCTTCCCCTGTTTCATATCAATGCCCAGCTCATGACCGTCCTCACCGCCCAGGTCTCCGATGCCCGGGTGGTCCTGAGCGACCGCTTCAGGGCATCCACCTTTTGGGACGAGATCAGGAGATTCGGTGCCACCCAATTCAACTACCTGGGTGCCGTGATGACCATCCTCTCCAAACAGGAACCCCGGGAAGGTGATGCCGACAATCCGGTCAGAATCGCCTTTGGCGCGGCCTGCCCGCCGGACGTGATGGAACATCTGGAAAGACGTTTTGGGTTTATCTGCCTGGAGGGGTTTGGCATGAGTGAAATCGGGCTCGTCGTCCACGATGCCATTGATAACAGGAGGACCGGCTCCTGCGGAAGGGCGCTCGACGACCTCTTTGATGTAAAACTGGTAGATGACGATGATCTGGAAGTGCCGGTGGGAGAGATTGGTGAGATCGTTGTCCGGCCCAAAAAGCCCTATATCATGATGACAGGGTACTACAATATGCCCGATAAGACCCTCGAAGCCTACCGCAACCTCTGGTTTCATTCAGGCGACTATGCAAAGAAGGACAAAGACGGTTTTTTTTATTTTGTGGACCGCAAAAAAGATGCCATTCGTCGCCGGGGCGAAAACATCTCCTCCTTTGAGGTGGAAAAGGTCATAAACGCCCACCCCAGGGTCCTGGAATCCGCCGTCTTTGCCGTCCCCTCCGAACTCGGAGAGGATGATGTAAAGGCCAATGTGGTCCTCAGGCCGGGTGAGGAATTGGCCCCCGAGGATCTGATCCAGTTTTGCAACGAAAGGATGGCCTACTTTGCCATCCCTCGGTATCTGGAATTTGTGCCCGAGCTCCCCAAGACCCCGACCAACCGGATTGAGAAGTACCGGCTCCGGGAGGTGGGCATTACGGAAAATACCTGGGATCGAGAAAAGGCCGGGGTCAAAATCGCCCGCTGACCCAGATGCCTCACACTGAGTCTGGAGAGCATTACCGGTTTATTGCAGGTTCTATTTACCTGGCATAATGGGCCGCGAGGATGAGGGTTCTTCTGAAGTGACTGCCGGGAGGTCTTCATCCCTTGTATTGTGGTCTTCTCTCCTCGGCGAGTGCCCGAAGCCCCTCCTGATAATCCTCGCTCTGAAGCATCTCCTCAAAAAAGGCCAGTTCCAGGCTTAATCCATCTTCCAGCGCCATGTTCCTGCCCCGGATCATGGCCTCTTTGGCCCTCCGAATTCCAAGCGGGGAGTTTTCACAGATCCTGGCTGCCCATTCCTTTGCGGTTGGAACGAGTTGGGCCAAAGGAACCACCTTGTTGACCAGACCAAGCCGGTAGGCCTCTTGGGCGCTAATCGGGGTGCCCAAAAAGATCATCTCAGCGGCCTTGGCAGGAGAAACCATCCGCGGGAGTCTTTGCGTCCCCCCCCAGCCGGGTATCAGCCCCCGCCCTACCTCGGGCAATTGCAGGGTTGCGTTCTCCGAGGCAAGCCGGATGTCACAGGCCAGCGCAATCTCAACCCCCCCTCCCCTGGCCGGGCCGTTGATGGCAGCGATCAGCGGTTTCCAGATATCGAGACCGCGCGTAATCATCGGGGGCACCTTAAACGACTTATCCGCCCATGGTCGCAGCAGCCTGTCGTGATCCGCTCCGGTTGAAAAGGCCTCACCGGCAGCGGTGATAATGGCAACCCACGCCGCCGGATCATCCCGAAAATCGATCAAGGCACGGCTGAGTGCCTCAAAGATTTCAGCATCAATGCGATTGAGCCTCTCGGGCCGATTGAGTGTGATCGTGACAATTTTATCCTCTTTCTCGTAAAGGACCGCCATCATGACCTCCTTAACCTGATTTATCTTAAGGGGGGACATTCCGATGTTAGCCCAAGCTGTTCCATTGATCAGGCGTAACCGAACGTCCCAAGATCGCCTCGACTTCATTCAACATCATCCGCAACTGTGGGACAGAGTATTCTGGGTATGAGGGAATCGCTAACCGATGGTTTTCATAAACCAGGAATTGATGACGGGTTCCTGAGAATGGTCCTTTAAAACCGATTTGGCGTATTCGTTTGATGAAATCACGCCGCTTACACGGTCGCCATCGACTCACGGCGTGGCTCCTGATTCAAATCATAATCACCTATGATGGGAAGTGTATGCCCCAGTTTCAATCCTACGAGAACCCAATCCTCAAGAGTCGAACGTAATTCCTCCTCACACTCTCGCAATGTTTTGCCAAAAGTGATAACTCCTTTACAAGCAGGAATCCGACCTGAAAAAGTACCATCTTCCAGTTTGTCATATTCTGCCTGGGAAAGGGCGCTCTCAATGTAGCCGGTCAACACAAATTTTAACATTTTTATCCCTCCCATTTAACCCCCAGGGGATTCACTTGCGAAACTCCACCTGCGCGGCTGATACCGGTCCGGGACGGATAAACCGACGGGGCTCCGCGCCGAAAAAAATCCCTTATTTCATCCAGAATCCAGAGACCAGCATCCCGTGTCACTTCATTATTTTTACCACAATGCCTTGAAACTTGACATAAAATTTTGAAATCTCACCCTATAAAGATGGCTAGTACCGCGTCTCATAAATTTTGTCCCTAAAAATGGCAATTTGACATTTG
>CAZXCQ010000132.1:0-16927 GCA_964639275.1 uncultured Desulfobacteraceae bacterium | reverse complement strand
GGTATTGATCCTGGGAACGAGGTCAGTCCCTCCGGCAAGGATGACTGCTCGCTCCTGGTAATCTCCCAAGAGTTTTGTGGCTTCCTTCAGTTCCGTTACTGCAAAATACAAGGCTTCTTTCATATGCAGCCCCCCTTTCCTGGGATTGCGGGACGTGTTTGACTTGGTATGACTTATGTTAGTAGTCTCTTTCGGGGATGGTTGAACCCCCTCCCCTTCAGGCGAAGAGAAGTTATTATGGTCGTTTTACGACTTATTATGAGATCAGGTGTGAATTCCACCTCGAATGTCATTCCGGCGGATCCCCAATCCGCTCCGGGGCAGGCGCCGGAATCCAGGTGTCTTTATATTTCGCGGGTGAAGGTGAATTCTAACAGAACATCGGGGACTATTCAGCTTCTAAAAGGGAAAGTGGCTAATATTTTCCTGGATGTCAAGGATTTTTTTAAGTTATGCAAAAGGAGGTATTATTGGAAATGATGAGCGGGTTTTGGGGCGGGAATAGAGACAGAGGACGGAGGACGGGTGGGAAGACCCGGTTCAACGGGGCAGGGGAGGGTGGGTCGCCTTGGAGAAGTCATCTCAGGACAATTTGTTCCACTGTGCCGGGCACCACGACGCCCTGCTCCCAGACATGGCGTTTCTGTTGGTAAATGCGCATCAGATACCGGCCGGGGGGCGCGTTGTAGAAGGCGTAGCGGCCGTAACTGTCAATGATAGAAGGCCCTATCCATCCTGTGCTTTTGCTGTAAATATATACGTTGAATCCGACGGCCGGGACGGATCGGTCGATTCTTCGATCGACAACATAGCAAGACCCTGAAAGGCATAATCTCTGCTGCGAAAAAGCCAACCCCGAGACCAGAATAGTCGCCAGGACCGCTAGAATCATCCACCTACATTTTCGTTTCATCTCCTACCCCCTTTGGCGATGGGACGTCTTTATCCTCCTTATTGACATTGATCCCGTTTTCGGCAGGGTTTCGCATCCCAGAAGAAACGTGGGTCTCTTTGATAGGAATTAGACAGATTTGTCCTGGAAATCTTACCCTTTTCATTCCCATGTTCAGATCAATCTCAGTGGGCTTACGTTTTGGCTGATAGCAACTCTTTATCTCAACCACCATTTTGCTCAATAGTTTGTTGAGCTCGACAGTGAGCGTGATCGGATAGTAGTGCTGCCCTTCAATATTTATCTCCTGAACCTCGTCGGTATATCTCAGGGGAATCATAAAGGCCCCGCTGGGTTCAACCTTCATTTCTTTAAAAGCCACGTACACCTCTTTGTCCATCTCCTTTTCGATATTCCCTGTCAGGGTGATCGTTTCAGCCTCCTGAGATATCAGGTAAAAGAAGAAGCTGGGAAAGGCAACCGCCACAGCAAAGGCGACGATAAAGAGGGCCACGATGGGTATGTTGGAGACCACCTTGATCTTGTCCATGATTTCGACCCGAATCGCCTCGGAACTCGCAAACTTCTCCGATTTCAGAATGTCGCTGATGGTGTTCCCCTTCGTGGTCATCAAATGCATGGCAAGATAGGCAAAGAAGGCACCGCAGAGAAGAGAGGGGATAAGAATCCATAAAAAATTCATGGCCGAACCTCCGAGATAAATGCACGCCTGCCCATTCCCCTGCTGGAGAACCGGAAACCGATGGGAACAAAAGAGTGCAAGCCCTTAGTCCTTTGAGAGCAAAGGAGTGGCGATTTCAAAAATGGCTAAATTGACACAGGAGTGCAAACTTGAGCCCAGATTCCTTTACTTGCCAAATGCCCTTTATTAGAATTTGCACCAAATGTGCCAGGTGTGGAGGTAATAAAAACAACATGTTATTGAAATGAACGGTTGAGCTATGCACCATTTATATTGCAGGTGCCCTGTTTTTTGGGCATTCAGGGGCTCAAAGGGGATAGGCCGGAATCAGTCTCCCATCTTGGCCATGTAGTCATCATAGAGGGTTTCCAGTGCGAGTTTGTGCTTGGCTTCTTCCTGACAAAGGATCTTAAAGAGCTTCTGGCTTTCTTCCGTGTCTGCCTTATCCAGGAATTCATTGTAGAGCTTCAATGCCTTTTCTTCGCGTTTCATGGCCAGCATAAGGATTTCGTTGTAAGCCATTCCCATCTGATATTCCCGTTCGACAACGTAATCACTGCGTTTGATATCTGTTATCCATTTTAGCTTGTATTCTTCAAGGCTCTTGGTGATTCCTTTTTCCTTGAAATCTTCCAACAGCTTTTTGTGCTTTTCTTCTTCCACACAAAATTCTTCAAACATCTCTCGGGCCCCAGAAAATGTTTCTTCCTTGGCCAAAGTGCCGTAGAATTCGGCGGCTTCCACTTCCCTTTTAATTGCAAAATCGAGGATCTCTTCCAAACCTTCGAACTTCATTTTCGACTCCTTTCAAATGAGATTTTTGATGGCCAAATTTGTTCCAGTCGGCTTTATAAGGTACAATTCCGCATTCAAGCCAAACGTTCTAAGGGTGGTGCGTGACTCGCCGTTTCTCGCTCTTTATGACGCACTGGCTAGAAGGGCCAGCCCGGCGTGTGTGACTGCGCTGACAAAAAGGATAATACCCGTTCTCCGATGCGTCTTAAAAGAGACCCTTATCCAGCGCAGGCCGGTGCACAGCTGAAAGACAAGCAGAACGAGGTTGAGGATACCCAAGATCAGTATTATTGAAACGCCTCCTACCAACACGATTCTCCATCATTTCACATCAACGGTTTTCTTTTTGGGGCCGGCACTGCCGTGCATGTTGCAGTGGGCCTCTGCCACGATCTCCAGGGGACCATCGACCTTGTACCGTATCTCCCTCGAGAAATTCCCCGCCTCTGGCCTATCAAACGACGAAAATTCCCATCGCTTGACCTCTTTTCCATTTACCCTGACAAATACCCAGTTGGTGTAGTGAAAGAGGTTGTTTGCATTGTGATGGACATTCACCCGGATGGTAATCTCGGATCCCCTCTCGGCCTTTTCGGGCGCCTCGATTGTCACCGAGGACTTGTTGGCGGAACTGGGCCGAGGGAAGAAGAGAAACATCACCAAAACAAATATGGCCAGTGAAACGACCCTGTAATATCTCATTTTTCCCATTTTCAAGACCCCCTTAATACTCTAATTCACAAATATTATGTCTTTTTCAATTCAGTCATATCTTAACGATTAACCGCAGAGCCGCAGAGATCGTAGAGAAATCTGGGATTTTTCGTTTGTCGCTGAGACGCCGACAAACGAAAACCATCATGCCTCCGGCAATCCACTCAAGAACAAATCCTGCCCTACAGGGCTTTGTTCCGTGAATTCTGTGCCTCGAATGAGCCGAGCCAATGGGAGGTGAGGCAATATAATAATTTGTCTCCGTATTTAAGAACATGGGTACTTAGGCTTAGGCTCCGGGTTTGTGAGTTGTAAAGAGGCAGAATACTAATGTTTACCCGGGTCTAGCGGAACGCCTGTCCTTTCCCATGTGATATATGCCTCCAGGGCGATCATCCTGGGGTCGTTTAGGGGCAGGGGCTTACCCTCCAGGGGGTTTTCAATACACCAGTTAATCATGTCTCTCAAGGGAACCACCTTTCCCAGCTGCTTTTGAAACTTCGGATAGGTCTCCGGGTGCGTGTTGCTGGCATTGGGGTGGCACATATCACAAGAGACGCTGTTACTTCCGATTGCACTATGGAACAATTTTTCGCCTTTTATAACAGCATCCATAAAGGCATCCTGCCATTTTTTGAGATCTTCCTGGGTAAACTCATCGGCCTTCAGCCCTGAAAAAATACTCATCATCAAGACAAATGTGATACCGACACAAAGAACTATTTTATGGCGCATAAGCCTCCTCCTCTTATCCAGAATTAATAATGGGTTTGTGGGGGAATCCTCTTAGAGGGATTCTGATACTGTGTGTCTACAGGGTACCCAACATATTCATCATATACGAGAGTTCGTGATTTGTTTTCCCATAAGTCAAAGTGCTGCGATACACGGCCTGCGTCAATCGTCGCTTGAGACCACCCCGTTGCATCTCTTTCGTGAAAAGGGTCAGCCCGATTCATGAATACCGTCATCTTGGGTACCATGCTGGGTTTTTGGGTATAAGTCGGCGGGTATGGCCATGGCCATGCAGTTGACATCCATGCCTGAAAACTGATGTTTCCGATCTGGTTGTAGAGAATCTGGTGGACATGACCGTGAAGAACGGTCGCTCTCTTATAGGGTTTGAGGACCTCCTGGACCTTTTGCGCATCGTCTGTCCAGAAGTTCCAGGGCTTAAAGATCTTATAGAGGGGAGAGTGAGAAAAGACAATGAGAGGTGTCTCAGGACTCACCTTGGCCAGGTCCTTTTTTAGCCATTCTATTTGCTTATCGCCTACCATAAAGGGCGAGCCTTGAGGATTGTCAAGACGCGCCATCTGGCGCATCCTATCCATGGGGGTGGGCCAGCGCTTTATCCAGTTTTCATAGGTCAGAATACTATTCAAGGTCACGAAATGGACACCTTTGTAGTCAAAACTGTAATGGAGTTTGCTGACCTTTTCTTCCCAATAACGCCCCAGATCCAGATAGTAGTCATGTTCCCCGACGACGAACTTGATCGGCACCTCGACCTTTGACAACATTTCAAGACCGTGATCGATCTCCTCTTTTTTTCCAAGTTGCGCCAGATCCCCTCCAAACACCAAAAAATCGGGCTGTGGCCACATGAGGCCCAATTCTGCCACTGCCTGTTGAAGTCCTTTATCAAAATTATTCACAAAGCGGGTGCCTTCGATATGAGTCAGGTGAGAATCAGAAATAACGGCAAAGGTAAATTTCTCACCCTCCTTCTTTCCCCAGCAGACATCTACGAGTTTAAGCGGCAGCATCGAGGCTGCTGCAAAGGTTGTTGTCATCTTCAAAAAAGTGCGGCGATTCATGGGCTTTTTGTCAAACATGATTCCCTCCTTTTTGACTAGGTGGCTATTTGTTTCCTGCCTTTTCAAATTCCGGACTCGTCAAAGACCTCATAAACTCAATCACATCCTTGATCTCTTCATCTGTAAGGTTAAGCACCCTCACGCTCCCCAAAAAAGGGTTCTTTTCCCCCCCTTTGTTATAAAGCGCCATAACCTCTTCCAGGGTGGCCAGACTGCCATCATGCATATAAGGGCCGGTGACGGCTATGTTACGGAGGCTTGGCGTCTTGAATGCACCGATATCCGAGGTTTTTCCTGTTATCATAAACCGACCCAGTTCAGAGACCTCGCTATTGGTAAGAATCGATTTATCCAACTCTCTGCCCTTTTGCTGCGCCATCTTGACTTCTTTGACGATCTCCCGGAGTCTCGGCCGAATCTTCTCAAAGCCTACCCCGAGGTTGTGAAATTTGTTGTCGGTAAACAGGGCATAGTTCGCGCTGATCGCATGACACTCCTGGCAGCGGGCCTTGCCTTTATAGAGTTCCAGACCCCTTTTGGCAGATTCGGACAGTGCGTTTTTGTCCCCGCCATACATATAGCGGTCAAAGGCCGAATTCCCCGAGATTACGGAGCGTTCAAAGCTGGCAATGGCCTTGACCACATGATCTATGGTAATCCCGTCAGGTCCCACACCAAATATCTTCTTGAACTGCGCGGGATAATCAGGATCCTTGCGGATTACGTCGATAATCAATTGGTGCCCGGTCAGGCCGTGCTCCACAGGATTCAAAAAGGGGTCTTTGGCCTGCTCCTCAAGGGTCGGTCGGCGACCATCCCAGAACTGGCTGGCAAAATAGGCGGCATTGATCACGGTGGGTGAGTTTCGGGTTCCCTTTAGCTTCTTAATCCCCTCCGCCACCGGGAGACCATCTACAAAGGCCTTGGCAGGGTTATGACAATTGGCACAGCTTACGGTGCCATCCGCGCTAAAGCGTTTGTCTTCAAACAATCGTTTTCCGAGGGCGATTTTTTCGGGTGACTGTGGATTGTCCGCAGGCACAGGCACCTCAGGCAATCCCAGAGGAAGACGTTCTTGAGAAAAAAGATTTCCCGTGGCGAAAAAAATCAAGAACACCGCCAACAAAATTATCCTGATACGCATATGATCCCCCCTTTCATAACTCCTGTGATGCTAATGTTTGCCCTGATGCTGGGAAAAGGATGTGGATGAGCTTGAGAAAACGGCTGTTCTTGCAGGTCTGAAGCCCTGTTTCTGCGGGTAGCGGGAAAATTCACAGTTGATGAAGTCCCGGGACAGCATCCATTCGCGGTTCTGGTGTCTCGATAACAGACTGCTTCGTGTATAAGGGTGAATTTCGATATAACATCGGGTTAATCAAGCTCTTGAAGGTAAAAGTGACCAATATTTCGGTAAAAGTCAAGCGGTTATTTCTGCGCAGGTCTCTCTTTTTTCTTGACATCATTAAACCCAGTTTCCTAAGTTTTTCAGGAAAGTGAGCCTGCCTTTTGATTTCGGTGGTTCTCAGATTTCGGCCGGAGATGGTCAAGTGAGGGGTGATTGGGCTACCGGCCCAGCGTAACGTCAAAAGAAAGGAGGTTTAAAGAAACCCGTTTGGGCCCGCAAAAACCTTTTAACCAAAAAAAGGAGGTTGTGTTATGAGAATAAGAGGAATTTTTGGCCTGGCTTTGGTCTTTTCGTTAACCCTCTGTATGGTTCTGCTTCCCCTAAAAAACGGCGCATCGCATGCAGCCGAAAAGGTCATCAAGTGGAAATGTCAGGTCCATTGGCCGGCGGCAAGTGTGTCTTACAAAGATAGTCTGCTCGTCGTTATCGATAGACTCAAGAAACGGACCAATGGCCGGCTCATCATAGAACCTTATGCCGCCGGGGCCCTGGTCCCTCCCAAGGAGATCTTTAATGCGGTCAAAAGAGGGATGATCCCGATAGCAATCACCTCTTCGGCCTACCCTCGCGCTCAGGTGCCCCTGATGAATGTGGCCTCCGGTCTGCCCCTGAATTTTGCTGAAGTGTGGGAAGCTGTCTATTTTTATCGGTGGCTCGGTTTTGAACAGATGCTGAGGGATGAGTGTGCCAAACATGGTCTCTATTATGCGACGGATAAGGTATACCCCACCGAGCTTTCTCTCAAGCAACAGGTGCTGACCTTTGAGGATTTTAAGGGATTAAAGCTGCGTTCTTCGGGTATTCTGCAGGTATACCTGACCTCTATTGGGGCGGCCGCTTCTTACATACCCGGGGCTGAGATCTATGCCGCCCTGGCCTCCGGGGTTGTGGACGGGGCCCACTGGGGCGCAGTTCAAGGCAGCAACAGCATGGGGTTTTACGACGTTAACAAGTACCATTTAAAGCCGTGTCTTAACATTGCCGGCACGGACATCTGGCTGATAAACCAAAAGGCGCTTGCCAAACTTCCCCAAGAGATCCAGAAGATCCTTTTGGCAACCCTTGATGAGCACTTCTTTCTGCGCACCAATCAATATATCTATCTGGAGAACATAACCCTTAAGAAGGTCGAAAAAGAAAAGGGGGTAAAGGTCTTGACTCTCCCTCCCAAGGAATACGTCAAGATGCAGGAGGCAGCGGTGAAGATATGGGATGACGTGGCCAAGAAAGGTCCCGCGTGTGCCAAGGCTGTCCAAATGCTCAAAGACTTTAACAAATCCCTGGGTCGTTAACCCCGATGCTGCATTGGAATTCACCCAATCCGATGGAATATGCTGTTATAAAAGCTGCAACTGGATAATTGATGCCCTCATTCGCAACATCGGGGTTAAGAGAAAATAGTATATGGAATTAATGCCCGGGTGAATAAAGAAAGCCATATTCACCTACAAAAATAACGGTCATTTGACCCGCTCCGGAAGGCAGAGGATAAGGGTTCGGGTCGGATGACCGTTTAATCAATGGAGGAGACGGGGTGGCTGTGCTAAACGCAATTCTCAATGCAATCGACAGGATCAATGCCTGGGTGGGAAAGGTCCTATCCTTTGGGGTCTTGTTCATGTTTGTCATGGTGTTGATTGAGGTAATACGGCGGTACTTCTTTAACTCTCCGACTGTCTGGGGCAACGAGCTGACCCAGTTGATATTCGGGGCATATGCCATACTCTGCGGGGGCTATATCCTCCTGTCGGGAGGGCATGTAAACGTGGATATCCTCTATTCGCGGTTTTCTGAGAAGGGAAAGGCCATAGCCGATATCATCACCTTTTTTCTCTTTCTCATGTTTTGCGGTATGATGTTGATCTACGGAGGTTCACTGGCCTGGGAATCTCTATCCACATTCGAGCATTCCGAATCGGCCTGGAACCCCCCCATATACCCGGCGAAACTCATGATCCCCCTTGGGGCCTCTCTGCTTTTGCTACAGGGAATCGCCAAACTGATCCGTGATATCCTCACCCTGGTTACCGGGAAACGTCTACCGGCTCACGAAACCGTAGAGAGGGAAACACTATGAGTATTGAACTCCTGACAGTCCTGTTTTTCTCTTCGCTTTTGGTCTTCCTCCTGCTGGGTCTTCCCCTCTCTTTTGTCCTTGGGGGGGTGCCGATCGTTTTTATCTATTTTACCTGGGGGCCAGAGGCCTTTTACATGGTCGCCGCCCAGGCCTGGGGGGCCATGAATAAATTTACCCTGGTTGCCATACCTCTTTTTATCTTTATGGCCATGATTTTGGAGAGGTCCGGGGTGGCCAATGACCTCTACGAGATGATGTATCTCTGGTTTGGACCGGTAAGGGGAGGGCTGGCCATTGGGACGGTCGTGATATGCGCCATTTTTTCGGCCATGTGTGGGATCAGCGGGGCGGCCGTGGTGAGCATGGGGACCATTGCTCTTCCCTCCATGCTAAAGAGAAATTATGATAAACTGATGGCCGTGGGGTGTATCAATTCAGGGGGGGGTTGGGGAATCCTCATTCCCCCCAGTGTGATAATGATCCTTTACGCGCTCATTTCAGGCGAATCGGTGGGAAGGCTTTTTGCGGGCGGGGTCATGCCGGGCCTGTTGCTCCTGGTTCTCGTTTCCAGCTACATCGCAATCAGATGTTATTTCCAACCGCATCTCGGCCCGGCCCTTCCACGCGAAGAACGGGGAGACTGGAAGAGAAAGCTGGCGGCACTCAAGGCGGTCTTATTGCCCATGATTATCGTTCTTCTGGTGCTGGGGTCTATTGTCGGTGGCATCACGACGCCGACAGAGGCGGCCGCCGCAGGGGTCCTGGGAGCCGTTATCTCGGCACTGGTATACCGGCAGTTGACGTGGAAGCTCGTGATGGAAGCCAGCGTTCGCACATTACGGCTGACCGGCATGATTATGTGGATCCTCTTTGGCGCCTACTGCTTTAGCTCTGCTTATCACGGGATGGGAGCCCCCCAGCTGATTGAAGATATAATGGCATATATACCGGGGGGCCCATGGGGGACCATCATTTTTATACAGGTCGTCATATTTCTCCTGGCCATGGTGCTGGACCCGGCAGGTATTATGATGATTACGGTCCCCATATTCCTGCCATTTGTTACGGCCCATGGTTTTGACCCGGTGTGGTTCGGGATCTTGTTTACCATCAACATGGAAATCGGCTATATGACACCCCCGTTTGGCTTTAATCTCTTTTATCTGAAAGGAATTGTGCCACCTTCGATCACCATGGGAGACATCTACCGGTCAGTCATTCCCTTCACCATCGTTGAATCAACCGGTCTGGCCCTGGTGATGATCTTTCCCCAGATCGCCATCTGGCTTCCGAACAAGATCTTTTAGGACCTCATCCAATTTTCAGGTTGCGAATAACGAATCCGTATGCCTTTCACGTAAATATGACTCTTGAATGGAATCCATGGACAAGCATTAACCTTGAACCCCTGGACCTTTGAACCCGTGAACGGTTACAAGAGAGTTTCGTTTTATGACAGAATTTATTTGGAATCTGGATCAACCCGAAAAGAGGTGCGTTCTCTCGGGTAATGAGGCAGCGGCGAGAGGTGCGCTTGAGGCGGGTGTGCAGGTCATTACTTCCTATCCTGGTTCGCCCTCGGTACAAATCCTCGAGTGTCTGGCAGCCGTAGGCCGGGAGCGTGGTCTGTACGCCGAATGGTCCATCAACGAAAAGGTGGCGCTGGAGATTGCGGCCGCCGGGTCCTTTGCAGGCATAAGGGCGCTTTCGGTAATGAAGGCCGACGGTCTAAACGTGGCCATGGATTTTTTGACCACACTCCATCTCTCGGGGATTGGGGGAGGACTGGTAATTGTCGTTTCAGACGATCCCGGTCCCCATTCAAGCGTAAAGGAAGAGGATTCGCGTTATCTGGCTCCTCCGGCCCATGTCCCCCTCCTGGAACCGACGGGTCCCGAGGACACCAGGGATATCCTGATCTGGGCCTTTGGGCTTTCGGAGAAGGTGGGGTTCCCCATCATTGTCAGGCTGACGACACGAATTTGCCATGCCCGCGCAACCGTGAAACTGGGACGGATCAGGTCCGCTAAAGGCTTGCCCAGATTTCCTGTGGACAAGGGTTTTATTACCGCTGGCCGGTTTCATCCGGACGCCCACAAGAGACTAGATCTGCTTCAGGATCAGTTTGTGGATAGCCCCTTTAACCGCTATACCGGCGCGGAAAGACCCGAATTGATCATTTTTGCGAGCGGCGTCA
The DNA here is from genome assembly GCA_964639275.1 of uncultured Desulfobacteraceae bacterium. Lineage (GTDB taxonomy): Bacteria > Desulfobacterota > DSM-4660 > Desulfatiglandales > Desulfatiglandaceae > CAZXCQ01. The sequence goes on along the minus strand of CAZXCQ010000132.1, from coordinate 6,321 downwards.
GCTATGAATATGCCCTCGAGGCCGTAGAACGTCTGGGTGTGGGGGAAAGGGTCGGGGTTTTGAGGATCGCCACGGTGTGGCCCCTGCCGGAGGCGCTGGTGCTTAAGAACCTCAAGCGCTCAGACCGCGTGCTTTTCTTTGAAGAGATCGAGCCCTTCCTCGAGGATCAGACAAAGATCGTTGCGGCCCAGCACTGGGATCAGGTCGGTCCGCTTACCTTTCTGGGAAAGCGATCCGGTGATGTGCCCTGGGTCATCAAACCGAGGGGCATGGGTGAAATGGATCCCGATGTCACCACCCAGGCGCTCGCCAATGTCCTGGGTATTCCGTTTAAACCGGGCTCCGCGCGCCTCAAGGAGGAAATAAGACGTCTGCCCCAGATGGATCTCCCTTCGAGATTCCCCACCCTCTGCGCCGGTTGCCCCCATCGGGCCTCTTACTGGGCGATCAAGACGGCGCTGGCTCTGGACGGCAGAGGGGGTGTCGCCCTGGGGGATATCGGGTGCTATGCCCTCGGGGTTCTGCCCACAGGATACGGGACTCTCCGTACGGTCCATTCCATGGGTTCAGGCCTTGGACTTGCCAGCGGTTTTGGCAAGCTCAGGGAAATGGGGCTTGACCAGCCGACAATAGCCATCACCGGGGATTCCACCTTTTATCACGCCGGGATACCCCCACTCATCAATGCCAAAAACACCCAATCCCAGTGTTTGTGCGTTATCCTAGATAACGACACAACGGCCATGACAGGGCATCAACCCCACCCGGGAAGCGGTCTAACGGCCATGGGGGAGGCAACCCCGGCCGTGCCGATGGCAGAACTGGTCAGAGGCCTGGACATACCGCTGACTGTCAGAGATCCCTATCAGGTGGCAGAGACCACTGAAACGATACTTGACCTCCTTGGAAAAGGCGGTCCACAGGTCCTTATCCTCCGGAGGGAGTGCGCCCTCAAGGCCGGGAGGGACCGGCCGCTTTCGCGTGTGTATGTGGATCAAGAGCGGTGTCTGGGCGATGCCTGCGGATGTTCCCGAGTCTGTAGCCGGGTCTTTTCCTGCCCGGCCAACATATGGGACGACAGCACGGGTAAGGCCAGGATTGACGATGTGCTCTGCATGGGGTGCGGGGTATGCGCATCTGTGTGCCCGCAAGGGGCGATTGTGGTCGAAACGGAAGGGGGGAAAGATGACCCTGGATTTTGATCCGCTAAATATTATCATCTCGGGTGTCGGCGGGCAGGGAAATATCCTCGCCTCGGATATTATCTCCCGGGCCTTTTGCGAGGAAGGGTATTTTGTAAGTGTCGGGGAGACCTATGGTGCCACCCAGCGGGGCGGCTCGGTGGTCAGTCATGTAAGGCTTTCCCCAAGACGTGCCTATGGTCCCCTGATCCCGCTTGGGGAGGGCCATGTTATCGTGGGGTTTGAGCCGCTGGAGGTCTACCGCATTTTTCGTGATTACGGGCATGATACCGTGCGGGTGATCATGAATGACCGCCCCTTTTATCCCCTGGATGTGCTCCAGCAAAGGAGTAAATATCCGGACATGGATGATTTGATTTCCCGTGTGAGGATTCTGGCCGCCGATCTCAAGATGGTCAAGGGGACCGAGCTCGCCAAAAAGGCGGGGGATCCACGGGCACAAAACGTGGTGATGGTGGGGGCGTTTGCCGGTCTGAATTGGGTTCCCCTCAAAAAGGAGAGGTATTTGAAGGCCATTGAGGAGACATTTTCCGGGGCCAAGCTGGCGTTTAACCAGAAGGCATTTGAGCTTGGCTATCATGCGGCACGATCGCATTAGCGGAACATAGCAAGATGCAGAACAGATCAGTGTATACAAGCGTGGGGAGGAAAGAGGATACAACCGGAATCGCCAAACGCGTGGCACAGATCAGTGTCTCTGCAATCAAACAGATGCCTGTCCTGGCGAGCAAGGTGGCGGGGTGCATCTCTCTCGGGCAGGGGGTTCCCTCCTTTGGCACGCCATCGTTTATACGCGAGAGCGTTATCGAGACATTGCGGCGCGATGACACCGCAGGGAAATACTCTCTTCAGCCGGGCATGCCGCAACTCAAAGCCGAGATCGGCCGGCACCTCCAACGCGTCAAGGGCGTCAGTGTCGATCCTGAAACCGAGCTGTTTGTGAGCTGCGGCGCCATGGAGGCACTTGGCAGCGCAATTGCCACGATCATTGAAAAGGGGGATGAAGTCCTCATTCCCTCCCCAAACTACGCCTCTCATATCGAACAGATACTCTTTGCCGAAGGCATCCCCGTATTTGTCCCGCTCATCGAAGAGGAGGGATGGCGACTGGACATTGACGGTTTCAGGGATGCAATCACCCCGAGGACCCGGGCAGTCCTGATATCGAGCCCCATGAACCCTACCGGCGCGGTCTTCTCGGAAGATGAGATAAGATCGCTGGCAGAGATGGCCATCGAGCGGGATCTCTTTATGATTGCCGATGAGGCCTATGATTTTCTTCTCTACGATGACCTTTCCCACTTTAGCCCGGCATCGATTCCCGAGCTCAAGAATAATCTCATCGCCTGCTACAGCTTTTCAAAGATGTTCTGCATGACCGGCTGGCGGGTCGGGTATATGTATGCAAGTGGCCGGATTATTGATCAGGTCCTGAAGGTCCATGACGCCTTTGCCATTTGTGCCCCGACCATTTCGCAGCATGCCGCACTGGCGGGTCTTCGTGCAACCAATGGCACGGATGGGGAAGGGGATCGGTTTATTCACCACCTGGTTGCGTCTCTGCAATCAAGACGCGACATCACCTGTGATCGTCTCGATGGTCTTTCCCATGTCTTTTCTTACCAGAAGCCAAGAGGGGCCTATTATGTTTTTCCCCGGATCGTCCTTGAGGGATTGAATGACATGGAGCTTGCGCTCAGGCTTTTGTATGAGGCCAAGGTCATCACCATCCCTGGTGGCGGCTTCGGCCCCACAGGTCAGGGCCACCTCCGTCTGTCCTTTGGTGCGGATGAAACGGACATCACTCAGGCATTTGACAGGATAGGGGACTGGGCCAGCCGAGTCTAAACACGCCCCTTAAAGATCTCATTGATATCCTGTCCCTGCCGGACGGGACTTTCTGGGTGCTGCCAGCCACACGAACAGGCTCGATATCAGCAAGACGGCAATCGCGAGTACAAAGGCCCGGTGATAACTTTGTGTCTGGTCAAAGATGAATCCTGCCACCCAGGCCCCGATGGCCCCGGCAATACCGATCCCGGACTCTATAATCCCGTAGATTAGCCCGAATATCTTGCCCTTAAAGAGATCCGCTGCAACTGACATGAACATGGGTGCTGTCGCCCCCCACCCCATGCCAAAGAAGACCGAAAAACCATACAGAAAGCCCTTGATACCGGTCGTTTCTATCAGATAGAGGGAAAGCACCCCCAGACAGGCACACAAGACCCCCATGGTAAAGGTGATCTCCCTGCCGATGCGGTCCGAGAGCCACCCCCAGAATATCCTGAAGCCAGATGAAATAAGCCCGATCACCGCAAAAAGCAAGGCCGCGGTCATCTTGGGGATTCCCTGGTCCACCAGGAATCTCACGTTGTGTACGAGGATGATGTAGATCCCGATGACCGCAAAAAAGCAAAAGGCCACAAGGGCCCAGAACCTCCCGGAGAGCAAGGCCTGATGGATGGTCCAATCAAATCCCATTGCTGGCGGGTTTGGGGAATCCGGCCGCGTTATTTCAGGATTCTTTGCTGCCGTGAACCCGTCAACCTGTTGACCAACCTCAGCGGGTTTGTGATGCAGAAAGAGGCCGTTGATGGGCAACAAAATGATCAAGACCAATGCACCGGTAATGACAAAGGTCACCCGCCAGCCCCACAAGGAGATCAGGTGCTGAGAGAGGGGGACCAGGGCAAAGGTGCCTATCCCGATTCCAGAGACGGCGACCCCGCTGGCTAACCCCCTCTTTTTTTCAAACCAGTGGGCCAGAATCGCCGAATAGGACACGATTCCGATACAGGTGATCCCCGTTCCCATAACCACCCCATAGAAGAGATAAAATTGGGCCAGGGAATCTATGGTCGCGCACAATACAAGACCCAGGGAGAGGATAAGAATCCCCGGTAAGATTACACGCCGGGGACCCAGGCGATCAATCAACCCCCCGACGATGGGCGCCAGGATAGTATAGGTAATAAGGGCCATGGATTGAACCCCGGCACAATCCCCCCGGCTCCAGGAAAAATCCTCCAGCAGGGCCACATAGAAGACAGAAAAGCTTGTCCTGATTCCCAGCCAAAAACCCATCGATACGAGAGCCACCCCAACGATGACCCACCCATAGTAAAAGGCCCCAAAACGGCCGGCCCTCAGCCACTGTAATTTCATTGTCCTAAGAACCTTCACCTGCCCTTGTCTGGTTCGTTTTATATCTTTTTTCAAAAACCGGGGTCTTGCGGATTTCTTCCTGGGACATACGGTTCAATTGAGGGACCAGATAAAAGTTCCTTTTGACCATGACAAACCTCCGGTAGGCCGGAACGCTGGCTAGGGTGCTGGCTTGGGATTTCAAAGACAGATTGCTTGGTTATCTATCGTCGATAACCCGCTTGGCCTTGCCCTCCGAGCGAGGGATGGAGAGTGGCTCTACGATCTTGACTTCGATCTTGAACCCTATAATATCCTTTACCTTCATTTCTATTTCTTGCGCGAGTTCCGCTATCTTCTCCCGGGGAGCCTCTGTCCAGAAATCAGGTTGTGTCTCCACTTCCACAGCGACATGATCCAGTCTCCCCTTCTTCTTCAAATAAATGACATAATGGGGTTCAACTTCCTCAAAACCGAGCATCACACATTCCAGCTGCGAGGGGAAAAAATTGACACCCCCGATAATCAGCATATCATCGGATCGACCGATGATCGGGCCGTGCCGAATCAGCGTCCTCCCGCAGCCACAGGTCTCTGCTTCAAGATGGGTGATGTCTCTTGTCCTGTACCGGATAATCGGGACGGCCTCTTTTTGCAGTGTGGTAAAGACCAGTTCACCGACCTGGCCAAACGGAAGGGGTCTGGATGTTTCAGGGTCAATGATCTCAGGGTAAAAGAAGTCTTCATTGATGTGATACCCTTCTTTTTCCGGGCATTCGATCGAGACGCCCGGTCCCCCCAGCTCTGTAAGCCCGTAGTCACCGATGGCCGTTATCCCCAATCTCTCCTCAATCTCCGCTCTGAGTTCTTCAGACATGGGCTCGGCCCCGTGAATCCCCAGTCTCAACGACAGGCTATTCTTGTCAACGCCCATCTCGCTCATTTTTTCCGCAATGGTAATGGCGTAAGAAGGGGTGCAGTGGATGACGGTGGTCTTGAAATCCTGCATCATCATAATCTGTCTCTCGGTCTGTCCCGAACTCGTCGGGATCACCGAGGCACCAATTCTTTCCGCGCCGAGATGATGACCAAATGCCCCGGTGAAAAGTGTATATCTAAAGGCGATCTGACAGACATCCTCTTCGCGGACTCCCGCCATATAGCAGTTCCTGGCCATACAATCGGTCCAGTTTTCCAGATCTTTTTTTGTAAGAAATACGGGGGTTGGTTTTCCCGTGGTTCCCGACGAGGCATGTACCCTGACGATTCGGGACAAAGGCACCGCGCAAAAGCCATAAGGATAGTTATCTCTCAGGTCTGACTTTGTGGTAAAAGAAAGAGATGTGACGTCGTCTATGGTCCTTATTTTCTCCGGTCTGATGTCATGTTCGTCGAATCGTCTTTTGTAGAACGCGAGGTTTTCATAAGCGTAGCCTACGATTTCTCTCAGCCTTTTCTCCTGCCTTTGAATCATCTCGTCTCGAGATAGGCATTCGATCTTCTCTTCCCAGAACATGATTATCCCTCCCCACCTATCCCGATGGTTTCGGTGTTCAGGTTTCAGGTTTCAGGTTCGACCTCACCGCACAGTTAGTTTTTCGTAACACTTTAGCCTTTTGAAACCCGGGCCATGGGAATCCCGTTTTTCGGGCGTATAACTCACCCATAAGAGAGCGTAAAGAAATCGCGTGCCAATTGATACCCCCTTACAAATAGCCAACGACAAGGTCTCCCACCTCGGTGGTGGAATATCCCATTTTTCCAGCATCGAGGTTCGTCACCTTCTCCTTTACCACATTCCCGATGGCCTCAAGCAGCCTTTTTGCGGCCGCCTCTTCCCCTAAATAATCGAGCATCATCTGGGCTGCACATATGGCGGCGAGGGGGTTGATTTGGCCCAGCCCGGTATATCTAGGCGCCGAACCTCCGATCGGTTCGAACATGGCGGTCCCTTCAGGGTTGATGTTCCCGC